>CAZCPB010000001.1:0-31568 GCA_964500365.1 uncultured Phycisphaeraceae bacterium
ATAAGGAGGGACACAAGCCGTTCATCCTCGTCCGCTGGTTCAACCGGGGCTTCGACGCGCTCGCCAACGCCTACGCGCGGTCGATCAAGTTCCTGGTGCACCCCGGGGTCGTCGGTTTCTCGCTCGCCGCGTTCGGCGCGTGCGTGTTCGGGATCGTCTGGACGTTCACGAAGGTGCCGACCGGGTTCGTCCCCCTCGAAGACCGCGGCATGCTCATGATCGACGTGTGGATGCCCGACGCTTCGTCCCAGGAGCGCACCGTGGCCGCCGTCGAGAAGGTCGAGAGCATCCTCGCCGAGACGGAGGGCGTGCGCAACTTCACGTCCCTCCCGGGCTTCTCGATGATCAACAACAACGGCTCGAACTACGCCCTTTTCTTCATCGGGCTCCAGGACTGGGACGAGCGGCTTCCCAAGGGCCGCGACCTCGCGACCATCACCGCCGAGCTGCGCCGGAAAACCGCGCAGATCCCCGACGCCCTCTGCATCGTCTTCTCGCTGCCCGCCGTGGACGGCGTCGGCAGCGCCTCGGGCTTCGACCTGCGCCTTCAGGACCGCGTCGGGATCGGCCGACAGGCCATGGGCGAGATCGTCCAGGGCATGATCGTGGACGGGAACGCCCAGTCCAAGCTGCGCGGCGTGAACAGCGCGTACCGCGCCGCCGTCCCCCAGCTTTTCGCCGACGTGGACCGCGAGAAGGTCAAGAAGCTGGGCATCCCGCTCCAGGACGTGTTCAGCACCATGTCCGGGTATCTCGCGGCGGCCTACGTCAACGACCTGAACCTGTTCGGACGCACCTGGCAGGTGAGCGTCTCGGCCGACAGCAGATTCCGCGCCGTGGCCGAAGATATCAAGCGGCTCGACGTGCGCAAGCCCGACGGCGGGATGGTCCCCCTGGGCTCGCTCATGACCGTGCGCGAGACCATGGGCGCGGACCGCGTCATCCGGTACAACATCTTCCCCGCCGCGGTCCTGCAGGGTCAGCCCGCGCCGGGCGTTTCGTCCGGCGAAGCGCTCAAGGTCGTCGAGAACATGGCGGAGGCCAAGCTCCCTCCCGGCACGTCGTACGAATGGACCGCGCTCTCGTACCAGGAGAAACTCGTCGGCAATCAGGCCATCATCGTCTTCTCGATGGCTCTGCTGGTCGTGTACCTCATCCTGGCCGCGCTGTACGAGTCCTGGTTCATCCCGCTGTCGGTCATCCTCTCCATCCCGCTGGCCGTGCTGGGCGCGATGGCCGGGCTGATCTTCCGCGGCATGGACAACAACATCTACACGCAGGTCGGCCTTGTGCTGCTGGTGGGCCTGGGCGCGAAGAACGCGATCCTCATCGTCGAATTCGCGAAGGCGTACCGCGAGCAGGGCAAGGGGATCGTCGAGTCGGCGGTCGAAGCTTCGCGTCAGCGCCTGCGGCCGATTCTGATGACCGCCCTTGCGTTCATCCTCGGCGTCCTCCCGCTGATGATCGCCACCGGCGCGGGCGCCGCCAGCCGACAGGCCATCGGCACCGCGGTGTTCTTCGGCATGATCGGCAACACGTTGCTCGGGCTCGTGTTTACGCCTGTTCTGTACGTCGTCATCCAGGCCGTGACCGAGAAGCTGTTCGGAGTGCGCAAGCCCGTGACGAAGTCACCGGAAGGGGCCCCGTCGCACGCGTAGCGGACGCTCTGCCTCGACGATCGGCCGCGCGCGTGCTCGAATCAGCTGCCGTGACGCTGATCGGCGACGTCCTTGCGGTCCCGGGCTCGAAGGAGCGTGGCCGGAACGACCGGGTTGAAGACCATCCCGACCATTCCGATCGCGAGTATCGCCAGCCCCGTGATCCAACCGAGCAGCCATGTTGCGACCCCGGCGATGAGGAGGAGAACGACGAAGGCGATGCCGAGCTCCAGCGACAGGAGTCCGGGCCCCGCCTTGGGATCGGCGGGTGCGCCCTCGACGCCCACGTGCGCGATCTCGGCCGAAAGATCGTCGGGCGAACCGGACAGCTTCATCGGCAGAGCTTCGTGAGCCCGCCGATCAGGGTCGCCGCCTCCGGCGTTGTTCGTGGTCGTTTCAGCCACAGGGGATCGCTTTCGTACGGCCTTCGCGCGAAAATCGTCGAAGCGCCGCCCGCCGACTGTCGTCGGCGGGCAACCGCGCCCGGGTTACCCCGTGCGCCGCGGCCGCCCGACGGAGGGGGGACCGTCGACCGGCCGAAGCGTCGTCCGACCCGTTCCGGGACGGCGACGTGGGCCCTGTTCCTTGATTTTCTACTGATCCGCCATGATCGGAGCATGACGGGGGAATGAGTTCGCGCTAAGCCCTCCCGGGCCAGCGCGGATCAAACTGAGGACGAACTCCCCGCGGATGTCGGAACGCGCGTTTCGGTCGGTTCGGCAGACCCGGCTTCGGGGGCTGGCACGTCGTCTGGACCGGGCTCCGGCGCGGGCGCACAGAGGGGCAGCGTGACGGTGAATTCGCAGCCGCCCTCATCGAGATTTCGAACGGTGATCCTGCCGCCGTGGAGTTCGGCGATGCCCTGAGCGATCGTGAGCCCGAGGCCGTGGCCCTGCACCCGTGACGACTGATCGGGCCCCTGCACGAAGCGATCGAACAGGCGGTCGAGAAGCTCGGGCGGGATGCCGGGGCCGCGGTCCCGCACGCTTATGGCAACGCGCCCGTCCTCCGGGATCACACGCACGACGACCGCCCCACCCGGAGCGCTGAAGCGCACGGCGTTCCGCACGAGGTTGTCCACCAGCACGCGGAGCAGCTCGGCATCGCCGGAGACCGGGAGGGGCCGGTCGTCCTCCGCCAGCTCCGGAGCGAGCGTCACGCCGCTCTGGCGCGCGAAGCGGCTGCAGTCGGCGATCGCCTCCATGACGAACTCGTTGGCTTCGCTCGGGCGCGGGTTCGGGATCGCGTTCCCGCTGCGGATCCGAGCGAGCGTGAGGAAGCTCTCGGTCATCCGGCCGAGGCGCCGCATCTCGTCGGTGACGCTGCCGACGAACCGCTGAGCCTCCGGCGGCATCTCCGCCGTGTGCAGGGTCTGGCCCTCGAGGAGGATCGTTGCGATGGGCGTCTTCAGTTCGTGCGAGACGCTGGACACGAAGCGATCCTGGGCGGCGAAGGCGCTGCGCAGCTTCGCCCGCGTTTCCTGCAGATCGCGCTCGAGTTCCACGACCTCCCTGGACGCGGGTGTCGGCGAGACATCGCGCTCGATCGACTCGGGCGCGAGCGTCTCGCTCAATCGACGGAAGTGAACAAACGGGCGAATGGCCAGCCCTCCGATGAGCCACCCGGCGACGGCGGCCGCGAGCGCTCCCACCGGCAGGCTTAGCAGAATCACCCGCGCGGTCTGCTGCATGATGGACCGGTAATACGAATCGCTGATCGCCATCAGCAGTGTGTACCGCGCACCGTCCAACGTGCGCACCGGCAGCAGGACGGCGCGGGCCTGCGACGGGTCCTCCATGCCCCGGAGGCCCTGGATGTCGAGGAGAAAGACCTCCGACGGCGCGGTGCGCGACCCCAGTCCGATTTCAGCGGCCTCGACCGCCGGGCGCAGGTTCGAAGCGGCGATACGCCCGTCCTCGGCGTAGAGCGTGTAGACGTGCGCCTCGCTGAGCACGAACCGCCGTGCCTCGTCCGAAAGCGTCCGCAGCCGGTCGTCGGTCAGGTCGGAGCTCACCTGCCCGATTGCCTCGGCCATCCGCTCGGCACGGTGGCGGAGCCGGTAATCAAAGTAGCTGCCGACGCTGGCCCGCTGATAAATTAAGAGCAGCAGCGAGAGCGCGAGCTGGATCGCCACCGAGATCCCGAGGAACCACAGCGTGAGCTTCGCCCGCAGCGACAGCCCGTGCAGGCGCGCCCCCCGGGGCGCCGCGGCGGTCATGCCGGAGCGTCCATCACGCCGAAGCGATACCCGACTCCCTTGACCGTGTGGATCAGGGGGCGGGCCACGTCGCGGTCGAGCTTGCGCCGGAGGGCCGAGACGTACACGTCCACAACGTTGCTTGTTGGCTCGAAGTTCATGTCCCACACCTTCTCGCCGATCTGAGTCCGGGAGACGACCCGGTCGGCGTTCCGCATGAGGTACTCGAGCAGCGCGAACTCGCGGTTGGAGAGCTCGACCCGGCGCCCGGCCCGCTTGGCCACCCGCGTGTAGAGATCGAGTTCGAGGTCGTCGCAGCGAAGAAAACGAGACTCGGAGGCTTCGCCGCGGCGCATGAGCGCCCGGATCCGCGCGAGGAACTCCTCAAACTCGAAGGGTTTGGTCATGTAGTCGTCCGCGCCCGAGTCGAGCCCGGACACCTTGTCGCCGGTCCCGCTCAACGCCGTGAGCATCAGGATCTTGGACGTGACGCCACGCCGGCGCAGACTCCGGCACACGTCGATCCCGTCCCGGTCGGGGAGCATCAGGTCGAGCACGACCACGTCGTGCGCCCCGGCCGCGGCGAGCTCTTCACCCTCGGTGCCCGTGTGCACCGCTTCGGTCTGGATCCCGTGCTCGTCGAGACCCTTCTGAAGAGCGGAGGCCATCTTCGGGTTGTCCTCAATGACAAGCACGCGCATGAGCGCTTCCTTTCGCGTGGAGGTTCCGGCGAGAAACGATTTACTCATTCTATCGTTCGGCGACCGATGCTTCACCGAACGAACGGCTATTGAAGGGGAATTCATGCCGCGAAGTTTGGTTGATGTTCACGGTCAACTGAACGTGGCACCAGAAGCGCCGGCGCGTGCACCTATGATTCGCACCCAGCCCGACGGGGCGTGATGGACGCGCCGCGCAAGAGCGGGGCGGGGACTACTGGGGACTCGCCAGAATGGCTTCACGCGCGGTCGAATTGCTGGCCAGGCTCGCACCCGGCCTTCCCGACCCACTCCCAGCCGAGCCCTTCGCCATTCTGCACGCGTGGCTTCGCGAAGCCCAGTCGTCGGGCGAAACCCCCAACCCGGACGCGGTTGTGCTCGCCACGAGTTCGGCCGGGGGAGATCCTTCCGCGCGAGTGGTGCTCTGCCGCGGGTTTGATCACACCCGGGGCACGATCACGTTTTTCACGAACCGTGAGAGCCGCAAGGCGACCGACATCGCGGCCAATGCACGGGCGGAGGCCGTGTTCTTCTGGGATCACGCAGCACGTCAGGCCCGTGTTCATGGCCCGGTCGAGCGGGCGCCGGACGAGGAGTCCGATGCGTACTTTGCGTCCCGTCCGCTGCTATCGCGCCTGGGGGCGTGGGCGAGTGCGCAGAGCCGCCCGATCGAGTCACGGGCGGTTCTCGCGGAGCGCCTCCTCGACGTCATGGATCGCTTCGGCGTGTCGCTGACGGACCTGGCGCTCACGAGGCAGGGACCAACGATCCCACGCCCGGAGCACTGGGGCGGCTTCAGAGTCCTGGCCGACCGCGTCGAACTGTGGACCATGGGCGCCGGCCGATTGCATGACCGGGCCGAATGGACTCGCGCGCTGGCGGCCACGGGGCACGGCGCGTGGTCGGCCCGACGTCTGTGCCCCTGAAGCACGGTCATCGCGCCTGCGTCAAACCGAACCGCCGGCGCACCCGGCGCTCGATCCCCGCGAAGACCCATCGGTCGATCGCCATGCCCACACCGATCATCACGATCATCACCGCGACGACCTGCGCGACGTCGTTGAATTCACGGCCGATGTTGAGCAGGAACCCGAGCCCCCGCCGCTGAGTCAGAAGGATCAGTTCGGCGCCGAGCAGCGACCGCCAGGCGAACGAAAATCCTTGGCGCAGCGTCCCCGCGAGCGCCGGAAGGCACGCGGGCAGGAGGACGTAGAGGTACAGACGGGCCCGCCGCGCGCCGAGCATCCGTCCCGCGGCGCCGTATATCGGGGGTAGCGTGCGCAGGCCGTCGCGCATCGCGATCGTCATCGCGAACGACGTCCCCATGATGAGGACGAACAGGACACCCGTCTCCGTGATGCCCAGGGTGAGCACCGCCAGCGGCACCCAGCAGACGCTGGGCAGCGTCTGAAGGCCGAGGAAAACGGGCCCGAGAAGCGAGTTGAGAAAATCGAACCTCCAGAGCGCCACCCCGAAGGCCAGGCCGAACCCGATCGACACGGCGAAGCCCACCGCCAGGCGCGCGCCGCTGATCGGCAGCGCGCGCACCAGGGCGCTGTCCAGCACCGACCGGCTCGAGCCCGGGGGCGTTTCGATCTCGGATGCGCTGGTCACCGGCCAGCCCGCGTGAAGGTCGTCCCCGAAGAACGTCCGGACGTTCAGCATGCCCAGGGTCGCGTCGAGAACGTGGGACGGCGCGGGGAAAACCCATGCACGCCAGCCGATCGCGCGGTACGCCCCTTCCCACGCGACGATCAGCAGAATCCACACGAGCGCCAGCTTCAAGGTTCTAGCGATGGCCGGCCTCCATCTCGGCGTTGACGCGGCTGACTTCATCCTGAATCTCCGCGCGGACGAGGCGGCCGATGTCGCTCAGTTCGCGGCTGTCCATCGGCCTGGGGTGGGGCAGCGCGACCGGGAACTCCTTGCGGATCCGGCCCGGGTGCGATTTCATGACGACGATGCGGTCCGCCAGGCGAACGGCCTCGCCCACGGAGTGAGTGACGAACAGCACCGTTTTCTGCGTGTGCGACCAGACCCGCTGGAGCTGGTCGTGGAGCAGCGTGCGCGTCTGGGCGTCGAGCGCGGCGAACGGCTCGTCCATGAGCAGCACGGCCGGGTTGACCACGAGCGCCCGGGCGATGGACACCCGCTGGCGCATCCCGCCCGACATCTCGTGCACGAGCTTGTGCCCGGCGTGAGACAGATTCACCATCTTCAGCGCCGCCGCGACCCGCTCGCGGCGCTGCTCGCGGCCGATCCCCTGCATGCGGAGGCCGAACGCGACGTTTTCCGCGGCCGAGAGCCACGGGAAGAGCCCGTGCTCCTGGAACACCATGGCCCGCTCCGGGCCGGGTCCGGTGATCGGGCGTCCGTCCAGGAGCGCGCTGCCCTGCTGAGGCACGAGCATCCCCGCTGCGATGTTGAGCAGCGTGCTCTTGCCGCAACCGCTGGGACCGACGACGACGACGAACTCGCCCGGCTCGCAGCGAAGGGTCACGTCGTCGATGATCAGCGTGGAAGAGCCCTCGAAGCGCTGGTGGACGCCGACCAATTCCAAGCGCCCGCGGGCGACCGCCGGCGGTGTATCCGCGCCGTTTCGGCCGGGGCTGCTCATCTCGGTGCGTGCTCCTTCCGGGGCGATGCCGGTCCGGGCCGATCGATCGCGATGCGCTGTTGCAGCGACCCGAGCAGGGTCAGGTCCAGCATCGATTCAACCTTCGGGATCCCCCTGGCGCGCCCGATCTCGTACGCTCGGCGGGCGAACACTTCCAGCGACGCCGTGATCGGGTCCGTGGTGAATCGCACCCTTGTCAACGCGTCGGAGATGACGTGCTCGGGGAGGGAACGTCCGAGCGCGAGCGCCAGCGCGGCGACAAGATCCGGAACGAACGGTGTGAAGTCACGAGCCAGCCGGTCCGTCCACATGAGATGCGTCTCAAGAATGCGCTCGATCACCTCAAGGCTCCGGTCCAGGAAGGCCGGATCCGCCGCGACCAGCGTGAGCGAGAGTTCCCTCCCGGGCCAGAGTTCCTTTTCTTCCGCGATGATCCTCCCGACGCCCGCCGCCACCAGCGCCGCGCCCCACGGCTCCACGGCCCACGCGGCGTCGATCGCCCCGCGTTCCATCATCGACGCCTGCTCCGGGTTCGGGATCGGGATTACGTTCTCGGCGTCGGGCTGCCCCAGAACGAACCGGACGTAGTGCCGCGCGGACACGTCCTGCGTATTGCCCATCTGGGGTGTTGCGATCCGCCGTCCTCTCAAGTCCTCGAGACGACGGATGTCCGAGTTCTTCCGAGCGACGATGACCACCCCGTTTGCCGCCGCCCCGCCTATCACGCGGATCCCCTTGCCCCGGCTCTGCAGGTGCGCGTTGAGGGCCGGGCTCGGACCCACGTACGCGACGTCGATCTCGCCCGCGAAGAGCGCCTCGATCACCGAAGGCCCGGCCTTGAAGGGCTGGGCGCGGAATCCCAGGGGTGCGACCGCGCGAGCGAAATCTCCGGAGTGCACGCCCAGCAGCGCCGTCGCGTGCGTGATATTCGCAAGGTAGCCGAGCCGAACGTCCTTCGGCGGGCGTGTCGCGTCGTGGCGGCATGCGCCCAAGGGCAGGGCGAACGAGGCACCCAGCCCGATCGCTCCCAACCGCCGTATCGCTGCGCGCCGGTCCGGCCGGTGCGGTGCTCGCCTCATCGTCGGCCCTCTGGTCAACGCCTTCCTCCTGCGACGGAAGTATCGGCTCATTGTACGAAAAATGGTCGCCGCGCACAGAACGCGAACGCACTCACGCGGGCCCACCCCGGCGAACTGAAACCCCGGGCGTTCGTTGAATCCGCCGCTCCGACCGGTTATTCTCGGAACGGAGGGGGAATCTCATGACCACGCGCCCGCTTCTCGTTCTGGCAATCGCGGTTCTCGGGTCTGTCCCTTCGGTCCGGGCGGACCCTCCTGTCCGCTACGACGGGCAGAAACTGATCCGCGTCCGCATCGATTCTCCGTCCACGCTGATGCTGATGGGGCAGTTGTCGCCGGATTGCTGGTCCCACCACGCCGGGCTTGGCCTTGAGGCCGACTTTCGGGTCGGAGCGGAAGCTCTCGTCGCGCTCGGCGATGCGGGAATCTCCTTCGAGGTGCTCATCGACGATCTCCAGAAGCCGATCGATGAGGAACGGGAGCGTCTGGCGCAGGGGTTCGCCGGCCGGTCGTGGTTCGACGACTTCAAGCCGCTCGACCAGGTGCGAGATTTCTGCGAGGGGCTCGCCGCCGCGCGACCCGACATCGTGTCGCGCCATTCGGTCGGGTACTCGCTCGAAAACCGTGAGATCTTCGCGCTGCGATTCACCGATCCCCTCGACCAGGACTGGAAGCCGGCCCTGCTGATCTTTGCGACCCAGCACGCACGCGAATGGATCGCCGTCTCGTCGATCACGTTCGTCGCCGACGCACTCGCGAACGGCTACGGGACCGACCCCGAGATCACCGAACTGCTCGACTCCTTCGTGGTGTATCTCGTTCCCATCGTGAACCCCGACGGCTATGACTACACCTGGACCACGGACAGGTATTGGCGCAAGAACAAACGGGTCGTGTTCGACCGGGTGTACGGCGTGGACCCCAACCGCAACTGGGGGTACCAGTGGGGGGTCGGCGGTTCGAGCAGTTCGCCTACGAGCGAGGTGTACAGGGGCACTGCGGCGTTCTCCGAGCCGGAGACGGCGGCGCTCCGTGACTTTGCGCTCGGCATCCCCAATCTGGTCAGCGCGGTGGACTTGCACGCGTACGGGCGGCTGGTGCTCTCGCCCTGGGGGTACACCGGGACGCCCCCCGAGCACCACGCCTCGTTCCTGTCCGCAGGGTACGCGATGAAGGACGCGATCTATGCCACGGTTCAACAGTCGTATACGGTGGGATCCTGTTACACCAAGCTCTACCCGGTGAGCGGCTCGGCGCAGGACTGGTTTTATGGCGAGCTCGGCGTGCCCTCGTGGATCATCGAGCTCACGCAGGGGCCCTTCACGATCGCACCCACGGCGATCGTGCCCACCGGCAACCTGACCGTCGAAGCGATGAAGGCCCTGGCGCGGCGGGTGTGCACAGCCGACGTCGATGGCAACCGGTTCGTCAACGGCGACGACTTTGAGGTCTTCCTTGCGTGGTTCGCGGCCGCCGATCAGGCCGCCGACTTCGACCGCAACAAGTTCGTGAACGGCGACGACTTCGAAGCGTTCGTGCAGGCGTTCGAGCGCGGCTGCTTCTGACCCGCTCGGACCTCGGGTCGTTACACTGCTGCCCATGTCCGAGCGCATCATCACGCCCGTCCCGGCTGACCTGCCGCGCAGGATCGGCTTCTGGGGCGCGTCGGCCGTGATGGTCGGGATCATCATCGGCAGCGGCATCTTCCGAACGCCCACGGAGATCGCCAAGCAACTGGGCAGCCCGCTGTACGTCCTGTTGCTCTGGGCCGCCGGCGGGGTGCTCTCGCTCTTCGGGGCGTTCACCTACGCCGAACTGGCGACGATGTACCCGCAATCCGGGGGGGTGTACGTCTTTCTTCGGGAGGGGTACGGAAAAGCGGGAAGGTGCATCGCCTTCGTCTTCGGCTGGACGTACCTCCTGATTTCCAAGCCGTTCGCCGCCGCGGGGATCGCGCTGATCTTCGGCGACAACCTCGCGCTCCTGCTCGGGCTGGGAGACGCCGGCGATTCCAGGCAGTTCAGCGCGAAGCTGTGCACCTCCGGGGCGTTGATCGCGCTCACCGTGATCAACGTGTGGGGCGTCGGACTTTCGACGGCTTTGGCAAAGGTGCTGACGACGCTCAAGGTCGCGGCGCTGGCGGCGATCATTGTCCTGCCGCTCATCCTGCGGAAGGGCTCGTTCGAGCACTTCCAGGCGTCGGCGCCGCCCACGGACATGCCGCTGTGGCTGGCCGTCGTGCCCGCGATGTCCGCGATCCTGTGGACGTACGACGGGTGGAGCGACGTGGGCTCGATGGCGGGCGAGATCGAGAAGCCCCAGAAGCGGCTGCCGATGATCTACCTGGCCGGCACCGCGCTGGTGACGGGGCTGTACGTGGCCGTGAACGGGGCGTACATCGCCCTCATGCCGCTCCCGGAGATGCGGGCGACCAACGACGTCGCGCCGATGGTCACCGAGCGGCTGCTGGGCGCGAACGCCGCGGTTGTGGTGACGGCGATCGTCGTGATCTCGACGTTCGGCTCGACGCACGGGTCGATCCTGACCGGCGCCAGGATCAGCTACGCCCAGGCGCGCGACGGGCTCCTGTTCGGCGTTCTGGGTCGCGTGCATCCCCGGCGACAGACCCCGGACGTGTCGCTCTGGGGACAACTCGGGCTGTCGCTCATCGCCCTGTGGGGTCTTGGTTCGTTCGCCGACCTGGCCAACGGCTTCGTGTTCACGATGTGGATCTTCTACGGCCTTGCGGGGGCCGCGATCTTCACGCTGCGGGCTACACGCCCGGGGGCGGAGCGCCCGTATCGCTGCTGGGGCTACCCGGTCGTGCCGGCGTTGTTCGTGCTCGCGGCGTTCGCGATGACGGTGCTCCAGCTGTGGCAGGACGTTGCGGCGTGGAGGGCCGCGCCCGCGGAGGGACCCGGCGCCTACCCGCTCCCGATCCCCCAGACGATTTTCTGGATCGGCGTGCTGTGCGCCGCCCTGCCGGTGTACGCGCTCTGGCAGCGTGCCGTGGCTAAACGGCGAGTCTGATCACCCGTGCATGTAGCGCACGATCTCTTCGGGCAGTTTCTTGATCCCGCGCCGCACGGCCTTCTCGCCCGCGTACTTCAGCGACGAACGCATCCGCCTGCGGACGCGCTCGGTGACCTCGAGACCGCGCTCCTCCATTGTCCGCACCGCGAACGCCCACGCGTGGTACTCCTCGAGGCAGCGCGGCTTGTACACCTTGAACCCGATGGCGTGGTGGCCGATCTCGTGGAGAAAGATCGCCATGGAAACCGGGCTGCGGGGGCGCGGAGCCTCGATCAGACGGACGATCCGCCCGTCGCGGTAGGTCAGCTCCCAGGCGACGCCGGACATGCCCTTCCGCCACTTGCGGACGCGCACCCCGTAGCGTGCGAGCATCTCCGCGACGACCGCGTCGTACCTTGCCCGAGTGGCGGAGGCACCCCGGCGCGTACGTGGGCGCGTGGGGCTCGACCGCGCGACGACCGGCGTCGGAGGTTGTGCCCTTGGCCGGAGCCTCGCCGGCAGAAGGTCCCACAGCGTCTGCACGACTCCGTTCATCCCCGGCTCCCGGGCGCGAAGCGGGCGCCCTCCCCGATGCTTCGGCCCCGCGCGAACTCTTCCCACGTCATCGATCGTTTCCCAGGAGGCTGCACCTCCACCAGCCGCAGGCGCGACCCCCCGCCGCAGGCCACGATACCGGCCGACGGATCGACGAGCGTCCCGGGGGGTTCTTCGGAACCGGGCGTCTCTTCCTTCGCGCGGAGCAGCTTCAGCGGCTGCAGCGGCAGCCCGTCCCGGTCCAGGAGGTGCGCGGTGACGCCGGGCCAGGGGGTAAGTCCGTGGACCCGGCGGCGGCAGTCTGAAGCCGGCGCCGACCAATCGACCCAGCCGTCGTCCTTCGAGAGCTTCGGTGCGATGGTAACCATCGATTCGACCTGGCTCGTCCGCGTCAAGCGATCCCGCTCAAAGTCGCCGAGAACATCGAGCACCAGGCCGGGGCCGTCCGCGGCCAGGAGATCGTGCAACTCGCCCGCCGTCAGCCCCGGCTCGATCCTTCGCCGCGACTGCGCGAGCACCTCTCCCGCGTCCATCCGGTCGGCGAGGGTGATCACGCTGTTGCCGGTTTCGGCATCGCCCGCGAGGATCGCGGCGTTGATGGGCGCCGCTCCCCGCCATCGCGGCAGGAGCGACGCGTGGAGATTGATGGCGAACACGCCGTCGAGCAGTGTTCGCCCCAGTTTCTGACCGAACGCGATGACGACCCAGGCGTGCGCCCCGTGGGAACGGATCTGAGCCGCGGCCTCGGGCGCGTTGACCCGAGGAACTTTGAGCAGGGGCACCTCCGGGGCATGACGCGACGTCCACGCCGCGACCGGGGTCGGAGTCATCCGCCCGCCGCGCCCGGCCGGCCGATCCGGCTGAGTGACGACGGCGCACAGTCGGTGCGCTGCGCACAGCGCGGCGAGCGTGGGGACTCCGAACGCACCGGAACCAAAGAACACCAGGTCCATCTCGGGCGCAATCCTTTGCGTTTCCGGCCGGTCAGGCTCCGCCCGCCGTCCTTTCGAGGGCACGAACGGCGCTCCGGTTCTTGAGGCGGGACATCTGAGTCATCCGGTCGATGATCAGAACTCCGTTCAGGTGGTCAACCTCATGCTGCCAGCACCGGGCCAGCAGTCCCGCTCCGCGCCGGGTGAACCGGGCCCCGTCGAGGCCTGTCGCGCGGATCGTAATCAGCGGCGGGCGGAAAACCTGGCCCCTGATCTCCGGAAGACTCAGGCATCCCTCCTCGTACGGCTCGAGATTCCCGGCGGGCTCGACGAGCTCCGGGTTGATGTACACCACCGGTCCCTGCGTGCAGGTCGGCGGATCGTCGGCCGGACCGCGGTCATCGCCGGGCGGGACATGGGCGACAAAAAGGCGCCAGGCCAGGCCGACCTGGGGTGCAGCCAGGCCGATCCCGTCCTCCTCGATCATCAGCTCGATCATCCGCTCGGCCACGGCGCGGACCTCGGCCGTCACGGCCGCGACGGGCGTGGCCTTGCGGCGCAGGGCCGTGTCCGGGTACGTCAGAACGTGCAGTTCCCGTGGATCGACCGTCATCGGCGAGCATGGTATCGTCCCGGGAGACGAGCACGCGGCAGCCTCGGAATCGTCCGAACCTCTCCGGGCGCGAGCCGAAGGGAAGTTTACTAGAATCCTGACTCGCACCCCGGGGAGGCCGGGGATGCCCCAACCCGCAAGGAGTCAGCTTGGCGATCTTCGGATGGAAAAAACCCGGGAATGACGGGCAGAGCGCCCCGGTGGGAAACGCGCCGGCGGCGGCGGGTGAAGGAGTGCCGCACGAGCCCGACAAAGCCGCAAAGTTCTTTCAGCACGCCCGCACGGCGCACGATTCGACAAACTACGAATACGCGATGCGCCTGTGGCTTGGCGGGTTGAGATTTGATCCGGCGAGCATGACCGGGACGGAGTCGTTCGTGAAGTCCGCCCAGGCGTTCGTCAGCGACAGCGGGGGTAAGAAGCCCGGCAAGGAAGTCTCGGGCGCTATCTCAGGCCGCTCCGGCGTGGACAAGTACCTGAACGCGCTGCTCGACTGGGCCGTCAGGCCGCAGGATCCCGCGGTGGGGGTCAAGGCATTCGAACTCGCCGCCGAACTGAACCTCCCCGAGCCGGCCTTCTTCGTGGGCGAGTTCGTGCTGGCCGCCGCGGCGCAGGACAAGAAGCCTCGGAAGGAAATCCTGGTCAAGGTGATGAACTGCTTCGCCAAGATCGGCGCGTTCGACCGTGCCCTGAAGGCCGGCGAGGCCGCGTACCGGCTCGACAACACGGACGGAACCTTGGGCGCGCACGTGCGCAACCTCGCCGCGCAGGCCACGATGAATCAGGGTGGGTACGACCAGTCGGGTCAGGCGGGGGGATTCCGCGCCAATATCCGCGACGCCGAGAAGCAGCGCCAACTGATCGAGTCCGAGCGCATCGTCAAGACCGAAGAGGTCAAGGACCGCGTGCTCGCCGGGGCCGAGGAGGAGTACAAAAAGCGCCCGGACGATATCCCGATCCTGAAGAGGCTGGTCCAGGCCCTGCTCGAGCGCGGCAAGTCCGAGGACGAGGATCGCGCGCTGGCCCTGCTGAGCGAAGCGCACGAAAGGACGCACCAGTACGCGTTCCGCGCCCAGGCCGGCGAGATCCGTCTTCGGCGGCAGAGCCGCGTCGTGAGCGACCTCCGCGCCCGGTCTGAGGCCAGCCCCGACGACGCCTCTCTCAAAGAGCAGTTCCAGGTCGCCCGTCACGACTTTGAGCAGGCCCGGGTCGCCGAACTCCTGGCCAAGGCGGAGGCGTATCCCACCGACCTGACCGTCAAGTTTGAGCTCGGCAAGAGCTTTCTGAAGCTCGGCAAGCAGTGGGAGGCGATCGAGCAACTCCAGGAGGCTCAGAACGAACCGAAGCACCGTGCCGAGGCCCTGGGCCTCATGGCGGGCGCGTTCTTCGGCGTGGACTACCTCGACGAGTCGATCGAAACCTTCCGGCGAGCGCTCGAAACCAGGGACCTTCTCCCGGCGCTCAACTTGGAGCTGCGGTACGGACTCCTGACAGCCCTTCAAAAGAAGGCCGAGACGGCGCGTGACCTCGCGGCGGCGGAGGAGGCCGACAAGATCGCCTCGTCGATCGCGATCCAGCAGATCACCTTCAAGGACATCCGGCAGCGACGCGAAACGATCAAGAAGCTGGTCATCGACCTGAAGCCCAAGCCCGCGACGTGACGCAGACTCCGATGCGCAAGGCCATCGCGCTCATCCCCGCGCGTCTCGGCTCGACGAGATTCCCCGGCAAGGTGCTGGCCGCAGAGACGGGCCGGCCGTTGATCCGGCACGTCGTCGATGCCGCGGCGCGGGCGGCGCTGGTCGAGCGTGTCGTCGTGGCCACGGACGATCAACGCGTTCATGACGCCGTGGCGGCCTTCGGTGGCCAGGTGGTCATGACCTCGAACGCGCATCACAACGGGACGAGCCGTCTGGCCGAGGCCGCCGCGGTACTCGGTCTGGACGACGAGGCACTCGTGGTCAACGTGCAGGGTGACGAACCGGAGATCGAAGGCGGGGTTATCGACGCGGCCGTCGAGTCCCTCCTCGCCTCCGGCGCCGATGTATCCACCGTCGCGTCCCCCTTTCGCGAAGACGAAGACCCCGCCGACCCGAACATCGTGAAGGTTGTTCTCCGGCGCGACTCGACCGCGATGTACTTTTCCCGGTCGCTCGTCCCGCACGCGCGACCCGGCGGCGTGCCCGCCGCGCCGCTCAAGCACATCGGGCTTTACGCGTACCGCGCGGCGTTCCTGCACCGCTACGCGACGCTCGTCGAGACTCCGCTCGAGCAGAGCGAGATGCTGGAGCAGTTGAGAGTCCTTGAGCACGGGTACCGTGTCGCCGTCGCGGTCCGCGAGGTGCACACCACGGGGATCGACACGCCGGAGCAGTATCGCGCGTTCGTGGCGCGGTGGCATCGGCGGGGATGAAGGCGCGGCGCCCGTCGACCGCTCGTCGGCGCGTCATCCGCCGTTCGCGTCGGCCTCCGTCGTGGCGAGCCTGTCCCGGAGCCGACGGATGCAGGCGCGGGCGTCGGCCCGATCCGCGTCGCCGAGCGCGGTCGCGGCTCGTTCCAGCGCGGGCAGGCCGCGCGCGTCGGCCAGTTCGACCAGGCCCCCGCGCGCTGCGGCTCGCACACGCACTTCGCGGTCGGAGAGCAGTTCCGCGAGCCGCTCGATGGCCGCGCTCCGGTCCGCCGCGCTCACCCGCCCCAGCGTTTCCGCGGCCCGGGCGCGGGTGCGGTTCAGGACGCCCTCGCGAGTGAACTCGATGATCGCCGCGGCCTGCCCCGGCGTGCCCAGGTCAGCGAGCGCTCGGATCGCGGCCTGGCGGACGACGTCGTCGTGGGAGTCAATCCGGAGCGCCGACACGATGAGCGATCGACGGTCCGACGCTTCAAGGGCCCCGAGGGCGGCGATCGCGGCGGCGCGGGTCTTGGCGGAGGTCTCTCGCTCGAAGGTCTCGGAAAGAAGCGCGACCGCGCGAGCGCGGAACTTCGCGTCGTCGCCGGCCGCAGCGACCTCGCCCAGGGCTCGGACCGCGGCCTCGCGCACGGCGACCGGGGAGAGCTGTGCCGCCGCGAGCGTCTCGACGCGCGTCGCGTCGCGCATGGCAGCGAGTGCTCGAACCGCCTCAAGCCTCAGTTCGACCCGGGCCGCCCGGTCCATGGCGCTCGCGAACAACACGGATCCGATCTCGCCCTGGGCGGCCCCGCCTCCCAGCGCGCCGAGCGCCCGGGCCGCCTGGATCCGCGAAGCAAACGTCGGCCCGCCCTGGAACTGAGCCACCCAGCGCTCGGGTGAAAGGCCGATCCGTAGTCCGGCCAACACGGCCATCCCCGGGTCCACAGCGATGATCTCAGGGTCGAACGCGAGCGGAAACGTCGCGCTCGCTTTTCTTCCGTCGACTCGTACGTCGAACCACTCGCCTTCTCCCCCCGTCGTGCCCACCCACACGGGCAGAGTGAACTCGAAGGCGGGGTTGTCGGCGTCGATGTTCTGGACCTGCAGCACGTCCACACGGAGCACGCCGGCGCCCGCGTCGTAGCTCGGCTCGACGGAGAGCGTCGGCACGCCCGGGCGGTAACACCACTGCGCGAAGAAGTGCTCGAGGCTCTCTCCCGAAACTTCCTCCAGCGTCTTTCGGAGGTCCGACGTCTCCACGTCCCGGTTGCGGAACCGGTCGACGTAGAGCGAGATGCCCCTGAAGAACGTCTGGTCGCCGAGCCGCGTTCGCAGCATGTGCAGGACGGAGGCTCCCTTGCCGTAGGGGTTGGCCGCGCGGCGGAACGTCTCCCACGGATGGTCGTACGCCTTGCTCACCATCCCCTGCGAATAGGGGGCGTCGGGCTTGTCGGCGGCGATGATTCCGTCAAAGTAGCCCCGCACGTCCGCTTCGTAGGCCTCGCGTCCGCCCTCGGGGCCGGCGCGCCCCTCGGCCCAGAGCGCCGAGCAATACGTGGCGAAGCCCTCGTTCAGCCAGATGTGTTCCCATGAACGGCACGTGATCAGGTCGCCGAACCACTGGTGCGCCAGTTCGTGGCTGATGAGCCCGTCGATCTCGAATTCGTGCTGCGCTTCTTCGGCGACCACGGCCGTGTCGTAGAGCGTCGTCGCGCTGGTGTTTTCCATTCCCCCGGCCGCGAAGTTCCACACCACGCACTGGGCGTACTTTGCCCACGGGTAAGGCTCGGCAAACCGGTCGCCGAACACCTCCGCCATCCGGCCTGTGCGTCCGAACGTCCCCGGCACGTCGCCGCCGCGCCCGCGGGGCACGTACACGGGCATGGGGAGTGCCTGACTGCCCACATCGACCACATCGAACTTGCCCACCACCATCGACACCAGGTAGTTCACATGATCGCCGCCCGCGGCCTCGTCCTGGACCCAGTGGAATGCTTCGGCCGGGATCATGACCGAAGATCCGAGTTTGTCACGGGTGGTCCGCACGACGCGGTCGTGCGCTGCGAGGCGACCGTTCGAGCACACCTGGTACCCCTGCGGAACGCTCACGCGGAGTTCGGTCGTCAGCCGCTCGTTCGGAAAGTCGTGGCACGGGAACCAGTAGGAGTTGGTTTCCGGCTGGCCTTGCGTGTGGATCTGGGCCGCACGCCCCGGCCACGCCGGCGACTCGGGCGTCCAGATCAGGCCGGCGGGGGGAGAATCGACCGTGTACGTGGTCTTCAGCGTCAGCGGGGCGCCCGGCGCGGCGGGGGGCTCGAAGCGCACGCGGAGGCGCTCGTTGTCGTGTTCGAACGAAACCGCGTGCCCGCTCGATTCGACCCGCGAGATTCTGAGCCCGCGCGCGTCGAGCGCGAGTTCGGCCAGCGGCCAGCCGACCGGGGTCAGCGTGAGCGTCTGCACGGCGCTGAGGGTCGGTCGATTCATGTCCTCGATCGAGATTTCCAACCGCATGTGCTGGAAATCCGCGGGGCGGTGGGGGGGGTAGTTGGCGAGTCTCCGGCCGCTCGCCTCGTCGAAGGGGATCCGGCCACGTTCATCGCCCGTCGAAGCGCCGGCGCTGGCCGCGCGGCAGGCGGCGCACTCGTGCCACGATGAGCCCGCACCGAGGTGCGCGCGAGCATCGGTGCGGATCTGTTCTTCCATCGAGCCCAGCCCGGATGCGCGGGCGAGCCCGCATGCGAGACCTGCGCAGATCATCAGGGCGATCGGTCGAAGCGGCGTGTGCATCGTGGACCTCGGTATCGGTGCTCTGTTGGAGAAGGGTCAGCGTGCGGCGACCAACGCGGCCGAGCCAGACCGGTCAAGCCCCGTGCGCGCGGCAAGGGCGCGCCGGCCCGCGGTCCCGAGCAGGTCGGTCAGGGCGAGGAGCGTGCGGGCGTTCACCGCCGCCGTGGCGGCCTCCCGGACCGTCACGTCCGCTCGGGGATCGCGCGCGGCCTCGGCGAGCGACCGCGTGATCCAAGGCGATTCCAGTTCCAGCCCCGCCAGGTGTTCGGCAGCCCGGACCTGCGCGAGCAGCGTCGGGCCGGCGCGGAGTTCTTCGAGCCACATCGCCAGCGGCTTGCGGATCGTGGCCGCGCACACCACGGTCATGTTCGGATCCACGCTCACATCGCGCGGGCGGAGGCCGATCTTGAAGTCCGCGCGGACGCTTCGGGTATCGACCCCGATGTACACGTACTCCGTCGCCCCGTCCTCGTACTTCAGCAGGAGCGGGAGCCGAAACTCGTACGCGGGGTTGAAGCGGTCGATCCGCTGCGTCTGATCGACGGTCACCGTCAAAGCGCCCGTCGCGTCGTTGTAACCAAGGTCCACCTCGATGCGAGGCAGTCCCGGCCGGTACGCCCACTGGTCAAAGAACCGCTCGAGGCTCTGGCCCGAGACCTCCTCCATGCAGCGCCGGAAGTCGTCGGTCTCGGCGCACTTGAATCTGAAGCGGTCGAGGTAGAGCTGCGCCCCGCGGGTGAACAATTCGTCACCCATGCCGGCGCGGAGCATGTGCAGGACCATGGCGCCCTTCGAGTACACGTCGTCGGCCTTCATGATGGCCTGCTCAGCGTCGGAGTAGCGGTTGCTCACGAGGCTCGGGTAGACGGGCGCATAGCCGCGGTTCGAGGCCCGCTGCGTTCGCAGGAATCTGAGCATCGACCGCTGGTAGGCGCGACGGCCCGCGTCCGTGGGAGGTGCAATGACGGAGTCGGCCGTCGCACCCAGATCCGCCCCTCCCTCGCCCGGCCTGATCAGATCCACGGCCGGGTCGGCGCCATCGGAGGCAGCGTCAGAACCCGTCTGGGCGCCAGGGCCGGTCGGAGCGGCGGGTCGTTCGAGGCGCCGGCCGCCGGCCGACACGTTGGCCTTCTGCTCGTTCCACAGGGCCTCGCACATGGACGCCCATCCCTCGTTGAGCCAGAGGTGCTCCCATGACTTGCAGGTGATCAGATCACCAAACCACTGGTGGCCCAACTCGTGGGCGATCAGGTCGTCCTGGTCGGGATCAGAATCGCGAACGGCGCCGGTGGTCAGCGTCGTCGCCGACGTGTTCTCCATGCCGCCCCAGATGAAGTCGCGGCAGATGACCTGGTCGTACTTCGTCCACGGGTAGGGCTCGTCGAACTTGGCCTCGAAGTACGCGACCATGTCCGGGGTTCGGTGGAATCGCTCGACCACGCGGTCTTCCGTCCCGTGCGGCGTGTAGACGCTCATGGGCAGCCCGGGGCGCGCCGTGTGCGGGCCGCCGACATCGACGACGGCGAACTTGCCGACGACCAGCGTCACCAGGTAGCTCGCGTGAGGGAGATCCTGGTGCCAATGCCACGTGACACGCCCCGTGCCGGACGGGTCGACCGTCCGCTGCACCAGCCGCCCGTTCGAGACGACCTGATAGCCGTCCTCGACCGTAACGAGCAGTTCGGTCGTGAGCTTGACGTTGGGAAAGTCGTGGCAGGGGATCCAGAGCCGGTTGTTCTCCGACTCGCCCTGGCTGTGGATCTGCGGGAACTGCTCCGTGGCCCCCGGCGCGTCGGCGCGACCCTTCGACCACGTCAAGCCCTTCCCGCGGTTGGCGGAAAAATCGCAGTCGTACTCGATCGTGATCTGTGCCTCTTCTCCGTGCGCGATCGGCGAAGCGAAATCGATCCACAGTTCGCCGTCCGTCCGTCGGAACGCGGCTTCCGCCCCGTCGCGGAGCGTGCGACGCACCGTGATTCCCGGCCCGGCGTCGAGCCTGAGCGAAGGCCGGGGCTTGCCAAGGCCGGCAACTCGCAGCGTTTCGACGGCGGTGAACCGGGCGTGCTGCATGTCCGGGACGTCGATTTCCAGTCGCATGTGGCGGAAATCGAACCACGGCGAGGGCGGCCAGTGCGCAAGTTCGCGCCCGGTTGCGGGGTCGATCCGGGGATCGACGCCCTCGATCGCCGATTGGCCGTAGGCGGCCGCGCTGACGGAGAGGACGCCGAGGCACGCCACGCACGTCGCGATGAGTCGTCGGTTCCGGTTCATTTCCGCTCCTTGGGGCGACGCGGATCGGATCCGCGACGGGCGAGGCTTGAAGATTAGCACCCCCGAACAGGCGTCCGGGCGCAAGGATCGCGCTCGTTCCGGGCGGTTGAGCATTTCCGCGACTCGGTCTCCCCTATGATGTGTCATGCCGCCCTCGACCGAACCGCAGGATGCGAGCCGACACGGAAGGGACGCCTCGAAGCGGCAGGGCCGCGCGGGAATGAGGCCCACGCCCGAGGGAACCCGCCCCGGCGACATCGTCGCCGCCGCCGAGAACGCCGACTCCGAGTTTTATTCGCCGATCCCGGCCGGCTATCAGCGAGGCCATCATCGCTATGTCATCGTGCTCGGCACTGTGATGTCGGGTCTCGGCAAGGGCATCTTCGCTTCGAGTCTGGCGAAAATGCTGAAGGAAAAGGGCCTTGTCGTCGCCCCGATCAAGATGGAGGGCTACCTGAACATCGATTCGGGCACCCTCAACCCCTACCGGCACGGCGAGGTCTTCGTCCTGGAGGACGGCACCGAGTGCGACATGGACCTGGGGACGTACGAGCGGCTGCTCGACCAGGACCTCAGCCGTCAGAACTTCACCACCTCGGGCCAGGTCTTCAGCGAGATTCTCGAGCGTGAGCGCCTCGGCAAGTACCTGGGGCGGGACGTGCAGATGATCCCGCACGTCACCGGCGAGGTGAAGCGCAAGCTGCGCGAGCTGGCGGTTCGCGGCGACGGGTCGCGCCCCGCCGACGTCGTCTTCGTTGAAGTCGGCGGAACGGTGGGCGACTACGAGAACGGGTTCTATATCGAGGCGATGCGCGAGCTGGCCTTCGAGGAAGGGCCCGGCGCCGTCTGCTTCGTGGCGCTCACGTACATCATCGAGCCCCCGGCCCTCGGCGAGCAGAAGAGCAAGGCGGCGCAATTGGGGATCAAGCGGCTCATGGAGGCGGGCATCCAGCCGCACATCATCGCCTGCCGCGCAAGCAACCCCTGCTCCCCCAAGGTCATGCAGAAGATCGCGATGTTCAGCAACGTGCCGCTGCGCCGCGTGTTCAGCATGCACGACCGCGAGAGCATCTACACCATCCCCGACGAGATGCGCCAGGAGGGACTCGACCGCGAGATCATGTCGCTGCTCAACGTGCACGACCGGGCCGACGTGGCGCACGAGGACAAGGCCCGCGAACGGTGGACCAGCTTCGTCCGCAAGCTCACGACGCCCAAGCCGCGCCATGTCACCGTCGGTCTCACGGGCAAGTACGCGCACCTGCGCGACGCGTACGCCTCGATCGACAAGGCCGTGGAGCACTGCTCGGCCCACCTCGGCTGCCGCATCGACCTGCGCTGGATCGAGTCGACGGACATCAGCGACACAAACGTCGCCGCCGAACTCTCGGGTCTGGACGCGGTGATCGTGCCCGGCGGCTTCGGCAAGCGCGGCGTCGAGGGCAAGATCTCGGTTGTGAAGCACTGCCGGGAAAACGGCCTGCCCTACCTCGGGATCTGCCTCGGGTTCCAGGTCGCGGTGATCGAATTCGCTCGGCACGTGCTCGGGCTTCCCGGGGCGAACTCGACGGAGTTCGATCCGGGCGCGGCCGACCCGGTGATCAGTGAGCTCCCCGAGCAGAAGCAAATCGAAGGCCTCGGGGGGTCCATGCGCCTCGGGGCGCAAGACGTCCTCATCACCCCCGGAACCCTTGCGCACTTCCTCTCGGGCGGGCGCTCGCAGATCCACGAACGATTCCGTCACCGTTACGAGGTCGACCCGGCCTTCGTCGCGCGGCTCGAGGCGGCCGGGATGATGTTCTCGGGCCGACATCCCGCCCGGCCGATCATGCAGGTGCTTGAACTCGGGAAGCCGGACCCGGCGGATGCCCAGCCGGGTCCGAGGGTCACGCACCCGTTCTTCATCGGCGCCCAGTTTCATCCGGAACTGACAAGCCGGCCCCTGCGCCCGCAGCCGTTGTTCATGGGCCTGGCCGCCGCAGCGATCCGGCACAAGTACGGATGGCCCGCCGAGGGACCGCCCGTCGCCACCGACGCGGAGGTCGCTCGATGGCTGCGGGCCGATTCGCCGCAGCATCAGCCGGCGTAGGCGTCGACGGTGGACCGTTCATCGACCGCTTCCCTGACCGCCCCGTCCACGATCCATTCACTGCGCACCGGCGGCTGCGCCAGCGGGCTTTCGAGCCCTCGCGTACACCGTGCCGTCCACGTCCCGCGGAACCTCGCGACCCCGTCGCCCTCGTGCCACGCCCGCGGCGCCCGAGTTTCGTGCCACTGGTGATACACGACCGCGGTCAACAGCCCGACCGAGGCGCGAAAGCCCCCCCGATAAATCCGTCGCGTGAAGTCGTCGTCCTCCTGCCCGTACCCAAGGTACTCCTCGTCGAACCCGTTGACGGCCCGGAACGCGTCCAGCCGGACGCCGAAGTTCGCGCTCAATACCTTCGGCTTGTGTGGCTTGATGAACAGGCCGAGCCCCAGCCGCCGGAGCCGCAGCGAGCGCTCGTACCGGCGCTGCCGGACGCCCAGTTCGGCCGCCTGGCGGCCCGTGATCGTCGCGGGCGGCGCCCCGCGCCTGGCCTGCTCTTCGTTGAACAGCTCGGTCTGCTCGGGGGTCAAATCGTAGCGGAACCCGATGGACAGGTCGGCGTGCCGGAGCAGGTCGGCGTGGCGCTCGGTCCAGTCCGCCGCCGGGCAGCAGTCCCCATCGAGGAACACCAGCAGATCGCCCGCGTGCGCGCCGGCCGCGATCACCTCACGGACCCCGTTGTTTCGGACCTGCGACGCGGCGCATACGCCGAGGCCCGGGCGCTGCGCGAGCCGCACGCCCGACGGAAAGCCGGCCGCGAACTCGCTCGAGCACGCCAGGACGAGGTCACGCACGTCCGCCCGGTCGTTGTCGCAGGTCACGACGATGGTATCGGGCTTGCGGCGCAGGTACGCCGCACCGAGCAACGTTCGGCGCAGATGCCGCGTCGTGTGCGTCGTGATGATCAGGTGCAGGCCCGGCAACCCGCAAGGCTAGCGCCGCAGGTCCGATCACGAGACGGTGAGCGCGACTCCGGGTCGGGGTGCGCTGGGGGCAGCGGCCGTGAGGCCGGGGAAGGCGGGGCGGGCCGGAGAAGCCGGGCAGCGGCGTAGGGTGGCCCGGCCGTCCGGCCGATTCACTTCCGCCCGGATTCACGGCGCTCATGGAGGGGCCGCGTGAGCACGATTTCGCCGCAGTTCAGCCATCGATCGAGTATTTCCCCGACTGCGCACGAGCCTTCGGGGGCATTCCTCGACGGTCCCGAGCCGGGAAGCCGGTCCCGGGCGGGCTCCCGGCCGGCGGGCAACGCCTTCGACGCCGAACTTGACTGCTCGGAGCTCGACGACCGCATGCGTCCGGGTCGCACGTGGACCTGCCGCGCCAGAGAGCTCAGCCGCTCCAACATCGTGCTGATCTCCCGAAGGATGTGCTACACCGGTCGGATCCTCGTGATGGCGGTGCACCTGATCGACGATGCCCCGGTCCCGCTGATGGGGCGGATCGTGCAGTGCGAGTACGAAGCGGACGGACTGTACCGCGTGGACCTCGACCTGCTCCCGCTCCCGCCAACCGGGCCGCACCGCGACTGGGTCGTGGCCCGCGGCAAGAAGTGAACGGCTCCGCGGCGGTCGCCGCGTACCTAGCCTTGCCCCGGTGAAGACGGTTTTCACGCGTCCCCAGATCGAGGCTCTTGAGCGCCCCCTGGTGCTCGTCCCGACCATGGGAGCGCTGCACGCGGGTCACGAGTCGATCATCCGGCAAGGAGTTGAACTGGCCGCGCATCGAGGCTGGGCGGGGGGATGCGCGGTGACGATCTTCGTGAACCCGACCCAGTTCAACGATCCCGACGACTTCGATCGCTATCCCCGAACGCTGGACGCCGACTTGGAGGTCTGTCAGCGGGCGGGTGCGGCCGTGGCGATCGCCCCGTCCACACCGACCGTGTACCCCCCCGGCAAGCCCGTGGACGTGCCGCGACTGCCCGCGGTCGCGACGACGCCACGGCTCGAGGACGCCGCGCGACCGGGCCACTTCGAGGGTGTGTGCCAGGTCGTCCGCAGGCTCTTTGAATTGACCCGGCCAGGCGCGGCAGTTTTCGGCGAGAAGGACTGGCAGCAGCTTCAGGTCATTCGGGCGATGAACGATTCGCTCGCGATGGGCATCGAAATCGTACCGGCGCCCACCGTCCGGGAGGCCGACGGCCTGGCCCTGAGCAGCCGCAATCGGTTCCTCGGGCCGCAGGATCGCGGGCGCGCTTCAGCCCTCTTCCGTGCTCTGCGGGGCGCCGCGGCGATCGACGATCCCGCTGTGGCCGAGAGCCAGATGAAACGCACGCTTGCGGAGGCCTCGATCGAAGCGGATTATGCGGTTGTTCGGGAATCCCGAACCCTCGTGAGGAATCCGGGGGACTACCCGCCGGCACGGGGTGCCTGGAGGGCGCTGATCGCGGCTCGCGTGGGCATTGTGCGCCTGTTGGACAACGTCGCATGGCCCGGATAACCGTGCCGCCGCCGGTCGCGCTGAAGATGGCTGCATAACGCTTCGATGAAGGTGGACCGCGCGAGACTCGCGTGACCCCATCGAGGTGTCGAATGACGATCCCCCCCGGAAATCGGAACGCGGCCGGGACGCCGGCCGAACCCAGCGAAACGGGCGTTCTTGCACGCATCGATGCGGGCGATCGTCGTCACGGCAGCCGCGCACCGTTCGTTTCCAGGGTGATGGTCACCGTGCTCGGCCCCGGCGGAGCGCCCGTCGAGTCGTGGGACTGCACCTCGCACAACCTCAGCCGCGAGGGGCTGGCGTTTAGCCTTCGGCGGCGGATCGAATTGGGGACGCGGGTGATCGTGGAGGCGCCGTCCGCCATCCCCGGCAGAAACGTGGCGTACTACGGAGTCGTCCACCAGGTCCGCCAGGCGGCGCCGGACAACTTCGTCGTGGGCATCAGCTTTGAGCCGATGCCGGTTGACCCCCACATCCACGATTGGCTGGCCCGCCGTCCGACGCTCCCGGACGAGTAGGCCGGGCCCGGGTCGCCCAAGAAAACAACCCCCGGCTTTGCTAGCGTTCCCATCGCTCGGCGGGACTTCCGCCGGACCACGCGGCACCCCCGGGAGTTCGTGCCTTGCTCAAGACTCCGCTGCACAAGTTTCACGTCGACAACGGCGGGCAGATGGTGGACTTCGCCGGCTGGGAAATGCCCATCCGGTATTCCGGCATCCTGGAGGAACACCGGCAGGTGCGGGAGAGCGGCGGGCTCTTTGACGTGTCGCACATGGGGCGCGTCAAGATCATCGGGAGGCACGCCCGGCGGTTCCTCGAGCGGCTGTGCACGCGCCGGATCAGCGATATGCAGGCAGGGCAATGCCGGTACTCCCTGGTGTGCAACGAGAAGGGCGGCGTGCGGGACGACGTGATCGTCTACCGCTTCGACGAGGACGATTTTCTCGTCGTGGTCAACGCCTCGAACCGGGAGAAGCTGCTCACGCACTTCGAGGCCGTCCGTGCCGCCGCCGACCTCACGGTGAAGATCGACGACCAGACGCTCGACACCGCGATGATCGCGGCCCAGGGCCCGAAGGTCATCGAGATGGTCTCGAAGTTCAGCAAGGAGATCCCGTCGCTCAAGCGCTACCGGTTCGCCGTCAAGAACCTGGTGATCGTCAAGCTGATCGTGAGCCGCACGGGGTACACCGGCGAAGACGGGGTGGAGGTCATCCTGCCCGCGAACATGGTCGGGATGGCCATGAAGATGCTCCTCCAGGGCGTCGACTTCAACTCGCCGGACGCGGTGATCAAGCCCGCCGGCCTGGGCGCTCGCGACACCCTGCGCCTGGAGGCGGCGATGCCCCTGTACGGCCACGAACTGGGCGAGGAAACCAACGCCCTATCGTGCGGCGTCGATTTTGCCATCAGCCGCGATAAGGACCAGCAGGAGCGCGGCGAGAAGTTCATCGGGCAGGATGCGCTCAGGGCGACGGCGGACTCCGGCGGCCCGGCCCGCAAACTGGCCGGCTTCATCCTGAACGGCAAGCGGTCGGCCCGCCAGGGCAACTCGATCCGCTGCGGAGATCGCGAGGTCGGTGTCGTGACCAGCGGCTGCCTGAGCCCGACGCTGGGTACTCCCATCGCCATGGGATTCATTGACCGCGATCGCGCAGAGGTCGGGACCGCGCTCGCGGTGGACACGGGACGCGGTGTGATCGAAGGGAAGGTTGTTCCGATGCCGTTCTACAAGGCGTCCAAGTCGCCTTCGTTCCGCGTGCCCCGGCGCGGACGACCCGAGAAACCCCGGTGCGCCGGCTCTACCTCGACAACGCCGCCACGAGCTTCCCCAAGGCGCCCGGCGTAGCCCAGGCCGTGGCGCGTCACATTTTGCGGATCGGCGCTGCGCCCGGGCGGGCGAGCTATGCGGAGAGCCGCGAGAGCGGACGGATCCTGGAGGCGTGCCGCGAGCGGATCTGCCGGCTGATCAACGGAGCATCGGCGGACCACGTCATCTTCACCCTCAACGGAACGGACGCGCTGAACATGGCGATCAAGGGCGTGGCGGCCCACGCCCGCCGCGTGCGCGAGGGTCGGCCCGTGCACATGGTGGCGAGCGTTCTTGACCACAACTCCGTGCTTCGCCCGCTCAACGCGATAGCCGCGGTCGGCGTGGAATGGACCTGCGTGCCGTGCAACGAGGAGGGGATTGTCGATCCGGCTCTGGTCGGCGGCGCGTTGCGGCCCGACACGGCGCTCGTCACGATCGCGCACGCGAGCAACGTGACGGGCGCGATCCAGCCGGTGGGCGAAATCGCGGCGCTCTGCCGGCGGCGTGGCGTTCTTCTCCTCGTGGACGCCGCGCAGAGCGTCGGGCATATCCCCGTCGACGCCGGCGCGATCGGGCCGGACCTTCTCGCGTTTCCCGGGCACAAGGGCCTGCTGGGGCCCCTGGGGACCGGCGTGCTGTACGTGCGGCCCGGTGTCGAGTCAAAGGTCGATCCGCTGCGCGTGGGCGGCACCGGAACGGCGTCGGAACTCGACGTCCAGCCGGAGTTCCTGCCGGACAAGTACGAGGCCGGCTCGGCGAACGCGCCGGGGCTCGCGGGCCTCGCAGAGGCGGTGGCATGGATTCTTGAACACAGCGCCGGGTTCGCGCACGAGCGCGACCTGACCGCGCTTATGCTCGAGGGCCTCGGTTCGGGCGGCGCACGCCTGAGCGCGACCGATTCGCGATACGGCGCGAACGGGCCCTTGGCCGGGTTCCGTGTCCTCGGCCCGGCCGACGCGGCCCGACGGGTCGGTGTGTTCACGCTCGCGCACGACGGGATCAACCCTCACGACCTCGCGGCGGTGCTCGAGGCCGAGTTCGGGATCCTCGCGCGCGCCGGCCTGCACTGCGCACCCCGCGTCCACGGCGTGATGGGGACGAGCGAGTCCGGCGGCCTTCGCCTCAGCCTCGGCCCCTTCGTGACGGCGGACGACGTGCGCTACGCGTGCGAATCCCTTGGGGACGCCGCTGCCGGGCTCCTGCCGCGCGGAGTGCGCGCGTCCCGGCGCTCGTGAGCCGATCGGCGGCGCTCAGGGCGTGCGCGCGCTCGTGACTTCGATCCACTTCGCCTCGGTGTGTCGCACGATCGCGCCCGTGGTCACGTAGATGATCTGCTCGGCGATGTTCGTGCAATGATCCGCCATCAACTCGCACTGGCTGGCGATCTCGTGAAGGCGGAACGCGAGCTCCACGCTCATGGCCCCGGAAGCGATCTTGTTCTCCGCGTCGCGGAGGATCGCCGCCTTGAATTCCGTCACGGCGTGCTGGCTCTGCAGCACCACCTTCGAGAGCCCGGGGTCGGCCCGCCCGATCGCGTTGTTCACGTCGCGGAGGATCCCGACGACGCTGTTGGCCATGACCCGGAACGTTGGGGGGAACACCGGCGAGATCGCCCGCAACGGTTCGACCATCTCGGCGACGTCTACGGCGGCGTCGGCGATGCGTTCCAGTTCGTTGTTGATCTTGACGATCGTGAGCACCCAGCGCAGCTGGGCGGGGTCGAGGTGCGCGCCCTGGTTGGTGGCGTCGGTCAGCAGCGCGACCGCCGTCTTCTCCAACTCCACGTCGACGCGGTCGATCTCGTCGTCGCGCGTGCACGCCTCCTGGGCCTTGGCGCGGTCGCAGGCGAAGACCGCTCCGAACGCGAGTTCGCACTGTGCCTGCACCCGCCGGCCCTGCTCGACCAGCGACCCCCGCAGGGCCTCGATCCGTTCCATGAACTGCTCGGGCGTCGCCATCGGATTCCCCGTCCCGCGAAGCCGCGGGCAACAACGATACCCGGTCCGCGAGCCCGGCGTGGCCGCCACCCTATCCTCATCGGCTTCGGCCCCTCCCGGGCACGCACAAACCGGCCGGCCGCTCAGTGCCGCGTCAGTGGAGACCGCCCATGCCGTTCGACATCGAAAAAATCCACGCCCGCCAGGTGCTCGATTCTCGGGGGAACCCCACCCTGGAGGCCGAGGTCGTGCTCTCGTGCGGCTCGGTGGGGCGTGCCGCGGTGCCGTCCGGCGCCTCGACCGGCGAGAACGAAGCCGTCGAACTGCGCGACGGGGACGGCGCGGTCTACCTCGGCAAGGGCGTGATGAACGCTGTCGAGAACGTGAACCGCAAGATCGGCCCCGATCTCCTGGGCTGGGACGCCCGCGATCAGGAGGCGATCGACGCGCGCCTGCTCCACCTCGACGGTTCCCCCAACAAGGCCCAGCTCGGCGCCAATGCGATCCTCGGGGTCTCGATGGCCGTCGCCCGTGCCGCGGCGGAGGCCTCGTGCCTGCCCCTCTACCGCTACCTCGGCGGCAGCGGCGCCAAGACCCTGCCGGTGCCGATGTTCAACATCCTGAACGGCGGCAAGCACGCCGACAACACCGTGGACTTCCAGGAGTTCATGGTCCAGCCGTGGGGCTTCGATTCGTTCGAGGAGGGGCTCCGGGCGGGCGTCGAGATCTATCACACGCTCAAGAAGGTGCTGCACTCACGAAATCTCTCGACCGCTGTCGGCGACGAGGGCGGCTTTGCGCCCGACCTCAAGACAAACGAGGATGCGCTCAAGCTGATCGAGGAGTCGGTCACCAAGGCCGGGTACAAGTGGGGCGAGCAGGTTTTCGTCGCGCTCGACCCCGCCACCAGCGAGTGCTGGAACGAGGCCCAGAAGAAGGGCAAGGAGGGCTACATGATGTTCAAGTCCTCCAAGGAGATCGTGTCCAGCGACGACATGATCCAGATGTGGAGCGAGTGGGCCGGCAAGTACCCGATCCGCTCGATCGAGGACGGGCTCGCGGAGAACGACTGGGCCGGGTGGAAGAAGCTCACGGCCAAGCTGGGGCAGAAGGTCCAGCTGGTCGGCGACGACCTCTTCGTCACGAACAAGAAGTTCCTCCAGCGCGGGCTCAAGGAGCAGTGCGCCAACGCGATCCTGGTGAAGGTGAACCAGATCGGGACGCTGAGCGAGACCTTCGAGGCCGTCAACCTCGCGATGCGGAGCGGCTACAGCGCGGTGATGTCGCACCGCTCCGGCGAGACCGAGGACTCGACGATCGCGGACCTTGCCGTCGCGACCAACTGCGGGCAGATCAAGACCGGGGCGCCGTGCCGGAGCGACCGGAACGCGAAGTACAACCAGCTTCTGCGGATCGCGGAGGAACTCGGTGAGCAGGCGATCTACGGCTCGGTGACCTGGCGCAAGTGAGAGTTCTGAGGGGCTGCCTTCCCCCGGCCTATTGCTCGAACGATCCGCCCCACTCGGGGCAGGCGACCCGGGCCCGCGTCCTCGCTTCGATGAGGCCCCGGAGCGTGGTGCGCGCCTTGCCCTCACCGTGATTGAGCAGGAACCGCGGCACGCCGCCGTCGACGAAGTTTCCGGCCCACGAGAGCAGCTCTTCCTGCCCGGCGTGCGCGGAGAACCCGCCCAGCGTGTGCACCCTCGCCCGCACCGCGATCCACTCGCCGCCGATCCGCACCCGGGAAGCGCCGTCCACGAGCTGCCGCCCGAGCGAGCCCCGCGCCTGAAAACCGGCGATCACCACGTGGGCATCGCGCCGCCAGAGGCCGTGCCGCAGGTGGTGCAGGATCCGCCCCCCGTTGCACATGCCCGACGCGGCGATGACGGCGAAGCACCCATGCATGTCGTTCAGCTGCTTCGACTCGGCGCTCGACGCCGTGCACCGCAGATCGGGAATGAACAGCGGGTCGGCGCCCTCCTCGATCAGCCGGGCGGTCTCGTCGTCCATGTGCGCCTGGTACTTGCGGTACAGGTCCATGGCGCGGATCGCCATGGGCGAGTCGAGGTAGATCGGGAACCGCGGCACGCGCTCCGAGCGCGCCAGCGCGCCGAGGTAGAAGATCATCTGCTGAGAACGCCCGACCGCGAAGGCCGGGATCATGATCCGCTCCTTGGCCCAGACCGCGTCGCGGATGATCCCCTCGAACTCGGCGACGGTCTGGTCGAGCGGCCGGTGGTTGCGGTCGCCGTAGGTCGATTCCATGACGACCGCGTCGGCGTGCCGAAGGGCCGTCGGGTCGCGGAGCAGCGCCGCGCCGATGGGTCCGATGTCGCCGGAAAAGACGATGACCTTCGAGCCGCCGTTCTCCTCGACGGTGAGCTGAATGCTCGCCGAACCCAGCATGTGCCCCGCATCGACCCACCGGGCCCGGATACCGGGCGCGACCTCACGGTCCTCG
>CAZCPB010000001.1:31578-55810 GCA_964500365.1 uncultured Phycisphaeraceae bacterium
CACCGGCCTGAGCAGGGGAAGGACCCGCGCCACCTCCGCGTCGGTGTACAGCGCGGCGACCGGCGGCTTGCCCTGGCGGGCCCGCCGGCGGTTGTTCCGCTCCACGTCGGACTCCTGCACCTTCGCCGAGTCCTCCAGCATGATGGGACAGAAGTCGCAGGTCGCGGCGGTGGCAAAGATCGGGCCGCGGAAACCCGCCGCCGGCAGCAGCGGGAGGCGGCCAATGTGATCGATGTGGGCGTGCGTCAGGAGCACCGCGTCGAGGCGCGGCCCGTCGAAGGGAGGGACCCGGTGATTGCGGACCTCGCTCGATACGCCGCCCTGGTGAAGACCGAAGTCGATGAGGACGCGGGCCCGCCCGGTCTCGACCAGCGTGCAGGAGCCTGTGACCTCGCCGGCGGCGCCGAAGAACGTGAGCTTCATGCGGACACGGTACCAGCGCGCACGGCGCCGAAGAGGCGCACGCTACGGGCCCACGCTCGACTTGGCGGCGCGGATCGCCGCGGCAACCGCCTCCGGCCCGGTGCCGCCCAACACTTCGCGTTTGGCCAGACAGGCTTCAAGGGTCAGGCAAGCGAAGACGTCCTGGTCGATCCGTGACGAGAACTCGCGGAAGTCGGCGAGATCGAGGCCCTCGAGGCCCGTGCCCTTCGCGATCGCGTGGCGCACGATCTTCCCCACCAGGTCGTGGGCCTCCCGGAACGGGATGCCCTTTCCGACGAGGTAGTCGGCCAGCTCGGTCGCGTTGGTGTACCCGCCCGCCGCGGCCTCGCGGCAGCGGTCACGATCGACCTTCAACCGCTCGATCACGCGCGCGGCCATCCGCACGCACATGGACAGGTTGTCCATCGCGTCAAAGAGCGGCTCCTTGTCTTCCTGGAGGTCCTTGTTGTACGCGAGTGGGATGCCCTTGAGGGTGGTGAGCAGAGCCGTGTGTGCGCCGATGAGGCGGCCGGCCTTGCCACGGATCAGCTCCATCGCGTCGGGGTTCTTCTTCTGCGGCATCAGAGATGACCCGCTGGTGACCGAGTCGTCCATCTCGACGAACGCGAACTCCTGCGACGTGTACAAGATCAGATCCTCGGCCATGCGCGACAGATGGACAGCGCACAACGCCGCGGCACCGATCGACTCGACCACGAAGTCGCGGTCGCTCACCGCGTCGAGGCTGTTGGCAGTGGGGGAGTGGAAGCCAAGGTCCGCCGCGAGCATGGCCCGGTCGATGGGGTACGCGGTGCCGGCGAGCGCGGCCGAGCCCAGGGGCGAGCGGGCCGCGGAGTGCTTCGCGGCGGAGAGCCGGTCGGCGTCGCGACCGAGCATCTCGAAGTAGGCAAGGGCCCAGTGCGCAAAGAGCACGGGCTGGGCTCGCTGGAGGTGCGTGTAGCCGGACAACACCGTGGCCTGTTCACGCTCGGCGAGGTCAACCAGCGCACGGCGCAAATCCTTCAGCTCGTCAGCACGCTTCGCGACCTCATCCACGACCCAGAGCCGCAAATCCGTCGCCACCTGATCGTTCCGGCTGCGGCCGGTGTGGAGTTTCTTGCCGAGCGGGCCGAGCTTGGCGATCAGTTGCGACTCGACCCAGGAGTGAATGTCTTCCTCCTGGGATCGGAGCGGAAGTTTCGGATCCTTGGCGACGTCGGCACCCAGTCCGGTGAGCGCGCCCGTCAGCGATTCGACCTCGTGCGATAGCAGCACCCCGGCCCGCCCAAGCGCCCTCGCCCAACAGCTCGAGCCGAAGATGTCCTGTGCTGCCAGCCGGTAGTCGAATCGCAACGAATCGTTGAACCGCCTGAAAAGCGGATCTGCGTTGCCCTCGAAGCGGCCGCCCCAGAGCGCCGCGCCCTTGGAGTCGCGAACGGGATTGGAGGGTGATGACGTCACGTGCGGTGGAGGCGAGGGCGCAAGCCCGGGCTCAGCGACAATCCTTCCTTTGCGTCCCTACTTCAGCCCCCGCGATTTCAAAGCTCGAATCCTTTCCGGCAAACTCAGCAGCTTGATGAACCCCCCCGCGTCCTTCTGCTCGTACACCTCGCCCTTCTCGAAGGTCACGATCTTCTCCGCGTACAGCGAGTGCGGGCTCTTCCGCCGGATCGTCGTCGCCGTTCCCTTGAACAGACGGACCACGATCTCGCCCGTCAGTTTTTCGCACGTCTTCTCCGCCGCGGCCCACAGCGTCTCGCGGTAGGGGGTGAACCAGCGGCCGTTGTAGACAACCTCGGCGAACCACAGACCGATGTGCTCCTTGAAGTGGCGCGTCTCGCGGTCGAGCACCATCTCCTCGAGCCCGCGCAGCGCCTCGACCAGGATGGTCCCGCCGGGCGTCTCGTAGATGCCGCGCGACTTCATTCCCACCAGGCGGTTCTCGACGAGGTCAACGCGCCCCACGCCGTGCGCCCCGCCGATCGCGTTCAGCTTGTCGATGATTTCCCACGCCGCGAGCTTCTTGCCGTTGAGTGACACGGGCCGCCCCGCGTCAAACGACAGCGTGACCTCTTCCGCCTTGTCCGGCGCCTGCTCCGGCGAAACGGTCAACATGAAGCAGTCCTCGGGCGGCGCGTTCCACGGGTCCTCGATCGCCCCGCCCTCGTGGCTGATGTGCCACAGGTTGCGGTCGCGCGAGTAGATCTTGGTCGCGCTGGCCGTCGTCGGGATGTTCCGCTGCTTCAGGTAGTCCAGCATCGCCATGCGCCCCGAGAGGTTCCACTTCTCGTGCCGCCACGGAGCGATGATCTCCATCTCGGGCGCCAGCGCCGCGTACGCCGACTCGAAGCGCACCTGGTCGTTGCCCTTGCCGGTGCAGCCGTGGGCCATCGCCGTGCAGCCGAACTTTCTCCCGGCCTCGACCTGCGCCTTGGCGAGGATCGGCCGGGCCATGGCGGTGCCCAGGAGATACCGCCCCTCGTACACCGCACCCGACATGATCGTCGGCAGCACGAAGTCGTCCACGAACTCTTTCTTGAGATCGACGACCGCGCAGTCGGCAGCCCCAGAGTTCTTGGCCTTCTTCTCGACGCCGGTCAGCTCATCGGCGCCCTGGCCGACATCGCCGACGACGGCGTACACCTCGCAGTCGAAGTTCTCCTTGAGCCATGGGACGATGCAGGAGGTGTCGAGGCCGCCGGAGTAGGCAAGCGCAATCTTCTTCTTGGACATGGGTCTCTCTACGTGGTGCGGCGATGGTACGCCGGTGATGTTCAGAGGTGCGAGCTCGGACGGGACGCCGACGGATCAGAGGGCCCGGAACGTCTCGGAGTCCACGATGGGATGCAGACATATTGCTGGTTCCTGAGCCCTAGTCTGCGGGGCTGCTCTTTGCGTTCCTCCGTCCCCTCGGATTCCTCTGAGTTCAGGTCTTCGCTGCTCCGAGGATGTGGATCATCAGCGCGTTCTGCACGTGCAGCCGGTTTTCCGCCTGGTCATAGACGATGGAATTCGGCGAATCGATCACTGCGTCCAAGACTTCCTCGCCGCGATGCGCCGGCAGGCAGTGCATGAACTTGGCGCTCGCCCCCGCCTTGGCCATGAGCGAAGGCGTGACCTGGTACGGCCCGAACGCCTTCCGGCGCTTGGCCGCTTCGTCGGCGCTCCCCGCGCCCTGGCCCATCGAGACCCACACGTCGGTGTACACCGCGTGCGCGCCGGCGACCGCGCCCGGATCGTTGGTGATGATGACCCGCGATCCCGACTGGCGCGCGAGCGACTCGGCCTCGGCGATCACCGCCCGCGACGGCTCGAACCCCGCGGGCGTGATCACCTCGATGTCCGCCCCGAGCGTTGCCGCGGCATGAACCAGCGAGTGGCAGACGTTGTTCCCGTCACCGATATACGCGATCTTGAGGCCGCCGAACCCGCCCCCGGGCTTGACGAAGCGCTCGCGCAGTGTGAAAAGGTCGGCCAGCGCCTGGCAGGGGTGGTACATGTCGCTCAGGGCGTTGATGACGGGCGACCCGGCCGCCGCGGCAAGCTCCTCGACGACGCTCTGCGAGTACACGCGGGCCACGATGCACTGGACCCAGCGTGCGAGGTTCTTGCCGTAGTCCACGATCGACTCGCGTTCGCCCAGGCGCTGGGCCGAGTGATCGATGTAGACCACGCTCCCGCCGAGCTTCTGGACCCCGAGCTCGAACGTGACCCGCGTACGCAGCGAAGGCTTTTCGAAGAGAAGAATGACGCCCTGGCCGTCGAGCGCGGTCCGGAACGGCCGGATATCGCTCTTCACGAGCGCGGCGGTCTCAAAGACCGCCTGAATCTCGTCGCGGGAGAGCGACGTGATCGACAGGACGTCGCGCCCGGCCAGCGCGCCGGGAGCGGTCGCGGGTTTGGATTGACGCGCGGCCGTCGGGCGAAGGGGCGTGGTCGAGGAGGCAAGCTTGGTCATCCAAAGTCCTTTCGAGTGATCGGAAGCGGGCGTAGGCGAACAGGAAAGAGTCGGGGCTAGGCGGGCAAAGTTCGAGCGAGTGGCGGTGGGATCGCCGAGGGCGTATCGGGCACAATCTCCGTCCCCGCGGGCTTCCCCGACAGCCAGTCGATCAAATGCGCGGGGTTTTCGGCGCCGAGGATCACGACGCGCACGCCCCGTTCGACCACCACCTTCATCGCGGCACGCGTCTTTGGGACCATGCCGCCCGAGATTTCACCGCCCGCGATCATGGATTCGATCCGCGACGGCGTGAGGCGCGGGCAGAGCGATCCTGACGCGTCCTTGATCCCCGGCACGTCGGTCATCAGCACGAGCGACGAAGCGCCGAGCGAGCCCGCGAGCCCGGCGGCGCCGTCGTCGGCGTTGATGTTGAGGAGGCCGCCGGCGGCGTCGAGGCCGATCGAACTGACCACGGGCAGATAGCCCTCGCGCAGCAGCACGCGGAGCAGAGCCCCGTCGCCGCCCGTGACCTCTCCCACGCGCCCGAGATCGACGGGCGCGCCCGCGGGGGTCCGCGTCAGGACGGCGCAGTCGGCGACGCCCGCATCGCCGAGGCACAACCCCACCGCCCGGCCACCCGCGGCATTGATGGCGCCGACCAGCTTCCTGTTCACGGTCCCGGCGAGGACGCCCGCGACCAGGTCGATCTGGTCGCCGGGGGTTACGCGAAGGCCCTCGCGCCGCTCGACCGGCATGTTCAAGCGTTTCAGGAGCGCATCGACCGCCTTCCCGCCACCGTGCACGATCGCGACGCCGGTGCGCGAAGAGAGCGCCGCAAGAGCCCGCCACAGCGGTGCGAGCGAGCCGATGTCCTCGAGCGTGCTGCCGCCGATCTTGATGACGACGGTGCTGGCGCGGGCTTCCGTCATCCGCGCCCCCCGCCCGCCCCGGCGACCAGGCCCGCGGCCTCGTCGAATCCCAGGCGAATATTCATGCACTGCACCGCCTGCCCCGCCGCGCCCTTCACCAGGTTGTCGAGGGCGCTCACGACGATGGCGTGCGTGCCGGACTCGTCCACGGCCCAGGCAAGGTCGCAGAAGTTGGTGTGACGCACGTCGGCCACGCTCGGCCACGTCCCGGCCTTGCAGAGCCGGACGAACGGCTCACGCCCGTACGCCCCGCGGAGGGTCTCGCCGATCCTGTCCGCGGTCCAGCCCGGGGCGAGGTCAACGTGGATTGTCGACAGGATCCCGCGCTCGTACGGGCCCAGGTGCGGCGTGAAGATTGTCGGAACGCCCGCGTACGCGTCGATCTCGGGCTGGTGGCGGTGGTTGAACACGCCATAAGGCTGCAGGCTGACCTCGCAGAAAAGCGACTTGAGCGCGGGCGAGCGCCCGGCCCCGCTCACACCGCTCGTCGCATCGATGATCGGCCGCCGCCCCGGCGCGAGGGCGCCCGCTCGTACCAGCGGCGCCAGTGCCAGGATCGCGCTCGTGCAGTAACACCCCGCGCAGGCGACGAGGTCCGCCCGCGCAATCCGGTCCCGGAACAGTTCCGGGATTCCGTAGGCGCTCTTCTCCAGCAGCCCGGGCTCAGTGTGCTCGAATCCGTAGTGCTTCGGGTAGAGCGAAGCGTCCTTCAGCCGAAAAGCCGCGGACAGGTCGAAGACGGTGACGCCCGCGGCCATCAAACGGGGCGCGAGATCGAGGCTTGCCTCGTGCGGCGTCGCCAGGAACACGACGTCCGGCCGGCACGACAGCACGCTCGCGGCATCTCCGGCCAAGAGCGGGAGGTCCATCCTGCCGCGGAACCGCGTGAACACGTCGGAGAACGGCTGCGCCGCTCCCCCGGCGCCGCGCGATGGCGACCCGAACACCCCCGCGATGGTGACCGAAGGGTGGTCCAGCAGGATCGAAACGGCTTCCGCGCCGCTGTAGCCCGCGGCGCCGACGACGGCGATGCGCTTCATACGTGGCTCCCGGCGCCGGGCTGACGCGGGGCGCGCCGGCGCCTGTCCTCGCCGTCACCGGGGCGCCCGACGAGCGCGCGGAGCTTGCGGAGCAGTTGCGACGCCGCCGCGGCAGATGGACAGGCCACGAACAGCGTGTCGTCGCCGGCGACGGTCCCCACGACGTGGGGGATCCGCGAGCGATCGATCTCGTCCCCGAGCACCTGGGCGCGACCCGGCCCTGTCCGCAGCACGACCAGGTTGCCCGCTTGTCCAGACCCGGTCAGGAACTCTTCGAGGGCGTGCTGGAGCTCCGGCGCCTGGGACGATGCCGGCGCGCCCGGACCGGGCAGGGTGTAGCCGTCGTGCCCCTTGAGCACGCCCAGGTCGCGCAGGTCGCGCGAGAGGGTGGCTTGGGTCGCCTCGATCCCCTCGGCGTGGAGGAGGCGTTGCAGCCTCTGCTGGTTGGTGACGCGCTCGCGCTCCAGGATCTCACGCACGCGGCGCTGGCGCCGGGCCTTGTCGCTCATGGCATAAGTATGCATTCAATGCATACAAAAGTCAAGCCGGCCTCCCCCGTCGCGGCCGGACGGGGGGGCGGAAATCAGCTCTTGTGGACCCTCGACTCGCGGAAGTGCTCGTTCTGGATCGGGACCAGCGCCGTCAGGATCTGGTTGACGACCGCCGCGGGCGACCCCATCGCGTCCACCTCCGTGCACAACGACGGGTCGTAGAACGCCAGAACGGGCCGGGTCTGTTCTTCGTACACCTCGAACCGCCGACGGATAACCTCCACCTTGGCGTCGTCGGGCCGGTTCTGCTTCAGGGCTCGCTTCCGCATCCGCTCAAAGAGGGCGTCCTTGTCCGAGCACACCAGGTGGATGATCTTCTGAATGCTGACGTACTTGTACAGCAGCCGGGCCTGGTTCACCGACCGGGGCAGGCCGTCCAGCACCAGCAGGTCCGCGTGCGGCTTGAAGAGCCCCAGGATTGTCGTCGCGTAGATGTTCTGGTGCCAGATGCGGATCGTGACGTCGTCGGGCACCAGTTCTCCGCGGCTGGAGTACTCGAAGAAGAGTTTCCCCATGTCGCTCTGGGCGTCGAGGTTCCGGAAAATGTCGCCCGTCGAAGAGTGGTAGAACCCCGGGATCTTGGCGAGGATGTGACCTTGCGTGCCCTTGCCGACGCCCGGCGGGCCGAAGAGCAGGACGGTGTCGTAGCGGTCAGCCATGGGCGGACATCTTCGTAGCCGGGGAGAACCGGGTCAAGCGCAGTGCCCGTGGGCCGTAGCCCGAACCGGGTCGACCGCAACGAACAGTGGCCGCCCCCCCGGAACACGGAATCGCCTTGGAGCCGGTTGAAACGGAATCAGCGAGCCCGCGAGGCATTCCCCGCGGCGGGCGCGGCCTCGGCCGGAACCTTTTCTCCCGTGATCGGATTGGTGAAGTGAGATTCCTGGATCGGCACCACGCACTCGAGGATGTGCTGGAGCACGCGCGCGGGAGACCCCGTGGCCGCGACCTCGCGCACCAACTTCTTCGGGTAGTGCTCCAGCACGGGGAAGGTCTCCTTCTCGTAGACCTCCCATCGCTTGCGGATGACGTCTTCCTTGGCGTCGTCGATCCGGTTCTCTTTGAGAGCGCGCCGGCGGAGCCGCTTGATCATCTCCTCCTTGTCAGGGCAGACGAGGTGGATGATTTCGAGCACGTTGATGTGCTTCTCGAGCAGCCGGGCCTGGTTCACGTTCCGCGGGATGCCGTCGAGGACGAGCAGATCAACCTTCGGCTTGTAGTCGCTCAGCACCGTCCGGGCGTGCATGTTCTCGTGCCACATGCGGATCGTGGCGTCGTCAGGGACCAGCAGGCCCTTGCTCGAGTACTGGACGAAGACCTTGCCCAGTTCGCTCGACATATCCAGCGTGCGGAACACTTCGCCGCAGGATAAGTGGTAGAAGCCCGGGATCGATCCCAGGATCTTGCCCTGGGTGCCCTTCCCTGAGCCGGGCGCGCCGAACAAGAGAATGGTCTGGTAGCGGTGGGGCATGGGCTGGTCCCGAGCATAAACGTACCGGCCCGGAGCCGGATCGGCAACACACGCGGGCCGCCCCGGCCCGGGGTCACGCGCGGCGGAAAAAACATCGGCCGTCTGCAACCGCCACACTGATCTTGATGTATTATTCCTACGCAGGAGGAATAGATGGCCGCCGCCCTTCACGCCCGCACCCGCCGCGCCCTGGAAGAACTCGGGCTTACTCCCGCGGAAGCGGAGGTCTATGTGTTCCTGACGCACGAGTCCCCGGCAACGGGGTACAGGATCGCGCAGGCAGTCGGGCGGCCGGTCGGGAACGTCTACAAGGCGATCGAAAGCCTGGAAACCAAGGGGGCGGTCCTTGTCGCCGACGACGACAACCACCGGGTCGTTCGGGCGGTCTCCCTGGCCGAGTTTGCCGCACGCAAGCGAGCGGAACTCGACGACGCGTGCGTGCGCGCCGGGGCCGGACTGGCGACGGCCGAGCACGATTCGCCCGATGACCGCCTGTACCAGCTTTCCGACCGCGGCCAGGCGATCGCCCGGGCCCGGTCCATGCTCGAGGGCGCCCAGCGGTTCGTTGTTGGGGTCGCCACACCTGGCCCGATGGGGGCGATCGCCGAGGAACTTTCGAGTACAGGGCAGCGCGGCGTTCCGGCGGGCGTCAAGGCCTACGCGCCCGTGACGGTCCCCCGGGCGGACATCGTGCTGGACCCGCGCGGCGAGGCGGCCCTCCGCCACGGGCCCGGCGAGTGGCTCATCCTCAACGCCGACGGACGCGAGTACCTCGCCGCGCTGTTTGACGCGGGATCGGGGGACCTGCTTTCGGGGCACTGGTCATCGAACCCGCTGCTGGCGTGGGTGACGTATACCGGACTGAGCTCGGACATGCTGCTGGCGCACGCCCGCGCCGCGCTCGCCGCCGGTGGCGGCGCCGAACAGGTGCAGTCGATCCTTCAGTCGCTGAGGGCGTTCGAGTCGCCGGTATCGGCGGGCAAGCAGTGGCTGGCAGATCGCTTCCGCCTCCCGAGCCCGGCGCGCCGCAAGTCCACCGCCGAAAAAGGAGAGCGTCGTGCCTAGGACAGCGTGGACAGGCCTGGCCTTGAGCGCCGCGGCGTTCCTGAGCGCAAACGCCCCCGCGGACGTCATGCTCGTGTGCAACTTCGGCAGCGACACGGTCACGCGCTACGACCTGTCCACCGGCGCGCCGCTCGGCGCGCTCGACGCGGCGGGGATGCTCGACGGGCCGCTGTGCGCGCGGGTCGGGCCCGACGGGCTGCTGTACGTGGCCAGCGAAGGGAACGATCGGATCGTCCGGTACCACGTTTCGACGGGCGCGTACGTGGACACGTTCGTCGGTGACGCCGGGCTCGATGCGCCGACCGGCGTCACTTGGGACGCCGACGGCAACCTGCTGGTTTCCTGCTTCGGCGATTCGTCCGTTCGGAAGTACCACGGGACGACGGGCGCGACGCTGGGCGTGCTGGTCGCGCCCGGGCAGAACGGGCTGGACGGGGCCGACAACGGCACCGTCATCGGGCCGGACGGGGCGTTGTACGTCCCGTCGTACTACGGCAACAGGATCCTGCGATTCGACGGCCAGACCGGCGCGGGGCTCGGATCCCTTGTGGCGACGATCGCCCGGCCGCGCGTGCTCGAGTTCCGCGGGGGCGTGCTGTACGTCACCGCGGAGCAGGGGAACGCCGTTCGTCGGTACGACGCCGCCACGGGCGCTTCGTTGGGACCGCTGGTGACGGCCGGTTCGGGCGGGGTCTCGACGCCGATCGGCATGGCGTTCGGCCCCGACGGTGTGCTGTACGTGGGGTCGGGCGGGAACAACCGCGTGCTCAAGTACGACGCCTCGACGGGGGCGTACCTCGGCGAATTTGCCAACAGCGCCAGCGGGGTGAATATGCCGGCGTTCATCACCATCGTTCCATCGCCCGGCGGCGCGGGCGTGACGCTGATCGTGATGGCGATGGGCACGCATCGTCGGCGGGCCGGGACCGCCGGCAGACGCTGACGACGTCGCACGGCCGGCGGCGGGGCGGGCGACGCGGAGCAATACGCGTGAAACGCGGGGTGATCGCGCGGGCGCACGGCGCGCCGGAGCGATGCCCGCGAGCATCGATTTGAAAGGAGCACATCATGGTGTATCGAGCTTGGAGACGCCTCCGGTCGCGCATCGGAGCGGCATGCCTGGTCGCGGCGATGGCGGGCCCGTCCGCGGGCGCCCAGACGTATCAGGTGATCGAACTGGCGGTTCCGCCGGAAGCGGCGTCGACGTCGGCGCGCGCCATCAACGCGCCGGGCCACATCGCCGGCCACATGAAGCTCGCCTCGGGGGCGCTTCGCCCGGTCGTGTGGATCGACGGCGTGCCCGAGGTGCTCGCGGTCCCGGCGCCGTATCCGGGGGCGGGCGCGACCGGCATCTCCGACTCGGGAGACGTGAGCGGGAGCGCCTGGACCAACGGCTCGTTCGGGTTCAGTGCCGCGGTGGTCTGGCGGCAGGGAAGCCCTCCGGCGCTGATCGCGACGCTCGGCGGGAAGTACTCCGCCGCCGACGGGATCAGCCCGTCTGGGACGGTCGTCGGCTGGACTTCGACCTATGGCGACTACAACGGTCAACGCGCTTACCGCTTCAACGACACTCCCGCGAGCGCCGGGCTGATCCACGGGGGCGGGTCGACGTGGACCAACGGCCATGCGATCAACGCCTCCGGCCAGGTCGTCGGCGCCGGCCTTTCGTCGACGCGGTTCCCGCACGCATTCCTCGACGATCCCATCGAGGGCATGCTCGACCTCGGCACGCTCGGCGGTCTCATCAGCCGGGCGACCGCGATCAGCGGCGCAGGGCACGTCGCGGGGTGGTCGCAGACCGGTGAAGTGAACGCCGACGTGACCGACGGCATCGTCGCCCACGCGTTCCTCTGGCACCGCGGCCGGATGACGGACCTGGGCGTGCTCCCGGGCCTGGTGGAAAGCCAGGCGCGCGGCGTCAATGCCGCCGGCGTCGTGGTCGGACGTTGCACGGGCGCGGGCTTCGAGTCCACGCCGCGGGCGTTCGTGTGGAAGGAGGGCGTGATGACCGACCTGAACTCGCTGGTCCCGGCGGGCTCGGGGTGGACCCTCGAAAACGCCAACGCGATCAACGACGCCGGGCTCATCGTCGGGTCCGGGCAGCTCGCCGGGCAGACCCGCGCGTTCCTGCTAGTTCCTAACCCCTGAGAACTTCTCCAAAGAGATCTGCGCATGAACACCAAGTTACTGATCATCTCGGCCGCGCTGGGCCTGCTCCCTCCCTGCGTAGCCCCCGCACAGACCTACGCGGTCCGCGAGATTCCGCCGGTGAGCGGCGACGGGGCTACGTACGCGTGCGACGTGAGCGATTCGGGCATCGTGGTCGCGGTGTGCGAGCTTGCCGACGGGTCCGGCACGCAGACCGTCTTTCACGACCGGGACGGCGTCCGCGCCGTGATGTCCGCGACCGGGAGCGTGGACCTGCCGTTCGTGTGGGGCGCCGCGGTGAACGACTCGGGAACCTTCGTCGGCACGGAACTCGGTGTCAACTTCCCCTTCGGATCGACCAGCCGTACGTTCGTCTCGGGCTTCGAGTATCTGCCGTCTCGCTTCGTGCTGTTCGTCCCGGAAGGAGCGAGCGGGGCGACCGACATCAACAGCGCCTCGCCCCCGTTCTCGGTCGGGTTCACGAGCTACGGGCAGTACATCGGCGGTAGCGGCTATCCGGTGTATCACGCGTTCCGCGTCAAGACCGACGGATTCAACAACCCGGCGAAGGACCTGGGAACGCTGGGCGGACCGTTCAGCCGTGCGGAGGCGATCAACGCGGCGGGGCACGTGGCCGGGGTGTCGCTGACGGCCGGCGGCCCGCTGCACGCGTTCGTGTGGAGCGCCGGAACGATGACCGACATTGGCACCCTCGGGGGTCCGGTCAGCTGGGCGTACGATCTCAACGACGCCGGGGTCGCTGTCGGGTGGTCGCGCCTTGCCGACGGCTCCGCGCGGGCGTTCCAGTGGCACGGCGGGTCCATGACGGCGCTGGGCGGCCTGGGCGGGGCGTACTCCGAGGCGAGGGGGATCGACTCGACGGGCCGGATCGTGGGAATGGCGCTCGACCCTTTGGGCCGGCCGCGTGCGGTCCGCTTCGACGGTGAGATCGCGATCGACCTGAACTCGCTGCTGGCGCCGGGGACGGGGTGGATATTGCAGCACGCGCGGGCGATCAACGACCACGGCGTGATCGTCGGGTGGGGACGGCTCAACGGGCGTACACGGGGGTTCGTCCTGACACCCTGCTCGTCCGATGTCAACGGCGACGGGTTCATCAACGGGACGGACTTCGATCGGTTCGCGGAGGATTTCTACGCGGGCGCCCCGGGCGCGGACTTCAACGGCGACGGGTTCATCACGGGGGAGGACTTCGACGGGTTCATCGCCGGCTTTGTTGCCGGATGCTGAGTGCCGCCGGCCGAGCGTCGGCGCCGAGGCGCGGCTCCGGTTTCCAGAACGAACAAGGGCCCGGCGATCGCCGGGCCCTTGTGCATGGTCCGTCAGAGCCGATCCCGGGACTATTTCTTTCCGCCGCCCTTGCCGCCGCGCCCTTCGGCCTCCAGAACCTGCTCCATCAGGTTCTTGGGCATGGGCCGGTACTCGAGGAACTCCATCGTCGAGCTGGCTCGCCCCTGCGACATGCCGCGGAGGCTCGTCGTGTACCCGAACATCTCCGAGAGCGGGACCTCGCAGGTCACGAGCTTCACGACCCCGCGGTCGTCGGTGTCGATGATCATGCCGCGCCGCGAGCTGATGTCGCCGGTGACGTTGCCGAGGTAGTCGTTCGGGACGGTGACGACGACCTTCATGATCGGTTCGAGCAGCACAGGCCCGGCCTTCTCGGTGGCCTCCATGAGGGCCAGGCGGCCGGCCTGCTCGAAGGCGACCTGCGACGAGTCGACCGCGTGGCTCGACCCGTCCACGATCGTCGCCTTGATGTTGATCATCGGGTAGCCGAACTTGACGCCCGTGACGGCCGTCTGGCGGATGCCGTACATGACCGACGGGATGTACTCCTTCGGGATCGATCCGCCCACCACCTTGTTCTCGACCGCGATGTTGTCGGTGAAGTCCAGCTCCTCGGCCTCGGCCTGCGCCGCGGTGTAGGGCTCAAGGTTGATGGTGCAGTCGCCGTACTGGCCGCGCCCGCCCGTCTGCTTGACGAACTTGCCGCGGACGTATTCGACCTTGCGGGTGATCGCCTCGCGGTACGACACCCGCGGCTTGCCGACGTCCACGTTCACCTTCATGTCGCGGACGAGCTTGTTGCGGATGATCTCGAGGTGCAGTTCGCCCATCCCGCTGATGATGGTCTGCCCCGTCTCTTCGTCGAAGTGGAACCGGAACGACGGGTCCTCGCGCCGGATCGTCATGAGCGATTCGGAGAGCTTGCGCTTGTCCTCCGTGCTCTTGGGTTCGATCGACATCGAGATCACCGGCTCGGGGAAGTGCATGCGCTCGAGCAGGATTGGGTTGTCCGAGTCGCACAGCGTGTCGCCGGTGTACGAGTCCTTGATCCCGACGACCGCGACGATGTTGCCCGCGGAAACCTCCTCGAGCGGGATGCGGTTCTGGGCGTGCATCTCGAAGATGCGGCTGACGTTCTCGCGCTTCCCATTCCCGGGGTTGAGCAGGCGCGTGCCCTTGCTCAGGGTGCCCGAATAGACGCGCAGGTACGTCAGGTCGCCGTGCGTGTCGCTCACGACCTTGAACACCAGCGCCGAGAAAGGCGCTTTGGCGTCGTGCGGGCGGGTCATCCTCGCTTCCTTGTCGCGCGGGTCGGTCCCCTCGACCTCGGGCTTCTCCGGCGGCGACGGGAGGTAGTCGATGACCGCGTCCAGCAGCGCCTGGATGCCGATGTTCCGCAGCGCCGCGCCGCACAGCACGGGGTAGCACTTGCGCTCGACCACGCCCTTGCGCAGCGCTGCCTTGATCTCCTGCTCCGTCGGCGCCTGTTCGTGCAGGTACTTCTCCATCAGCGCGTCATCGAGCTCCGCGCACTTCTCGATCAGGTCGTGGCGCCACTTCTCCGCTTCGTCCTTCAGGTCCGCCGGAACGTCCTTCTCCTTCACGACCTCGCCCTTGTCACCCTCGAAGAAGAACGCCCGCATGGTCACCAGGTCGATGATGCCCTTGTGCTCGTTCCCCGTCCCGATCGGGATCTGGATCGCGATGCCGTTGGCACCCAGACGGCTCTTGATCGTCGAAAAGCTGAAGTCAAAGCTCGCGCCCAGCTTGTCCATCTTGTTCACGAAGCACAGGCGCGGCACGCGGTACCGGTCGGCCTGACGCCACACCGTCTCCGACTGCGCCTCCACGCCCTCCTTGCCGTCGAAGACCGCCACCGCCCCGTCGAGCACCCGCAGCGAACGCTCCACCTCGATGGTGAAGTCCACGTGCCCGGGCGTGTCGATCAGGTTGATCTTGTACATCTCCCCGTCTTTTTCCCACGGGCAGGTCGTCGCGGCCGACTGGATCGTGATGCCGCGCTGCTGCTCCTCCTCGAGGAAGTCCATCGTCGCGGTGCCCTCGTGGACCTCGCCCATCTTGTAGTTCTTGCCGGTGTAGAACAGGATGCGCTCGGACACCGTCGTCTTGCCCGCGTCGATGTGGGCGCAGATGCCGATGTTGCGGACGTGGGCAAGGTCGGTTTGCATGATCGTCATGACTCGGGCCTTTCCAACCGGATCGTGCGAGTGCGTTCGGTGCGGGGGCGAAACACGAGTTCTGTCTGATCGTCACCCGCGGCGCCGGGCGCCGCGGACTTGGCGTGAAGAACTGGGTTCAGAGGTCCGGCCGTCGCGCCGGGCGCGGGCGCTTGCGTCGTCAGTGGGGTTCCGTGTCCTCGTCCTCGTTCATGACGCCGCTCCGCGTTTGCCCGGGAAATGGGCGGGAAATAGTAGCGGGAGGGGCGGGAGGATCAAGATCCGGCCGCGAGCCGCCGCATCTCGGCCTTCTCAGCCTCCGTCAGGCGCCGGAGGGGGTCAAGCCGGGAGACGTCATCGTTCTCAAGGGCTTTCCGGGCCCACGCCGCGGCCTCGTCCGGACGGCCAAGCTGGGCCAGCAGGCGTGCCAGCTTGGGGGGCCAGGTAAGCCCCCAGGGGTCCGCCCGGGCCGCCCCTTCCCATGCACTTGCCGCCAGTTCCCGCTCGACGCGATTCCCGGTCGCCTCGCCGATCGTCACGTGGACGGTCCCGAGCCACCCAAGGCTGGACGCCCGGTGCAGGGGAACCGCCACCGCCCGTCCGGCGAAGTCCGACGCCTTCTCGGCCATCCCGGCGGCTCCGTCCGCCTCCGATCGGGCCCGGTGCGTCGCGGACACCTGGAGCGCCAAGCGGCTGACGGCGCGCAGGGTGCCCGCGTGGCTCACCCGCGAGGCCGCCCGTTCCAGGCTCCCGAGCGCCCTGATGGCGGAGGCGAGGAATAGCTCCTCGACGCCGCGGCGCAGCGCTTCGGGCGTTGGTCCGACCGGCCGACCGAGCGACCGCGAAAGGAAATCCGAAAGTTCGCCCGCGGCGATGCCCGGATCGGATCTGCCCGGGCCCTCGATCTCGGCGACCAGGGATCGCGCTTCTACCGACATCGCGGCAACGGCGCGGGCTTCCTCGAGATCTCGCTGCCACCGGCTCACGGGCAGCCACGCCAGCCCGAGCCACGCCGCGACCAGCAGCGCGAGCCCGCCGCACGCAGCCCACGCGCCGCGCGAACGGGCCGGCGCGGCAGCCACCGGCCCGGGCCCCGCCCCGAGCACGCCGAAGACCAGGAAGAACGCCGGTGCCGACCCCGGCCACACCGGAGTGAGTTCGATCTGGGAGTGCGCTGCCAGCGCCGCGCCGCCGCACACCACGGCCGCGACCGCCCGTGAACCGGCGCGGAAGCAGGCCGCGACGCCCGTCGCGATCGACGTCGCCGCCGCCAGCCCGACGATCCGCGCGAGCGTTCCTTCAGGAGTGCCGGCACGCACTTCGACGAGGGCGCCGATGACCGTGGGCACGCTGAGAATCAGGAACAGGATCCGCGCCTCGCGTCGGAAAGCGCCGGGCGCATCGTCGAACGGCGCCTCGGTCGAGCGCGCCACAAGCCATCGACCCGAGCGCCACACCCACACCAGCCACACCGCGCCCCACGTGACCCCCGCGAGCCCAAGCGTCGCGCCGAAGTCGAACAGCAGGCTGTGCGGGCTGGTGACCTCCTCGGGGCTGAGGGGCGGCTTCAGGAGCATGTACGAGTCCTTGAAGCCGTCGGGCCCGACCCCGAGGAACGGATGTGCCGCGAACGTACGCGCGGCGCCGACCATGTAAAACCAGCGAAACAGGACACTGGCTTCGCCGATCCGTTCGCCGACCAGGCCGCGGACGACCACTGCCAAGATCGCGACGGCGGCGCACGCGATCGGAGCGAACCGCACCAACGCTGCATGTGCAGCCCTCAGGCCGCTCCAGCGGCCCTCCACGACAAACACGCACGCGCACGCGCCCGCCCCGAGCGCGAGCGCCGCCCAGCCCCCCTTCGCCCCGGCCATCGCCACGCACGCAACGCCCGCGAGAAGCCCGAGCGTGAGGCACGCCGGAACCCATCGATCCCGGCGCGGCGTCGCGCCCCGAACCCGTGTGAACAGAAGCATCGCGAGCAGCGACGCCGCGCCGAAAGCGCCCCAGCTCGCCAGCACGTTCGCCATTCCGAACCAGCCGGTGGCCTCGGGCTGCATCAGCCGCCGCTCGAAGGCCCGGGCTGCGCCGGAATCAGGCGTCCAGCCCTGCGAGGCGAAGAATTCGAGCCGGTTCTGCCTGAAGAGCGCGACGGTCTGCGGGTGCTCCACCAGCACCTGCAGCGCGCTCTTGCACGCGAGCATCGCGACCGCGCCGAGCACCGCCGCCAGCGCGAGCCGACGCGCGCGCTCCTCGCGGCAAACTTCAAACGCCGCGGCGGCGCCGATCAACGCGGCGGCCCACTGCGACCCGACCCGAAGGTGATCGAGCACGGTGTCGCCGCCGAGTTCGGCGTGCCATGCGATCACGATCACGCCCGCCGCCACCGCGGCCCACACCGGCACGTTCACCCGAAGCCGTCCGATCGCGACGCCGAGCATCGCCAGCGCAGCGCCGGCCATGGTGATCACGTCGAGCAGGATCGACCCCGCGGGGCCGACCTGCGTGCTCGGAGTGTCCTGGATGAACGGGTCCGCGTCCCAGCCGGGGAACGGGTCGAAGCCGACGAACATCCGCGTCAGTGCCGTAATGACGATCGCCATCAGCCCCGCCAGGCGCAGCGCCGTGCCACGGGGCGACGCCCCCGGTTCCTGGGCGGGCATCACGGCGAACCCCCCGCCCGGGCGCCGCGGCTGGCGTGTTCGAAAAGCGCGAGCACGAGCAGGCTCACGAGCGTCTGCGCTCCAACCAACGCTGCCTGCCAGGGGGCCAGCGACGCCAGGGAGATGCCCGCAATCCCGGTGATCGCGGCCAGGCCCCAGATCACGATCACCGCCCCGCGCCGCGAAAGGCCGAGATCGACCATCCGGTGCGAGACATGCTGAAGATCACCGACAAACGGGCTGCGACCTTGCGACAGCCGGAGGACCAGCACGCTCACGAAGTCGTACAGGGGCACGGCCAGCACCACCAGGGGCGCGAGCGTTCCGTACCACGCTCCCGAGCGCGGCCCCTCCGACACGCCGTCGAAGTACGTTGTGCGGACCGTCAGGAACGCCAGCAGGAACCCGAGCACGAGCGAGCCGCCGTCGCCCATGAAGATCCGCGCCGGCGGAAAATTGAAGACGAGAAACCCGAGCAGCGCGCCCACCAGCAGCGCCCACGCCGCGCCCACGAACCACTGCCCCTGGATCAGCGTCGAGGCCAGGAGGCACGATGCCGCGATCGCGCCGATCCCCGCCGAAAGACCGTCCATGTTGTCGAGGAAGTTCATCGCGTTGGTGATCACGACGATCCAAGCGACCGTGAGCGCGATGGACGCCCACGAGCCCCCCACGCGCCCGTCGAGCACGGTGAGCAGTCGCGTGTCGGTGACGATCACGGCGACAGCCGCGGCGCCGACCATGACGCCGAGCTTCACCCACGGCCCCATCGGCCGGCGGTCGTCGATCAGGCCCACGACGTGCAGCGCTCCGACGCACGCCAGCACGACAAACGCCCCGAAGGCCCGCGAGCGCAGTCCCGCCAGGTGATCGCCGATCGCCGGCACCCAGCCCGCCAGCGTCGCGGGGGGGACGGCGTACAGAACCGCCAGCGCCAGCGCGATAGGGAGCGAGAAGGCGAGGAAGATCGCGACCCCGCCCGTGTTGGGCACCGCCCGTCGGGCGGCCTTCACCTGCCCCGGCACGCCCGCCGAGTCGAGCGCGTTCAGCCGGCGTCCCACCACCGCGGCGGCGGCCGTAAGCGCGACCGAGAGTGAGAACGAGACGGCGATCAGGGCGAGGCAGGCCGGGATCATCGGGGCCAGTCTACGCGCCGGCCGGCGCGGCGCGCGCGGGCAAAGGCCGCTTCCGGGCGCTGGGCCAGACCACCGTGAAGACCGCGAAACCGGCGGTCACGATCAGGCCGAGCCAGAGGACGCGGAGCGGGTAGTCACCGAGCTTGTCGATCAGCGTCGGGTTCTCCGGGCGCGTCGGCCCGACGAAGAGGTAGTTCGCTCCGATGAAGCGGTTGAGCACGAACATGCACGCCGTCCAGAACGTCGACAGCCCCGTCGCGATGACGAAGTCGCGCCACGTCGGCCGGAACCGGCCCACGACGACGTCGTACACCGCCGAGCCGACGATGGTCAGGTGCTGGCCCCAGAACACCCAGAAATACGCGTGGGCGTACCCCGAACCCGGCCCGCGCAGGATCGGCGTCAGGAACGCCTGGGTCGAGAGGACGATGCCCCAGTAATAGAGCAGCGATCGCGCCCACCGCCGCCCGGTCAGGAGGGCGACGAAGGCGACCCACCCGGCGAGGTCGCAGATGTGGAAGGGCAGCGCGATCGTCCAGTCCACCGGCGGGCGCATGAAGAAGATCAGCGACAGCACCTGCACCACGAGCACGGCCCAGATCCAGGACACGCGGAGTCGGCGCTCGGCGGGTGTGCCGCGCCACCGCGCGCCGGCGAACGACGACACCGCGATCGCCGCGAAACAGACCCCGCTGGTGACCCAGTGAAAAGCGGTGAAGGGGCGGAACTCGTGCGCCCAGTCAAACGCGGCGCCGGCCTGCGCCAGGAGCGCGATCACGCGCCCGCCCCGGAGGCCGCGGCGCGCCCGGTCTCGTGCCGCAGTTGCCCGCACGCCGCCGCGATGTCCCTGCCGCGGCTGGCCCTGATGTGCGCGTTCATGCCGCGGGCGCGCAGGAGCCGTTGGAACTCCAGCACGTCCTCGGTCTTCGGGCGCTGGAAGGGCATCCCCATGACCTCGTTGTATCGGATCAGGTTGATGTTGGCGCGCAGAGATTTGGCGATCCCCGCCAGCTCCGCCGCGTGCTCGGGCCGATCGTTCACGCCCCGCAGGAGCGTGTACTCGAGCGTGATCTCGCGCCCGGTCTTCTCGAACCACTTTCGGCAGGCCGCCAGCAGTTCGGCGATCGTGCAGTACTCGGCCCACGGGATCAGCGTGCGGCGGATCTCGTCGTTGGGCGCGTGCAGCGACAGCGCGAGCGTCACCGGCAGGTCGAACTCGCTGGCCAGCCTCTCGATCGCCTTCGGAAGCCCGACCGTGGACACGGTGATCTTCCGCGCCGAGATGTTGAAGCCCCACTCGGCGTTGATGATCCGGATCGCCCGCGTCACGTTCGCGAAGTTCGAGAGCGGCTCGCCCATCCCCATGAACACGATGTTGGTGATCCGGTCAACGCCTTCAAGGCGCGAAAGCCTCCAGACCTGCTCGACGATGCGCCCGGCGGAGAGGTTGCCCTCGAGACCGCCGATGCCCGAGGCGCAGAAGCGACAGCCGACCGGGCAGCCGACCTGCGACGAGATGCACGCGGTGCGACGGTCCTCGGACGGGATCATGACGCACTCGGTCTGGGGGAAGGCAGAGGTGCTGGGTGCTGAGCGCTGGGTGCTGCGGGGGATGTGGGATGTGGGATGTCGGATGTCGGATGTGGGGGAGGAAGAGTCCTGGGGTACTGGGTCCTGCGTCCTTGGAGAGGCGCCATTCAGGACGGGAAGCGAAGACGACTTCGGCGCGTCTTCACTTCGTCTCTCCGTCTCTTCGTCTCTTCGTCTCTCTCCGTCCGTCCACTCGATCAGCAGTTTCTGAACGCCGTCGGTGGCGGACTGGTGGCGAACGATCTCGCCGGAGAGAAACGTGATCTCCGCCGCGAGCTTGGAGCGGTCGAGCTTGGAGAGGTTCGACATCCGTTCCGGGTCGGCGATGCCCTTCTGGTACACCCATTTCAGGATCTGGCGGGCGCGGAACCTGGGCATTGAGCGGGATTCGCACCACGCTTCAAGCGAGTCGGGCGTGAGGTCAAAGATGTGGTTCAGGGGCTGATTCATTTCCCACTCGAGGACTCGGTTGCGCGCGCACTCACCGTCAGTGCCACCGCCCCGTACCCCTCCTCCGTCACCACCGGCGCCGACACCCGGATCCGCCGCGAGCCCCCCTCCATCCCCCGCGCCTCCATCTCCTTCCGCATCGCCGCCGGCAGCGCGAAGCTCACGTCCTCCTCGAAGATCATCCGCTGCTCGATCGTCGCGCCGAACCGCTTCACCAGCACGCGGCAGAGCTCCGCCACCAGGTCCTCGGGTGCGCTCGCCCCCGCCGTGATCATCACCGTCTCGCGCCCCGTCGGGAACCACGAGAAATCCAGCCCGCCCACGTCGTCGAGCAGGCGCGCCGCCGTCCCCACGTTTCGCGCGATTTCCGTCAGGCGCACCGAGTTCGACGAGTTCACGCTCCCCACGACGAGCACCAGGTCGCATTCGGGGGCGATGGTGCGGACGGCGTGCTGGCGGTTCGTCGTCGCGTAGCAGATGTCATCGCTGGGCGGGGCCTTGATCTTCGGGAACGCCCCGCGCAGCGCCCGGATGATCACCTCCGCATCGTCGGTGCTCAGCGTCGTCTGCGTCAGGTACACCAGCCGCTCCGGGTCCGCGATCTTGAGCCTCGGGATGTCCGCTGGCGACTCGACCACCTGGATCGACTCGGGGGCTTCGCCCGTAGTTCCGATCACCTCCTGGTGGTTGCGGTGCCCGATGAGCAGGATCTGGTACCCCTGCCTCGCGTACCGCACCGCCTCGGAGTGCACCTTCGTCACCAGCGGACACGTCGCGTCGATCGGCCGAAGGCTCCGCCGGCGCGCGTGCTCGCGCAGCTGCGGCGAAACCCCGTGCGCGCTGAACACCACCACCGATCCTTCCGGCACCTCGTCGAGATCGTCCACGAACCGCACGCCGCGCTCGACGAACCGCCCGACCACGTGCTTGTTGTGCACGATCTCGTGGTAGACGTACACCGTCTGGCCCGGGAACAACTCGATCGCCTGATCGACCACGTCCACCGCCATGCGGACACCTGCGCAGAAGCCGCGGGGGTTGGCCAGGATGAGCTTCATTGGAACCGCTGATCGTAGTTGCCGTTCTCGCCCGAACTCCTCGCCCGGAGGGCGTTGCGGACGTTGCCGGGGGCAAGCCCCCGGAGATCTGCCCCCTGCACCTCCTCCCGGTCAGGGCGGACGAGCCGACTTTGGCCCGAACCGGGCCCATCCCGTTCGCGTCAAACCCTTTCCGGCCGCCCTCAACTCTGCCCTGCTCCATCTTCCCTGCTCCATCACGAGTACCCTCTCCAACCCTGGAGCCAGCAGATGACCCTCCGCCTCTCCTTCGCGGCAATCCTCCTTGCCGCCTCCGCCTCCCTCGCCCAGCCCCCCGTCCTCGACCGCGGCGCCATCCGCTTCGGCGTCGCCGATGCCCCGAAGAAGGCCCCCGGCGCGATCCGCCTCGCCACTTATAACGCGGAAAACCTCTACGACAGCATCGACGACCCGGCCCTTTCCGGCGAGCACGAGGACATGGACTCGGTCAAGCCCGAGTCGCAACTGAAGGGCCTCGCCGCGGCCATCGCCCGCCTCGACGCCGACATCCTCTGCCTGCAGGAACTCGAGTCCGAGGCCGCTCTTCTCTGGTTCCGCGACACCTACCTCAAGGGCCTGGGCTACGAGCACGCCCGCTCGATCGATGCCGGCGACGCCCGCGGCATCGAGCAGGGTGTCCTGAGCCGCTTCCCGATCGCTTCCAGCCGCAACTGGCCCGACCTGCCCCTGAAGGGCGTTCACCCGGAGCGCGCCGACGCCCCCGAGGGGACGCCCATTCACTACCACCGCTCGCCCCTCGAAGTCGTGGTCCGCGTGCCCGCCGGGGCGACCGGCGGCGACCCCTACGAGCTGACCCTGCTCATCGTCCACCAGAAGTCCGGACGGTCCAGCGGCTACTGGCGCGAGGCCGAGGCGACCAACACCGCCGGGATCGTCGCGGCAATCCAGAAGGAGCGCCCGGGCGTCAACCTGGCCGTGCTCGGCGACTTCAACGCCCAGCCGCAGGAGCCGCCCGTGACGATCTATTCCAGCGCGAGCCTGACGAACCCGTTCACTGCCGCAACTGATCGCCCGGCGACGCACGAGTCCGGGCGGGCCATCGACCACATTCTGGTGAGCGAAGGGCTGAAGGCTGAACTCGTGCCCGGCTCGTGGTTTGTGCTGGGAACCCCGGCCCGGCCCGCGGGGGTTGACTGGAGAACGTACCCGCCGCCCGAGGGGTACGGGTCCGACCACTACCCGGTCGCGGTGGATCTCGTGCCGCGGGAGACGTCGTCCGCCTCAAGACCCCCGACCGGCCGGTAAAGTTTGCGTGAATTGCGGACCGGACGGATTATTGACAGGGGCGAGGTTCGGATTTCGGCCTATAGTCCCGGCATCACGGGGCATTCCACCCCTCCGTCTGCTATTCTGTGATCCCCCGGGGCCGCGAACGGCCCGGACGACCCGCGAGCCATCGGAGAGCCGCATGGAACGCCCGAAGACCCTGGCCGCCCGCCCCCGTTCCGCGTTCACCCTGATCGAACTGCTCGTGGTGATCGCGGTCATCGCGCTGCTCATCAGCATTCTGCTGCCATCGCTCGGTGAAGCGCGAAAACTAGCTCGCAAACTGGTGTGTTCTGCGCAGATGAAGCAGCTTGCCACGGGTTTCACGGGATATTTCAACGACAACAAGGAGTTCCTGCCCGGTTCGCCAACGACGAGTGGTTACGACGCCCAGTTCAATAAGAAGTACAACGGCATCGCGATGCAGAACTACGACTGGATGGGGCCGTTGCTCCATTCCATGGGTTACGCGGGCCCGGGTGCGGGCATCAAACCGAGCGAACTCACAGAGCAGGACCGTGCGGAGCGGTTCAATTGGTACCGCACCGGCGTCAAGTTCCTGGTATGCACGGAAAACAACATTCAGGCCGACGCGTGGCCCTCGAACAACTCGGTTTGGACCGCGGGCCGAATGATTTCCTACAACACCTCGACTCAGTTCACTTCAACCGAGGCGGGACCAGACAAGGGCGGCACGGGGGACCGGCGACCTGAGATCGATCGGCGCGGTTATCAACCGAACTTGAGCCGGATCGGCTCGCCGAGCATGAAAGTAGCGTTCTACGAAGGGAGCCGTTACTCGGTACTCAGCACCCCCGTCAAGATCATTCCCCCCGACTTCGACCCCGGTATCAACGCCAACTACGGCGGTGCGTTCAGCGATACCGGTCCGTGGTTCGTCGGAAATCGCTCACTCGTTCGAACCATGGCGCCGAGCGAAGGGCTCTCCGGAATCTTCACCGGGTTCGACCC
>CAZCPB010000002.1:0-51569 GCA_964500365.1 uncultured Phycisphaeraceae bacterium
ATCTTCTCGACGCACGCGATGTTCGAGGCCGAGGCGCTCTGCGACCAGATCTTCATGATTCACAAGGGGGACAAGGTCCTCGACGGGACGCTGGCGGACATCGTCGCCCGGTTCGACCCTCGCTCGGTGCTCTTCGAGACCCTGAACGGCGACGGCACCGAGGCGGTGTCCCGCCTGCCGGGGGTTCGCGAGGTGGTGCACACGGGCAAGGGCGTGATGGAGGCCAAGCTCGACGAGGAGACCGACCCCGTCGTCGCGATGCGTGCGATCGTGGACGCCGCCCCGGTCCGGCGCGTCGAGGTCAAGCGTGTCTCGTTGGAGGACGTCTTCATCGACCTGGTGCTGGGCGGCTCGACCGGCGCGGGCGCCGACCGCGAGAAACTCCGCCAGCAACTCGCCGCCGTCGGGGCGGAGGAGACCGAATGATCCGCACCCTGCTCGTGGCGTGGCGCGAGTTCGCGTCGGTGGTGTTCACGAAGGGCTTCCTGCTCGGCGTGCTGATCCCGCCGATCATGATGGTCGTCGCGGGCGGGGCGATTTACCTGATGCGGAACCTGGAGCCGCCCCGCGTGACCGGCCGCTTCGCGGTGCTCGACCGCACCGGCGTGGTCGGCCCGCTGGTCGAGAAGCGAGTGCCCGAGGACATCGCCGCCCGGCGCAAAGAGTCCAAGGAAATGGCCGCCAAGGCCATGGCGAAGGCCGGCGAGCAATTCAAGGTCGATCCCGAGCAGATGGCCCCGGGCAAGGCGATGGCCGACTCGCAGCTGGACATGATGCTGCCCTCGGCCGAGATCAGTGTCGAGCTGATCCCGGCCGGCACGGACGACGCCGGGATCGAAGCGCTCAAGGACTCGCTGCGGAAGACGACCATCAAGGCCGAGGGCGAAGAGACGGGCCGGGGCCCGCTCCTGGCCGTGGCGGTGGTGGAAAAGAAGGCCCTCGAGCCGGACGCCGAGGGCAAGTTCGGCGCCTTCGATCTGTTCGTCGCTCCCAAGCTGGACATCGAGATCCAGGGAAGTCTCGAGCGGAGCGTCGGCGAGTCGATTGTCGATGCCCGCGTCGCGGGCGACGCGCGGGTGGCCGACGCGGGCCTGGACGCCAAGGCCCTACGGGCCATGCTCGCCCGCCCCAACATCGACCCGGTCACCATGACCAAGACCGGCGAGAGCAAGGCCATGGGCCAGCTCCAGATGCTCGTCCCCGTCGGCTTCATGGTCCTCATGATGGTCTCGGTGATGACCACGGGGCAGTACCTGATGACGACGGTCGTGGAGGAGAAGTCCAGCCGCGTCATGGAGGTGCTGCTCTCGGCCGTCTCGCCGATGCAGCTCATGACCGGCAAGATCATCGGGCACATGTCGGTCGGGGTGCTCATCATCGCGATCTACGGGGGCGCGGGGATCGCGGGGCTGATCGCCTTCGCGCTCACGCAGCTGGTCTCGCCCATGATGCTCGTGCTGCTGGTCTGCTACTTCGTGGTGGCGGCGGTGAGCATGGCCGCGATGATGGCGGCGATCGGCGCCGCGGTCAACGAGCTGCGCGAGGCGCAGACGCTCATGACGCCGGTGATCATGCTCACGATCCTGCCGTGGATGATGTGGTTCCTGATCCAGCGGGCGCCCAACTCGGCGCTGGCCACGTCGCTCAGCTTCGTCCCGCTCGTCGGGCCGTTCGTGATGGTCCTCCGGCTGGGGGGGAGCGAGCCGGTCCCCTCCTGGCAGCACCCGGTGGCGATCGTGATCGGGATCGTGACCTGCGGCCTTGTCCTGTGGGCCGCGGCCAAGATCTTCAGGATCGGCGTGCTCATGTACGGCAAGCCGCCGAACTTCAGCACGCTGATCAGGTGGGTGCGGATGGCCTGACCGATCCCCGGCCCCGACGGTGGCGGGCACGGGTGAAGGGCGAGGCTTGCCATGACCGTGGAGGTCCGCCGAGCGTGAATTCACGCCGACCCGCGCACGACCTTGATCGATTCGACCTCTACGAGCTGTGCGTGACCGATGCGCCGCGCCTGGCGCGATTCCTACACGCGGTCCACGGGCGCGCTCCCCAAACCATTCGCGAGGACTTCAGCGGCACGGGGGCCCTCGCCCGGGCCTGGGCGGCCGTGATCCCCGGCGGGAGCGCGACCGCCGTCGATCGCGACCCCGAGCCCCTGGCGCGTTGCCGCGGCGTGCGGGGCGTCCGCGCGATCGTGCGGGACGCCGCACGCTGCCGCGCCGGGGCCGACGTCATCGCGGCCACCAACTTCCCGATCGGCTACTGGCACGATCGCGCCTCGCTGCTGCGTTACTTCCGGGCGGTGCGCGCCTCGCTCAACCCCCGCGGCATCTTCGCCTGCGACACCTACGGCGGGCGGGATGCGTTCGAGCGCCTCACCATCACCCGGCGCGTTCGCGGTCCGGGCGGCGAACGGATCGAGCACGCCTGGGAACAGCGCGACGCCGACCCGGCCGGCGCGATGGTGACCGACGTGCTGCACTTCCGCGTCCGCAATCGGGGGGCGCGCCGGGACCGCGTGCTCAGGGATGCCTTCGTGTACCGCTGGCGGCTGTGGTCGATCGCGGAGGTCCGCGACGCCCTGTCCGAGGCCGGGTTCAGCGCGGTCGAGGTGTACGACCGCCTCGGCGATGCGGTGGACCATCGAGGGCGGCTCCACGTCCGACCCCTTCGGCCGGGCGACCCGCTCGATGAAAACTACGTGGTCTACGTGGTCGGCCGGCGGTGAGGAAGCGGGGACGCCTGTCCGAGGCTCGGGTACGATGACGGGGTGATCGCGTCCGCACGGAGGATCCGTCGATGAGCGGGGACCGCTGCGTGCTGTGGCTTGTGCCCGGGCGGACCCCCGACGCCGAGCTTCTGGGCGCGCTGGATCGCAAGGGTCTTCTCGTCGAGACCGCGGCGGACCCATACGGGGCGCTGGGACGGATCTGCGCGGCCTCCCGCTCGGCTCATTCGCGCGCGTCGGTGCTCCTCTTCTGCGACCCGCGGGACCTCGCACACGCGGGCGACGTCGCGCGCCTTGCCGAGCGGTACGCCCCGCGGGCCAAGGCTTGGATCTTCGATTCGACCGCCCGCTCGCTCCGCGCGGCCTCGAGCGAGGACTTCGCGGCGTGGACTGAACCGAAAGTCCAGGTCCCGTCCGGGGAGGTCGTCGAACCCGGCCCCGGGCGTCCACCCCGCGCGGTCGCGGCGCGGATGCCGAGGCCGGCGGCACACCCGGCCGCGGCCCATCGCCCGCGCGCGGCCGGGGGGCTGAAACTGAGTGGGACGGGTTCTCTGCCGCCGCTGCCGGAAATCGACGAGAGTCAGACGCCCGATAAGACCGCGGGCGCGGCGATGCCTGACGGTGAACCCGGGACCTCCACGCCCGCCGGGCTCCTGAGCGACGAAGAACTCGCGATGCTCCTTTCCCCGGACGATCCCGCGCGGCAAGATTGAAGAGGAGGGGCGGCTGGGGCCGCACCCGTGCCCTGAGCGTCTCGTAGCAGGGGAGTTCCCGCTCGCCGGGCTTACCGTGGAAGAGCACACCGAACATCCCGATCTCCGCGTGCTCCTGGTGGGCAGGACCGGGCTTGATGCCGCGCTGCGGCTCGACCCCGGCATCGAGCTCGTCCGGGTACGGACCGCGCTCGAGGCGATCGGTGAACTGTCTGACCCGATCGACGAGACCTCGCCGTCACGGGCCGTGATCATCGTCGGCCCCGATGCCGACCCGGGCCCGGGGAAGAACGGTCACGCGGGGCGACATGAATTCGTGAGCGCCGCGAGGCTGGTCGACCCGGCGGTTCGAGTGCTGCGCGCCCTGGACAAGGACGGGACCGCGGGCGGCGAGACCGCGGGCTTCGACGGGACGATCGATCCGCGGGCCGCGGCGCCCGTCGTCACGGCGGTGGTCAGGGAAAGGTTCTCCACTCCGTCCCCGCCGGCTCCGCACCGCGCGCCGGCGCCGTCGGTGCCGTCCGCGAACGGTCCGGCGCGGCCGCCCGGCGTTTCGGCGCCAGCGCACACGCCCGCGGCGTCCCCCGCCCCGGTCGAACTGGGCGCGGGGCTGCCCGCCGACCGCCTGACCGACTGTGGCGACGCGGTCCTCGTCCGGGCGCTGCTGCGCGGCGGCGACCTGCTCGTCCCGGCGCTGGCGATCATTCGCGCGCGCACCACCGACGAGGGGGTGCGGTTCGTGCGGGCCGGCCAGGCCGTGCCCGAGGCCGCCGTCCCGGTCGCCGTGGAGGCCGAGGGCGCGACGTACGGCGTGCTCTGGTCGGAGCGCACGCTACCCGAGGAGCTTCGCCTCCACGCGGAGTGGCTGGCCCTATGGCTGCGGCTGGGAGACCAGCAGGCCCAGCTCCGGGACGCGGCGTTCACCGATTCGCTGACGGGCGCGTGGAACCGCCGTTACTTCGACCGGTACCTGACTGCCGCGATCCAGCGGGCGAGGGCCGCGCGTCAACCGGTGACGGTCATGTGCTTCGACATCGACGACTTCAAGCGTTTCAACGACACGTACGGGCACGCGGCGGCGGACGAGATCCTGATCGAGACGGTGCGCCTGCTGCGGAGCGTGATCCGGCCCTCTGACCGCGTGTGCCGCGTGGGCGGCGACGAGTTCGCGGTGATCTTCCACGAGCCCCACGGGCCGCGGAAGCCCGGGAGCGCGCCCCCGGGGGACGTCTTCGACATCGCCCGGCGCTTCCAGGAACAGGTCTGTCAGCAGCGCTTCCCCAAGCTCGGCGTGGACGCGCCCGGGACGCTCACCGTCTCGGGCGGGCTCGCGACGTTTCCCTGGGACGGGAGCACGCCGGAGGAACTGATCCGGCACGCGGACATGCTGGCGCTCGAGAGCAAACGGGCCGGGAAGAACGCGATCGTTTTCGGGCCCGGGCCCGGGGAGCGCTGAGCGCGGCTATTGACGCCGCTCGAGCTCGCGGACGAACTCGCTCAGCGAGGCGCTGAACTCCTCGGGGCACTCGATCATCGGCGCGTGCCCGCAGCGATCGAGCCAGACGAGGCGCGAATCGCGGATCGTGCGGTGGAAGATTTCCGCGGCCTCGGGGGGCGTGACGACGTCCTGCCGTCCCCAGATGAGGAGCGTGGGCGCGGCGATCTCGGCGATGCGCTCGCCGAGGTGGTCGCGGCGCGCCGAGCGGGAGAGCCGGACCATCGCGCGGGCGCCGGCGCGGCGCGACAGCTCGCGGTGCGCCCGGTCGATGTCGCCTTCGCTCAGCTTGGAGCGGTCGAAGAACAACTCGCCGATCTTCTCGACCAGCCACTCGCGGCTGGGATGGATCTGGATCTCCCGGACCATCGATTTCTCGATCAGGCCCGAGGACCCCGCCAGGACCAGGCCGCGGACCAGGTCCGGCCGGTGCAGCGCCAGCCGCAGCGCCACGTGCCCCCCGAAGGAGTTGCCCACCAGCACCGACGGCTCCCGGAGGTGGTGCTCCAGGAACTGGGCGGTCAGTGACTCGACGCCGTGGATCGAGCAGTCGTCCCCGGTCAGCTGGAGCAGGGGCAGCTCGAGCATGATGCAGCGGCAGCCGGCCCGGACCCGCCGAACGACGTCCTCCCAGTGGTCGTTCAGCCCGACCAGTCCGTGAAGGAACACGATGGGGCAGCCGGCCCCGGAGTCGATGACCTTGGCGTGCACCGGGCCGTCACTGCCGCGCAGCACCACCGTGCCGTGGCCGTTCTCCGTCAACGTCGAGCCCGTCCTGTGGTCGGTTTGTGTCAAGAACGCTCCCGCGTACGCGGCCCGGATCGCCGTCACGGATAGTAACGGCAATCCGCGTCCGCGTCATTTGCGTTCGGTCAAGTCGCGCCCCGCACTCCGGCCCGGCTCGTTGTTTCAGGGAGCCCCGGCTCGATCGCCGCGGCCGGAACCACGGGACGGGCCGCCGCGACCAGCCGTCCGTCCTCGATCTTCACCACGCGGTCGGCACGCCGTGCGGTCTCCGGGTCGTGGGTCACGACGACCAGCGTCTGGCGGTCGCGGTCGTGGATTTCCTGCAGGAGGTCGAGGATGGCGTTCCCCGTGGCCCTGTCGAGGTTGCCTGTGGGCTCGTCGGCCAGAAGGAGCTTGGGCTTGTTGACAAGGGCCCGGGCGATCGCCACCCGCTGGCGCTCTCCACCGGACAGTTCGACGGGGCGGTGCTTCAGGCGGTGGCCGAGACCGACGCGGGCCAGGAGCTCGCGAGCATGGGCGGTCGCGCCCGACCGGCCGGCCATGTACCCGAGGCCGTGGCGAGCCATCGCGGCGATCAGGACGTTCTCGAGCACGTCGAGCTCGGGGAAGAGGTGGTAGAGCTGGAAGATGAAGCCGACGGACCCTGCCCGGTAGGCGTTGAGCTCGCGCGACGAGAGCGAAGCGAGCTCCCGGCCTTCGAACTCGATCGACGACTTCTGCTCGACGCGGGGCGAGGAACCGCCGCACTCGGGGCACTGCTGATTCTTCAAGCCCCTGGTCGAGTACCCGCAGTTCGTGCACTTGAGCACGCCGCGATCGGGCCGGTCGAGCGCCCCGAGGAGGTGCAGCAGGGTGGACTTGCCCGAGCCCGAGGCGCCGAGCACGGCGAGGAACTCGCCGCGCCGGACGTCGAGGGAAACGCCCTTGAGCACCGGGACGGCGACGCGTCCCAGCCGGTAGGTCTTGTGAAGGTCGCGGGCGGAGAGGATGAACTGGTTCCCGTGCATCAGCTTCGAGTTCTTCGCCTTATGCCGCGTACTCCCTGCTCGCCGGCGCGTTCCGTCGAGGGGTGTCGGCGGTCCTATTCGAACCTCAGCGCCCGGACCGGGTCCATCCACGCCGCGCGGACGGCGGGGATGAGCGCCCCCAGCACGCTCGAGAGCAGGCCGCCCGCCAGCACGTAGGCCATCTTCACCGGGTCCACCTTGCTCGGGATCTCGCTGAAGTAGTAGATCCGCGGGTCCCAGATCATGATGCCCAGAGCCCGCCCCATCCACTCGTGGATCGGGTTGATATTCGTGACGATGGTGTAGGCCAGCACGCCGCCCAGGATCGACCCCACGAGCCCGATCGCCAGGCCGTAGGAGAGCCACACGCCCGCGACGCCGGACCGGCCCGCCCCGATCGCGCGGAGCGTGCCGATGTCTTTGGTCTTCTCGCTGACCATCGACCAGAAGATCGCGAGCACCAGGAACACCGCCGTCAGCGAGATGAAGCAGAAGAGGGTCAGCACCAGGCCGGTTTCCTTCTTCACCGCGGCGATGAACGTGCGGTTCTGGTCCTCCCACGTCGAAACCCGGATGATCGAGGGGTCGGGGACTTCGCCCTTGTGCGCCGCGGCGAACTGCGCGTAGATATCGCGGCAGCGCTTTGCCACGGCCCGCGCCGCGTCGCCCTCGAGCGTGTCGGCCTTGGCCCGGACGACGACCGTCGTCGCCCGCGCGGGCTCATCGACGAGTTGCGTCGGCGTGTCGATTTTTTCCTCGCCCGTGTCGGGGTCGATCACGATCTCGATGCCCGGGCCTCCCTCCTTCACGCGCTTGCCGGCGTTCATCTTCATGAGCGCCTGGAGCGCCTCGAAGTTCACGAGCACCGTGCGGTGATCGACCTCGAAGAGCCCGGAGTGGAACTCGTTGGCGACCGGGAAGGTGCGGGACTCCATGCCCAGGACCCCGCCGCGCGTGTCCTGCGGGAAGACGCTGAGGGTGATCGCGCCGTTCTGGGGCATGAAGGTGTGGAGGTAATCGACGCTGCCGTCGGGCGCCCGCTTGGGCGGGCTCATCGGGTCGAAGATGCCCTCGGGCTGGCGGCGGTTGAAGCCGCTCACCTCGATGCCGAGCACCGCGGCCGGCTTCTCCACCGAGCCCTCTTTCCGGGTCAGCGAGTAGCCGTTTTCGAGCATCTCCGCCCACGACGGCCCCGCCTTGATCGGCGCCGGGCCGAGCCTGAGGTCACGGCCGGCGGTGTCTTTCTTCACCGGCGACTCCAACGGCCGCCACCACAGGGCCGAGCCGTAGTCGGTGACCCTGGCGAACTTCTCGCCGTCGATCCCCTTCAGGATCACGCCCTGGACCGTGCCGTCGGGGAGGCGGGCCTGCCCGTAGGTCTCGATCATGGGCATCGCGGCGGCGATCTCGGGGTCGGCTTCGAGCCGCGTCACCAGATCGTCGTAGTACGGGAACCCGACGGTGGGCCATGTGATGACCACGTCCCCGACCAGCGTGCGGCCCGAGTTCACGAGCTTGGCGAGGAACCCCCCCATCACCGACCAGACCACCAGCACCATCGCGGTGCAGAGCACCACCGCGAGGGAGGCGAGCAGGGGCATGACCTTGCTGGTGAGGTAGCGCCGCGTCAGGAGGGCCTGGTACACGGGGGAGTGTAGGGAGAACCGTGCCGCGCGTTTCACGGGCGCGGCGAACGAGCGGAAGTTGCGCCGGCGCCGGGCTCATTCCTCGGAATTGGAGACCATGCCCGACCCGATCTTGAACGCGCTCCCGACCCAGAGCAGGTCCCAGTACCGGCGACACGGCGCTTCCGGACGGAAAACGCTGCAGTCAGTCTCGCCCTACCGCGCGCTCGCGATCTGCCTGGACCTCTCGAGTGAGAGCAGCACATCGTACACGGCGAACGTGATCGCCATGGCCAGGGGAAGAGTTGTCAGCAGGGTGGCATCCCGCCGCGCCGCGTCCGTTGACAAGAGCAGGAACGCCAGCACGACCAGGTGAAACACGATCTGGATTGCGATCGGAGCATGCGGCCAGCCGCGCCTGGCAGCCAGGTACGACCAGAGCGGCCACAGGAGCGCGGGCGCGATGCATAGAGGCACGACGATCGAGCCTGTACCGCGCACGGCACCATCGAAGGCCGCGATGATGAAGATCGCCAGCGGCGCGGGGGCCGGCTCGCGCACGACCACCACCATCGCGGCACAACTGAGAAGGAGTGCGGAGAGCCCGGCGGCGCGCCACGGAGCGGTCGTCCAGGGAGCGGGCGGACGCCTCCCTTCGGTTGCTCGCTCGTCGGGCGAACCTGATTCGGCGCCCGCGCCAAAGCGCGTGCGCGCCGTGGCGGCGTCTCCGTGGGGTGACTGGCAGACTCCCGTTCCCGCCATGGCGGCAGTGTTACGGCCCGACACGCCGGTTGCAAGCGCCTCCGCGGGATGATTGCGGCAGCTTTCTGTTCTCTGATGCCGCGAACCGTTCGTAACATCCCGGATGAACCCGGGCGCGAATCACGAACGGCCCGAGCCCTGGGCGGCCCCGATCCTCACGATCGGTTACGGCAACACGCGGAACGCCGCCGGGCTTTGCGAAGTGCTTCAGCGCCACGGCGTCCGCACGCTGATCGATGTGCGATCGGTGCCGTTCTCGCGCCGCCGTCGCGAGTTCTCGCGCGAATCGCTCGAAGCGACGCTGCGGGCCGCGGGCCTGGCCTACCGCTGGATGGGCGACACGCTGGGCGGGAAGCCCGACGACCCCGCGTGCCGCACCGATGGCGAGATCGACTACGGCAAGATCAGTACCCGGCCGTGGTTCCAGCGCGGGGTCGGGGAACTCGAGGGGGCGCGGCGCGCCGGCGAGCGTCCGGCGATCATGTGCGCGGAACTGGCGCCCGAGCGCTGCCACCGCGCGTGGCTGGTGGCCGAGGCCCTGATCGCGCGGGGTGTGCCCGTCGAGCACATCGACGCGGACGACTCGTTGGTCTCCCACGAAGCCGTCAAGCACCGGGCGACACGGGGCCAGCGCGCGCTGTTCGTGGACCCCGGAGGAACATCCCTTCCGGGAGGCGTGGAGAAGCCTCAAGCCGATTGAACCGCCGTCGTGCGGCCGGACACCCTCACGCGCCCGCGAGCGCGCGTCTCCCGAAGTCGAGCCCCATCGACTTCTTGGCCAGGTGCAGCGTCTCCTCCGCCACCGCGTTCGCGCGCTTCACGCCGTCCCGGATGACGTCCATCACGATCGCGTCCCCGCGCTCGCCGTCCAACTCGGCCCGACGCGCCCGCATCGGCTCGAGCAGCGCGTTGATCGCCTCCCCCAGTTCGGCCTTCACGTGCCCGTCCCCGATGTTGTCCCCCGCGCCGTACCGCCGCTTGATCTCCTCGGCGCGCTTGTATCCCTCATCGCCCGCGCCCCCGATGAACGCGTCCACGTACTGCATCAGGATGTTGCCCACATCGCCGGGCTCGGTCGGGCTTTGGCGGCCGGTCGTGATCTTGTTGATCTTCTTCTGCACCGTCTTTGCGTCGTCGTACAGGAAGATCGCGTTGCCGAGGCTCTTGCTCATCTTGTTCTTGCCGTCGAGGCCCACGAGGCGCGCGACCCGCCCGACCTTGGCCTTCGGGATCGGGAACAGGCCCCCGGCCTTCACGTGCTCCTCGGGCACCACGCGGTTCCCGACCCCGCAGTAGAGCTGGTTGAACTTCAGCGCCACATCGCGGCACATCTCGATGTGGGCTTCCTGGTCCTCCCCCACCGGCACCAGTTCCGGCCTGAACGTCAGGATGTCCGCGCACTGCCCCACCGCGTACATCGGGAACCCGAAGGAGTGGCTCTCGCCCAGGCCCTTGGTCTCGATCTCGGTCTTGAGCGTCGGGTTCCGCATCACCTTGTTGAAGGGCAGGAGCATCGCAAAGAGGAACGTCAGCTCCGCGATCGCGGGGACCTCGCTCTGGAGCACGAACGTCGAACGCTGCGGGTCGAGCCCGACCGCCAGCCAGTCCTTCACGATCCCGATCGTGTTCGCGCGGACCTCCTGCGGCTTCTCGGCCAGCGTCGTGAACGCGTGCACGTTGGCGATGAGGAAGTAGCAGTCGTACTGGTCCTGGAGCCGCAGCCTGTTCTCGAGCGAACCGACGTAGTGGCCGAGGTGAAGGCCCGTGTGCGTGGGCGTGTCGCCGGTCAGGATTCGCGGCTTGGTCGTGCTCATGGGCACCAAGCGTAGGGACGCGATCGCGCCCGGCTGCGCGCCGGCGCTCGGGAACGCTCAGAGCACGGCCGCGAGCCATACGTTGAGCGCGTTGAACGCGATGTGCATCACGATCGGCACCCCCAGGCTTTTCGTCCGCTCGTACGCCACGCCCAGCGCCGCGCCCAGCACGATGAGCGTCGGCATCGCGTACCACTCGACCGCCCCCGCGTGGCTCAGCCCGAAGACGACCGACGAGCCCGCGATCGCCCACCACGCCCGCCCGGTGGCCTGAAGGATGGCGGTCTGCAGCATGACCCGGTAGAGCACCTCTTCGACGATCGGGGCCCCCAGCACCGCCGCGCCGAGCTGAACCCAGACCCAGGGGTCTCCGGGCGCCGCGCGCATCGCCTCCAGCGTTTCGTGGGCCACCTCGGGCGGCGTGCGCGACGTTACAAGGCGGTAGAGCACAACGCACGCGACGTTCACAGCCTGCACGAACGGCAACGCCGCGGCAAGGGCGACAAGCCCGAGCAAGGCATCGCTCGGCCGGGCCCCCAGCCAGCGGGGCGCCCCCTCCCCATGCCTGAACCATTTTCGCATGAACACGACGAGCGCAATCGCGGCCGATCCGGCCACCAAGTATGCGCCAAGCGCCGCGATCCCGCGCGTCCGCGCGCTCTCGGGCGCCTCGCCCGGGTCAGGCCCGGCGATACCGGCCATCGCAAGAGCGGTCGCGGCCCCGAAGATCATCGAACAAAAAATTACCACCCCGCACACGACCCAGAGCAGCCACGGCACCGGCGGCAGTTCCCGCCCGCGCCCTCCCGCGAAGGCGTCGGCGCGAAGGACACCGCTCCGCCGCAGCAGCCACGCCGACAGCGGCAGCCCGAGCACCGGCAGCCACGTCACCAGGCCGGGAGACAACATTCCCCCTTCGGCGCTTTGTGCCTCAACCTGAGCCCCCGGAACCGGCCCGCCCGGCACGGCCTCCGCGCCGGCGGCCGGAACGGGGCGCTCGACGGGAGCGCCGCCCGGATTCGCCGTCACCGGCCCCGCGCCGAGCAATGCCCACCCCGCAACAATCACCCCCGTGAGCACCGAGATCCCCGCGACCCTCGCCGAGATCCTCGAGCACAAGCGTGCCGAGGTCGCGCGGGCCAAGTCGACCACGACCTTCGCCGAGCTCGAAGCGATGGTGGCGCAGGAAGAACCGCCCCGGAACTTCTTCGCGGCCGTGACGCGCCACCCGTACCCGACGCACACGGCGGTGATCGCCGAGGTCAAGCGCCGCAGCCCTTCGGCGGGGCTCATACGGCCCGAGTACGGCGAGGCGTTCTCCCCGGAGGACATCGCCAGACGGTATCACCAGGCCGGCGCCGCCGCGATTTCCTGCCTCACCGACGAGAAGTTCTTCGGCGGCCACCTGACGTTCATCCGGCGGATCAAGGAGGCGGTGCCGCTCCCGGTCCTTCGCAAGGACTTCGTGATCGACCCCTGGCAGCTCTGGGAGAGCCGGGCCCACGGGGCCGACGCGGTGCTGCTGATCGCCGAGTGCCTCACCGAGGGGCAGCTCCTCGACATGATGATCCTTTCGCAGCAGCTCGGCCTCACGGCCCTGCTCGAAGTGCACGAGCTCGACAACCTCCTGAAGGTCCGCCCCCACGTCGGGTTCCCCCACCGCAGCTACGGGCTGATCGGGATCAACAACCGCGACCTGTCGAGCATGAAGACCGATATCAACCACACCCTCCGTCTGGCCGATCTTGTGGAGGACCGCAGCGTACTGGTCAGTGAGTCGGGCATCCGCACGCCCGCCGACCTCGACCGGCTGCGGGACGTGGGGGTCCGGATCGTGCTCGTCGGAGAGCACCTCATGCGTCATGCCGACCCGGGCGCGGCGTTGGGCGCCCTGCTGGCGCCCGGGAGCGGTCGCCCCGGCGCGGGATGACACCCGGGAACGGCACAACGGAGTTCGTGATGCACCGCTACGCACTGCTCAGTCTCGGGATCGCGCTGCTCTCCGCGCACGCTCAGCCGCCCGGAGAAGCACCGGCTAAGGACGATCCGCCGGCCGAGACGGCCGACGCGCCGCAGCCCGAGGCGCCGGGCGCCAACCGGCCCGCCGCCGGCGCGCCGCGCCCGAAAGTCGCAAACGACCCGATGAGCGAACTCGGCGGCTCCGACGAGGCCAAGGCGATCCTGCGCGAGACCCTCGACGCCGTGGCCAAGGCCAGGACGCTGGTGTTCCACTCGCGCACGACGAACACCGGCTCCCTCGCCGGATACAGCGCCGACACCGTCGCGGTCGTCCGCATGCGCCGCGCCGCCGACCGGCCCGGCGCGTGGCAGTTGCACGTGACGGGCTCCGGGACGCGCAAGGGCGAGGAAGAGGCGACGAGCATCGACGTCGTGTGGGGGCCGATGGGCGCGACCTGGCTCGACCACGGCGCCAGGGCGTTGTACGAGCGCCCGACGGCGCAGAGCTCGGTCAAGCTGGTGCAGATGGCGCTGGGCTGCGTGCCCACGCAGCTGCTCGAGAAGAACAGCTTCTCCCGCGAGACGGGGGCCCTGCACGTGTCGCTCGACGCGACCGAGCGCGTGGACGGGATCGAGTGCCACGTCCTGTCCTTCAAGGCGCGGAAGGGGAGTTCGACCTCTCGGATCTGGATCGGGGTCTCGGACCGCCTGCCGCGAAAGTTCGAGCGCTCCAACGAGCTCAAGGCGTACGCCAACACGACGACGTTCGAGCTCTCCGACCTGCGCGCCAACGAGCCGCTCACCGAGGAGGACTTCCGCGTCGAGCTGCCCGAGGGGTACGAGCGCATCGCGTCGTGGACCTCGCAGCCCAACGCCCGCAACCCGGCGGCCGTCACGCCGCCGAAGACCACGGCGGCGACCGCCGCGGCCCCGTCGCCCGCGCCGCGGCGGGCCGAGCCCAGGCCCGCGCCCGCCCCGCTCGCCCCCGACTTCGACCTGCGCACGCCCGACGGAGAGCACTTCACGCTCGCGAAGCTGAGGGGGCGTGTCGCGGTGCTCTATTTCTGGGGCACGTGGAGCCTTCCTGGGCGGGCCGGGATCGCGGCCCTCCAGGGCATCCTGGAAGAACTGGAGGACCGGAAAGTCCGTACGCTCGCGATCGCGGTCCGCGAGCGCGACAAGACCGCCCCCGTCGAGTTCCTCAAGGCCTCGTCCAGCACGGTCACCCCGCTGCTCGACGGCGAGAAGACGGCGAGCGCGTACGGTGTGGTCGTCTTCCCCACGTTCGTCGTCCTCGACCGCAACGGGGCCAAGGTCGGCTCCGTCGAGGGCTTCAAGGGCGAGACGACCGCGGAGGCGGTCCGCGCCCTGATCGACGCGGCCCTGGCGGTCGAGGTGACGGCGGTCGACGTGGAGGTATCCGCCGTCGAAGAAAACCCCGCGATCGCCCCCGATGGGAACTGAGCGGTGCCCGCCGCCGCGCCCGGAATGCCCGGTCGTAAACCCGCTTGAGCCCGAAGCACCGCCCGCGTATGCTTTCCCCCATGAAGCCGGCCTCCTTCACCACGACGACGACCACGACGAACTCTCCCCGCGGGTGAGGCCGGCCCGCACGACGCCCATCATCGAACCCGGCCGGCCAGGCCGGGTTCATCGTTTTTGGAGACAGTCGAACCTGCAGCGGGGAAGCGAAACTCTGAGATTCGAGATTGAGACGGAGACTTGACCGACGTTCTCCGTTCAATCACCACCCCGCCCCCTATCCGAGATGCCAGACACTGAGACCCCCATGCCCACCATCACCCTTCCCAACGGCGACAAGAAGTCCTTCGACAAGCCCGTGACCGCGCTCGAGGTCGCGGCGTCGATCGGCGCGGGCCTGGCCAAGGCCGCGATCGGCGCGCGGATCGATCTCGGCGAAGGCCACGGCGCCCAGCTCCGCGACCTCTCGGCCGTGATCGAGAAGGACGCGGCGCTCGCGATCGTCACTGCGCCCAGGCCGGGGCAGGCGGCGAGCCCGGACGCGCTGTACCTCATGCGCCACTCCGCGGCGCACGTGATGGCCGAGGCGATCCAGGACGTCATGGGCAAGGACGTGCTGCTGGCGTACGGCCCGCCCACCGAGACCGGCTTCTTCTACGACATGTTCATCCCCGAGGGCAAGAAGCTCTCGACCGACCACTTCGAGGCGGTCAACGCACGAATCGCGGAGATCATCGCGGAGAACCGGCCGTTCGTCCGCTACGAGGTCGTCGCGCGCGACGGCATCGTGAAACTCATGAACGAGGAGAACAAGTACAAGGTCGACAACGCCAACCGCGCGCTGGTGGCCCAGGCCGAGCCGGGCGAGCGCGAGCGCCTCGCGGCCGAGCTCGACTCGCGCCACAAGATCCGGCGCGAGAACCCGTACGACTCCGCGGGCTGGCTCTCGAAGGAGCCCGCCGTGAACGGCGCGGTCCTGTCGTTCTACGCGACCGGCCAGCCCGGGAAGAACTGGGAAGACCTCTGCCGCGGCCCGCACGTCCCGAGCACCGGGCGCATCGGGGCGGCACGCGTGATGTCGCTGGCCTCGTCCTACTGGCACGGCGACGAGAACTCCGACCGCCTGATCCGCGTCTACGGCACCGCGTTCCCGACCCAGGCCGAGCTCGACGCCTACCTGCGCCAGCTCGAAGAAGCCAGGGAGCGCGACCACCGCGTCATCGGCAAGCGCCTCAGGCTCTTCCACATCGACGAGGACGTCGGCCAGGGCCTGATCCTCTGGACCCCGCGCGGCTCGATCATCCGCAAGGAACTCCAGACCTTCATCGGCGCCGAACTCAAGCGCCGGGGCTACACCGAGGTCTTCACCCCGCACATCGGCCGGCTCGAGCTCTACAAGACCAGCGGCCACTTCCCCTATTACAAGGACAGCCAGTACCCGCCGATCGTCGAGCGCGACGCGCTCGAAAAGCTCTGCAAAGAAGGCTCCTCGTGCGCCGAAATGATCAACCGCGTCGAGGGCGTCTCCGCGCGCCTCGCGGCGGGGATCAACGAACGCACCGGCACCCAGACCATCGCCCCCGAGCGCGTCATGGCCGACGACATGCTCCTGGACGGCTACCTCCTCAGGCCCATGAACTGCCCCCACCACGCCAAGATCTTCGCCAGCAGCCCCCACTCCTACCGCGACATGCCCGTGCGCCTCGCCGAGTTCGGCACCGTCTACCGCTGGGAGCAGTCGGGCGAACTCAACGGCATGACCCGCGTGCGCGGCTTCACCCAGGACGATGCGCACCTGTTCTGCACCGAGGAGCAGATCCCCGCCGAGGTCCAGGGCTGCCTCGACATCGTCAAGATCATCTTCGGCACCCTGGGCATGAAGGACTACCGCGTCCGCGTCGGCCTCCGCGACCCCGACAGCGCCAAGTACACCGGCGCCAAGGAATCCTGGGACAAGGCCGAGGCCGCGTGCATCGCCGCCGCCGAATCCCTCGGCGTCTCCTTCTCAAAGGAACCCGGGGAGGCCGCTTTCTACGGGCCCAAGATCGACTTCGTCGTCAAGGACGTCATCGGTCGCGAGTGGCAGCTCGGCACCGTGCAGGTCGATTACCAGATGGGCAACCGCTTCGATCTCTCGTACGTCGGGCCCGACAACAAGCCGCACCGCCCCGTCGTCATCCACCGCGCGCCCTTCGGGAGCATGGAGCGGTTCTGCGGCGTCCTGATCGAGCACTTCGCGGGCGCCTTCCCCACCTGGCTAAGCCCCGAGCAGGTGCGCGTGCTGCCCATCAGCGAAAAGAGCAACGAGTACGCGGAGCGGGTCGCCGCGGCACTGCGGGCGGCCAACGTGCGCGTGACCACCGACCTGGGCAACGACCGCGTGCAGGGGAAGATCAAGGTCGCGGCGGACGAGAAGATCCCGTACATGCTCATCGTCGGGCCGCGCGATGCGGAGCAGAACGCGGTGAGCGTGCGCGTGCGCGGGACCGAGAAGGACCTGGGGTCGATGCCGCTGCACAACTTTGTGGAAGCGATTACTGCGGAAATCAACGATCGGCGCGCGACGTTGAGTGTGCGACCAGGCTGACCGCTTGGAGACTCTCGGACCGCTCAGTGAGGCGTAGGTTAGAATCCCGCAAACGTAGAACACGTTCGGATCTCGGTGACTGCGCCGAACCGCGCGGCGCGCACGCGAGTCGCTACGGCTCCGCACGTCAGCGGCCCGTATCATTCCGTCATGGTGGCATGAGGATTAGACTGAGGCTGTCCTGCAGTTCGTCGGGGTATCGGAGGCTCGCTGCGTTCAGGCTCGGAACCCGCGCAGCGGGTGTCATGCCGGTAGCCTCGGGTGGAGCGAGTCTTCGAGCGCAACCCGTGGAGCGCGGCCGCCCATCATCTCTCTTGCCTTGTTCGTCCGAGTCCGCGCAGCGGACGACTGCCGCTCGCGGGCGCACCGCGCGACGACGGCGATCACACGCCGAGCGGGTTCAGAGGATGGACACCGGCGCTCCCCGGGCTTGCTCGCGGACTCGCCGCGCCCGGGGCTAACCGCGGCCCGACCGCTGCGCGGGCTCAAAGCATCCCGACATTCGAGAGTGCGCTCGCACTCTTGATCTGCCGTCAAGTGCTACCCCGCTTCCGCTACACTCCGCCCCATGCAGCAATCGATCGGCCCCTACCGCGTCCAGGGCGAAATCGGGCGCGGCGGCATGGGCGTGGTCTACCGCGCGATTGACTCGCGCCTCGACCGGCCCGTTGCCATCAAGGCGCTCCCCGAAGAACTCGCCGCCGATCCCGTCCGCCTCGAGCGCTTCGAGCGCGAGGCCCGCACGCTCGCCCAGGTCAGCCACCCCAACATCGCCGGTATCCACGGCGTCGAGGAGCAGGCCGGCAAGCGCTACCTCGTCCTCGAGTTCGTGGACGGCCAGACCCTCGCCGACAAGATCGACCGCGGCCCCATCGACCTCGACGAGGCCGTCGAAATCGCCTGTCAGATCGCCGCGGGCGTCGGCGCCGCGCACGACGCCGGCGTCGTCCATCGCGACCTCAAGCCCGCCAACATCCGCATCACGCCCGACGGGGTCGTCAAGGTCCTCGACTTCGGCCTCGCCCGACAGGAGGAAAGCAAGTCCTCGACCGGCGCGGCCGCCGCGCCGCCCGCGTCCGGAGACGATCCCACCGTCACCACGCCCCTCCACCGCCACTCCCCCACCATCGCCGGCGCCATCCTCGGCACCGCTGCGTACATGAGCCCCGAGCAGGCCCGCGGCCGTCGCGTGGACAAGCGCACCGACATCTGGTCCTTCGGCGTCATCCTCTACGAAATGCTCACGGGTGCGAGCCCCTTCGTGGGCGAGACCGCCACGGACTCGATCGGCGCCGTCCTCCATAAGCCCGCCGACCTCACGCGCGTGCCGCCGAACGTCCGTCACGTGCTCGAACGCTGCCTCGAGCGCGACAAGGAGAAGCGATTCCGCGACATCAACGACGTCGCGATCGAACTGCGCGACGCGTTCCATGGCGGCGCCGCCGCCCCCGCCGCGAGCGCCACGACCAAGCGCACGGTCGCCGCCGCCGCACTCCTGGCCGCGCTCGCCGCGGGCGCCGGGGGGCTGGCCGTCGGCTGGTTCGGAAGGCCGGTCGCCCCAGCGCGCCCGCTGCGAGTCTCGGTCGCGGCACCGGCCGGCCACCGCATGGGCACCCCGTTCGTCACGCCCGACGGCTCGACCGTCACGTTCGGCGCCACGTCGCTCGAGCCCGGCAATCCGTGGTTCGGCTACGTCCGCAGATTGGATGACTTCGAGGCCGTCCCGATTCCCGCGTCACGGAACGGACGCGCGCCGGCCTTCAGCCCGAGCGGGCAATGGCATTCGTTCATGTCTCCGGTCGGACAGGACGGCTCGGAACTACGCCTCGTGAAAATGGCGATCGGCAAGGATTTGCCGCCCGTGCCGATCGCGGTCATTCCCGACTGGGCCGCGGTCGCGGGGTACAACCACATCTGGATCTCCGAAGACCGGCTCCTCTTCACCGAAGGCCGCACCCAGCAGGTGCGGATCGTGAGCGCCGCGGACGGGACGATCAGTGAATCCGTGAAGCTCGACCTGGGCGATTACCCGGGCACGTACGAGCTACTCCTGTCGCGCCTGGACGACGGGCACGCGCTGTGCCGGCTTTTCAAATACGGCAGCACCGGGTACCAGCAGGACATCGGGCTCCTGGACGTGGCGACCGGGAAGGTGTCGTTGCTCCTCGAGAACTCCGCGGTGGCGCGGGTCGGCCCGGACGGGTCGCTGCTCTTCACGCGGGGCTCGACGCTCTACGGCGCGACCTGCGACCTGGAGCGCTGCAAGGTCGGCACGCCCGTGCAGCTGGTCGCGGGGCTGCGCTCGATCGGGCCGTACCAGGACGCCGACTTCCAGGTATCGCGCGACGGCACGATCGCGTTCCTTCCGGGCGGCGAGCAGGGCGCCAAGCGGCGCCTGGAGTTCCGCCTCCCTGACGGCACCTCCAAGCCGCTCCCACTCGAAGCGCGCCCGTACGAGGAAGCGCTCGCCGTGTCGCCCGATGAGTCGCGCATGCTCGTCGTCGTGTGCTCTCCCAACAAGCTGTTTGAGATCTGGGGGACCGAGCTCGACTCGCTCCGGCTGCGGCGGCTGCGGGGGCTCTTGAACTCGGACCTGAACTATCCGCAGTTCGCCAGGGACAACGACACCTTCGTGTACATGCGCAGCGAAGGAGGAAAAGTCGGGATCGAGGCGGCGTCGTTCGATGGGCACTTCGAGCCCTACTGGGTCGTCGAGCCTGTGGATGGGTTTGTCGCACCGATGGCGGTCGATCCGGTGCGGAGCACCGTGATGTGCGTGTGGGAACGGCCGGAGGGCTACCGGCTCTACAAGACAGACCTGAAGAAGGGGGGCACGCTCTCGCCCGTGTTCAGCGATTCGGCAAACCGGACCTGGTGCGACTTTTCGCCCGACGGTTCCATGCTCGCGTACAACAGCGACGAGACGGGTCGGGGCGAGGTGTATGTCTGCACCATCGGCGATGACGGATCGCTGGGACGGCCGGTGGCCGTCACGTCAGGCGGCGGCGACGGCGTGCGATGGATGAAGTCGCCCGGCGCCGCCGTCGCCGAGGCCGCGGAAAAAAAGGACTGCCAGCTCGTGGTCCGTAACAACAGCGGGCCCTCGTCGGTCTCCGTCACGCCCGGCGAGCGACCGCGCGTCGGTGCCGCCGAGGCGCTCGGGTACGACCGGCGCAACATGATTGGCAGCGTCGAGCAGCTCTCCGGCGGCCGGCGGCTGGTCATCGCCCGTGGCGAGAACGAAGCCCCGCCGACGCACGCCGAGCTGATCCTGAACTGGTACGACACCGCGAGCCGGATGATCCGCGGCAAGTGAGCACCCGCGACGAGCCGATCGGCACGTCGCACGCGCCGGTCACTTCAGCGACGCCATGTCGATCACGAACCGGTACTTCACGTCGCTCCGCAGCATCCGCTCGTACGCCTCGTTGATCTGGTCCATCCGGATCTTCTCGATCTGGCAGACGATCTCCTTCTTCCCGCAGAAATCCAGCATCTCCTGCGTCTCGGCGATGCCGCCGATGAGCGAGCCCGCGAGATTCCGGCGTGGCATCACGAGGCTGAAGACGTTCACCGGCAGCGGCTTGGGGGGCACGCCCACCTGCACGAGCGTCGCGTCGAGCTTGAGCAGCGCCATGTACGCGTTGATGTCGTGCTCGGCCGAGACCGTGTCCAGGATGAAGTCGAACGAGCCGGCGTGCTTGGCCATCGCGTCGGCGCCTTTCGAGATCACGACTTCCGATGCACCGAGCTTCCGACCGTCCTCGGCCTTGCCCGGCGAGGTCGTGAAGAGCACGGTGTGCGCGCCCATCGCCTTGGCGAACTTCACGCCCATGTGGCCGAGCCCGCCGAGCCCGACAATGCCCACCTTTTGACCCGCCCCGACCTTCCAGTGCTTGAGCGGCGAGTAGGTCGTGATCCCGGCACACAGCAGCGGGGCCGCCGCGGCGGGGTCCAGGTTCTCCGGCACCTTCAGCGCGAACGCTTCGTCGCACACGATGGCCTGCGAGTACCCGCCGTACGTCATCCCGCCCGAGTGCTTGTCCGGCCCGTTGTACGTGAACGTCGAGCCCTTCAGGCAGTACTGCTCGAGGCCCTTCCTGCAGCTCGAGCACTCGCGGCAGGAATCGACCATGCACCCCACCGCCGCGAGGTCGCCGACCTTGAACTTCGTCACCTTGGGCCCGACCTTCGTGACCCGCCCGAGGATCTCGTGCCCCGGCACGATCGGGTACTGCGAGAAGCCCCACTCGTTGCGGGCGAAGTGAATGTCCGTGTGGCACACGCCGCAGTACAAGATGTCGATCGCGACGTCCGTCGGCAGGGGTTCGCGCCGGCTGAGCGTGAACGGTCCGAGCGGACTGGTGGCGGACTGCGCGGCAAAGGCTTTGGTGGGCATCGATGTGCTCCCTTGTTCTGTCGAAGAGTAGACCATCGACGGTCAGTTTCATGTGCAAGAATCGATCGAGTCACGGTAAGTCTTCATGACGGGCCGTTTCCACGCGCCAAGCCCTCGCGGGCACGGCACGCCGCGCCCGAGGAGGAGTCTCATGCAGATCGTTCGCGCTATTCCCGCCGCCTGCGCGCTCGCCGCCATAGTTGGAACCGTGACCCCCGTGTTCGCGTCGCTCACACTGCTCTCCGGGCCGCAGCAGGGCACGCACACCGGCAACCTGGTGACCAACGGATCGTTCGAGTTCGGCACAAACCCACCGACCGACGGGAATTCGCCCATCGACCGGCGGTTCTGGGCGACCGGGACCTCCCTCGCGCCGTTTTCGCTACCCACGGGCTGGTCGTCGTCGGGCGTCCCCGACACGTACGCAAGCTGGGGCAACGACGGTAACGGACCGAATTACACAATCCAGCAGTCCGACGTGCTCCCCGACGGCCGCCTGGGCATGTACTTTGGGAACGGAACGGGCGTCACGAGCAATCTCCCGCCGACGTTTCATCCCGACGGATCGGTGAGTTTCCCGGGCTCTCCGACCATCACGTCGCCCAAGGGGGCGCCCGCGGTCCTATGGCAGAGTGTTCCCACCCACACGACTCTCGCACCCTCCTACATCCTGAGCTTCTGGGCGTCGGGCGAGTTTTCCGGAGACATTTTCGCCGCGGATAACGGCATCTTCGGCCTGCGCGTGACCAACTTGCTGCCCGGGGACCCGATCCAGTTCCTGACCGTGCCCGGGCTGGGCTTTGTGTCCAAGCGCTTCGAGTTCTCGTTCACGCCGCTCGTGCCGAGCGCGCCCGTGACCGTCGAGTTCATAAACTGGGGGCACTTTGACCTGACGGCGTGGGGCGGTCCCGGATTCACGACCGAACTCGTGCTCGACGACGTGATTGTGAACGCCGCGCCTGCGCCCGGGGCCATGAGCGTTCTGGTGCTCGGCGCGATCGTGGCCTGCCGACGCGGCACGCGCCGGCCGGCTCGAGCCTGAATTCCGCGTCCGGTCATGCCTTCAGGATTCGACGAACGAGCGGAGTCGTCCCAACGCCTCGTCCCACTGCCGCGCGATCACATCCAGGTACCGTCTGGTCTGTTCGATCCCGTCCCCCTCGACCTCCCACACGCGCTCACGACCGAGGCGCCGGCCGCGGATCAGGCCCGCGCGCTCCAGCACCGCCAGGTGTTTGGTCACCGCCTGACGCGTCACGCCCGACCGCCTCGTCAGGCGCGTGGCCGACTGCGGCCCGGATTCGCAGAGCCTGCTCATCAGCGCCAGGCGGGTCGGGTCCCCGAGCGCGGCGAAGACAGTCGCCGGGTCCGTTGTCCTCGTCACCGCTCGCGCCGCGAGCGATCGACGCTCACGGGTTGGCATCGAGCCACTCCGCGATCGCCTTGACCTGGAAGTCCCAGCCACCGGAGTTGGCCTTGAACGCTTCGGCGCGCCGGGCCAGCGGGATCTTGTCCAGGCCGCTCTCGACGACCGTCAGCAGCGTGCCGCCGCCCTTGGCGTCCTCGAGCCGGAATTCAACGAGCGTCGTCGGCTCCTTGGAATAGTCCACCTTCGGATCGACCGCGTTGGGATGCCAGCGGTACGACAGCAGCCGCTCGGGCTCGACTCTTTCGATCCAGATTTCAAACCGCAGGTGCTCGTACCCCGGGTAGCGGCTGCGGGCCGGGACCCGCGCGCCCGGCGTGAACACGCCGTCGAAGTCGCACAGGAACCACGCACTGAACTGCTTCGAGTCGCTGATCGCCCTCCACACCCGCGAACGCGGCGCTTTCAGAGTCACCCGACGCTCGATCCTGTCGGTGGACGACCCGCTCATGGCATGCTCCTTCCGTCGGCCGGCGGTTGCCAACACGCAACCGATCGGTTGCACTATACCCCGCGCGGAATCAACGTGCAACCATAAAGTTGCACGAATTCTCGACCGCCGGACTTACCCCCGAACCCCCGTCGCGTCCTTCCACCCCGGGTCGGTCTTCCCCGCCGGGTGCAGCATCGTCCAGACCCGCTCCATCAACTCGCGCAGCCCTTTCCCCGCCGCGCCGCTGATCGCGACCACGTCCCGCCCCGGGATCATCTCGAGCGCCGCCGCCACCTTGTTGAGCACCTGCCCGCGCTCGTCCTCGCCCGGGATCAGGTCCATCTTATTCAGCGCCACGATCTCCGGCTTGTCGGCCAGTTCCTGCGAATACTGCCCCAGTTCGCGCCGCACCACGCGGTAGTTTTCAGCCGGGTCGCTCCCGTCGATCGGCGCCGCGTCCAGCAGGTGCACGATCACCCGCGTCCGCTCGATGTGCCGCAGAAACTCGTGCCCCAGCCCCACGCCGCGGCTGGCGCCCTCGATCAATCCCGGAATATCCGCCAGCACGATCCGGCGCGTCGCGTCCAGCTCCGTGATCCCAAGCTGCGGCGACAGCGTCGTGAACGGGTAATCCGCAATCTTCGGCGTCGCCCGCGTCAATGCCGCCAGCAGCGTGGACTTTCCCGCGTTGGGCAGCCCCACGAAACCCACGTCCGCGATCAGCTTCAGCTCGAGCCGCAACTCGAACCGCTCCCCCGGCCCGCCCGGGTCCGCGTTCCGCGGCGTCTGATTCGTCGAGCTCTTGAAATGCTCATTCCCCCACCCGCCCCTGCCGCCCTTGGCGATCACGACCCGCTCGCCCGGCAGGAGGTCGTGCATCAGTTCGCCGGTTTTGTTGTTGTACACCAGCGTCCCCGGGGGGAGCTTGATGACCAGTTCGGGCGCCGCCGCGCCGCTGCACTGCTTGCCCGTGCCCGGGTCTCCGTTCTTCGCGTCCCAGTTCGGATTGCCGCGGAAGTCGTAGAGCGTGCTCATGCCCCCTTCGGCCTGGAGCACAACCGAGCCGCCGTCGCCGCCATTGCCGCCGTCCGGCCCGCCCTTGGGCTCGTACTTTTCGCGCCGGAACGAAACGCACCCCGGGCCACCGTCCCCCGCCTTCACCGTAATGACCGCGCGATCGACGAACATGGCCGGAGCGTAGGGGCGGGCCAATGCAAAAACCCCCGGCCCGATCCCCGGCCCGGGGGTTCAGCAAGGAGTCGTTCTCTGCCCTCAGGCGGCTCGCTTCACGAGCCCGCGCGCCAACGCCCCGTGCAGCCGACACCGGTCGCCATCGTCGATGAACCGCGTGAACTCCGCGGCCATGCGCGTCGGGCCCGGCTCGGTCTCGTCCGTCCACACGATCTCGGCCTCGACGCCCACGACCCGGTCGATGGTTTCGCGAGAACCGCTCAGGGGCGCGGGGAGTTCGATCTCGATCAGGACGTGCGTCCCGGGCGGCATCGGCCGGTCAAGCTCGAACTGCACGCCGCTCTCGCTGATGTCGTAGGTGTGCCCGTCCAAGCTTTCTGACTCGGTCCGCACCCGGACGGGCGTGAAGCCCGGCACGACGTGGAATCGCTCGTGACGCCGGCGGTTTGTCTGGAATTGCACGGCAGGCTCCTGTACCCGGGTGTTCACGGCGGCTATCGGCCCGAACCGCCGCCCGGTTGAGCCCCCCGCGCTGCCCGCGCGCGGAAACTCTGAGTTTCCTTCAACCCCGCCGTTGGGACGCCCCGGCGCGGTACACTCGCCGCGCTCCTCTACCAGGAACTCGCCATGTCCACCCCCACCCCGACCCCCGCCACCCCCCACCAGTTCGACCGGCGCGGCGCCCTGGGCGTCATCGCCGGCGCGGCAGGAGCCCTGGCCGTGCCCACCACGTCGCTCGCCCACGCGCAAGGCCAGCCCACGGCCCAGCCCGCCTCGGCCGGAAAGGTCGTAACGAGGGGCCGCCTCAAGCAGTCCGTGTGCCGCTGGTGCTTTGGAAGCGTGCCCCTCGACGCCCTCTGCAAGGCCGCCGCCGAGATGGGCCTGGTCTCCGTCGAACTGCTCAACCCCGACGAGTGGCCCGTCACCGCCGCCCACGGACTGACCTGCGCCGTCGCCAACTCGGTAAAGTCCAACCCCATCCCCAGGGGCTTCAACCGCGTCGAGCACCACGACCAGATCGTCAAGGAGCTCGAAGAGCGCCTCCCCCTGGTCAAGGCCGCGGGCATCCCCAACCAGATCTGCTTCAGCGGCAACCGCGCCGGGATGGACGACGCCGAGGGCCTGAAGAACTGCGCCAAGGGCCTGAAGCGCATCACGCCCCTGGCCGAGCGCTTCGGCGTCACGATCGTGATGGAACTGCTCAACAGCAAGCGCGACCACAAGGACTACATGTTCGATCACGTCCGCTGGGGCGCGGACCTCGTCGCCGAGGTCGGCTCGCCGCGCTTCAAGATCCTCTACGACATCTACCACGCCCAGATCATGGAGGGCGACGTCATCCAGAGCATCTTCGACCACTGGGACGCCATGGGCCACTTCCACACCGCCGGCGTCCCCGGCCGGCGCGACCTCGACGATGCGCAGGAGCTCAACTACCGCGGCATCTGCGAGGCCCTGGTCGCGAAGAAGTACGACGGCTACTTCGGCCAGGAGTTCATGCCCAAGGACGGCCTGAATTCGCTGCGCGCCGCCGCCGCGCTGTGTGACGTGTGACGATGGCCCGCCGGACCCTCTCGCTCATCGGTTTCGGTGCCTTCGCGCGCTTCGCCGCGCCGCACCTGGCGCCGCACTTCGAAGTCCTCGCGCACGATGCCCGCGGCATCGACGCCGAGATCGCCGGACTCGGCCTGCGCCCGGTCCCCCTCGCCGAGGCGGCGGCCGCAGCAATCGTCGTCCTCGCCGTCCCCGCGCAGAATCTCGACGTCGTGCTCGCCGCCGCCGCGCCGCACGTCCGGCCCGATGCCCTCGTCCTCGACGTCTGCTCCGTCAAGATGATCCCGCTGCGGCTCATGCTCGAGCGCCTGCCGGAGACCGCGTCCATCATCGGCACCCACCCTCTCTTCGGCCCGCAGAGCGGAAGGGACGGCATCGCCGGGCTCCCCATCGCTCTCTGTCCCGCCCGCGCTGATGCCGCGGCCGTCTCGTGCGTCCGCGACTTCCTCGCGAGCACCCTCCGCCTCCGCATCATCGACACGACGCCCGAGGAGCACGACCGGCACATGGCGTACGTGCAGGGCCTGACCCACTACATCAGCCGCGCGATCGGGGCGCTCGAACTCCCCGATACCCGCATGTCCACGCGGGCCTACGCGCGCCTCCTCGACATGAAGCGCGACATCGAGAACGATTCGTTCGAGTTGTTCTTGACGATCGAGCGGATGAACCCCTTTGCAGCAACCGCCCGCGTAGCGATGCGACAGCAGCTTGAGGCGCTGGAGCGATCAATATCCAAGCCTTGACGTAATTCATGGATATACAAGTACTTGACGAGATTCCGGACCTTTGGTGGCAGCTTGCTGCATACGATGTATCGCAATATCCTAATGGAGGGGAAACTCCATGCACACGCGCCGGCGAATTCACGATCCATCGCGTTCGAACGGCGTCGCGGGATGGGCAGAGCGCCTGGAGCCGCGTCTACTGCTCTCGTTCGCCACAACAGATTACTACTACACGCCCTTTGGAGAGCACACGTGGAAGTACTCCGGGACGGAAAACGGAGTCGTGGCCACCGCGACCACCACCTCGACGGCCTGGATACCAGAGAGCGGCGTATACACCACGCGATACGACACACAAGTTGTCAGCACTCCTTCACTTTCGCGCACGAACTCGATCTATGAGACGGTGACGTCGTTCGGGGTTCAAAGGTACCGCGCCGACACGACGCTTCAGGGAACAACGGCGGTCCTTCGTTTCGCTACTGGCGGAGTGCTCTTGCTGCCGTCGTTGCTGGACACTGGGCAGGTTCACACGTTCAGTTCGGCCTACACGGTTGGCGTGGAGGGGCAGCTTGGAACTGGACAAATCAGCAGTTCGATCACTGTTGGCGGAATAGAGACTGTGGTCACACCCGCTGGGGTTTACTCGGCGCTCAAGCTCACACAAGTAACCAGTGATACCGGACAGATCGACGGTGCCACTTTCACGGGGACGGCAACGCTATCGATTTGGCTCGCCAAGAATGTTGGCCCGGTGCGCATCGACTTGAGCCAGACCGCCAACTACTCCGATGGCAGCTCACTCGCGATCGTTTCAGATTTGAACTTGACTTCTTTCTCGAACGCCGCCCCAACGCTCGGTGCATTGAAGGCTTCTGCCGCGTCGATTGTCCGAGGCGAAGCACTAACTCTCACCGCCGAGAACGCCGCGGACAGCGACGGCTTGGTGTCGATGGCGGTTTTCTATCTCGATTCGAATCTCAACGGAGTAGCGGATGAGGATGAATTGCTCGGCGTGGACGCTGAACCGAACGACGGGCTCCAGCTTCAATTGTCCGAGTCTCAGTCGCAGGCTCTTTCTGCGGGGACACTTCGCTTCCTTGCCGTCGTCATAGACAACAACGGCTCCGTGTCCAACCCGCGTCCGAGATTCGTGACTGTCAAATCGCTTTCGCCGGCCGAGTTTCTGCAGGAGTACCTGGAGGCTCCAAAGTCTGCTTCCGGGCTGGTGGACGGTGACTGGATCGAAGGACGCTTACTCGCAAACCTGACCAACGTCGTCACCTCCGACGCGTACTGGGGGGCTCGCAATCATTGGTTCCAGGTCGAGAACGGCGACCTCTGGGCACTCTGGAACGGCGGCTACGAGCACGACAGCAAGACGCTCCCCGGTCAGCACGAGTGGGTCCTGACCAACCTCACCGACGCGGCCGGCTTGTCGGGAACCATGCAGCTTGAGCCAGGATCGCTTTCGGGAATCACCACCGGCTGGAATGCCTTCAGCGTCCAAGGGATACAGGACGGTGTGCTCCAGGCCCTCTGGTGGTCACCCGAAGGCAGCGGAGGCACATACCTCGACATCGACGGCAAACTCAGGCAGGGCAAGGCCTGGGGACTTCGCGGCAACGGCTGGATTCTGACCAGCCTGGCCGGATCACTCACCAACATCGGCGGCGCGGCCTCAACTCCTCCCGCCGCGTTCCTTCCGTTCACCGAAAGCCAAGGCAACGGCCGCACCGAGTTTGATCCCAGGCCAACCGCCTTCGTCTCAAACTACGGCATGTCTGTAGTCGTCGTTGACGTGAACCATCGGGTCTACCTCGTCACCTTCAGCATCTCCCAGCGCGCCATCGCCGGGGCTCGCCCGGACCTCAACCAGCTCTGGGTCTTGGAACCACTGCGCGAGGGACCTTCGCTTCTTGACTTCGGGCTGACCAATCAGCTCGACAGCATGGAAGCCCAGTACATCGACGCAGCGACGTGACGGACAAGCTTCAACGGGCCAATCACGGCCCCCGGATCGAATCAATCGGGAACGCCGGACGCGCAATCGGCCGCAGCGCCAGCCCCAGGAGCGCCAGCTCGTGGTCGTCCCCCGCGATGCGGTTCGTGCGTAGCACCCCGCACCCCGAGCAGCGGTGGATGATCGCCCACTCCCCATCGCGGCGGACCTCGATCCCGATCGGTTCCATCGCGCCGCGGCAGGCGCACGCCCGGTCCCCCGGCTCCTCGTCCAGGTGACGCGACCACAGGCACCGCGGGCAGTGGTTGCGGTGGCTGGTCCCCCACGACACGCCGTTGACCGCCGACTTGCAGCGGATGCACGTGAATGCCCCGTCGTCGGGGCGTGATTTGTGAGACATTGGAAAGCGGATCTCGCGGCCCGCGCCGCGGCACATCGCCGGCCGAGCGGGCAGGTCTCGGAAGCGTTCGAAGACGTTGAAGTCAGAAGCAAGGGAGCGGCGAGATCGGACGACCACACCCCCGGCGCTTCCCGGCGCCGGGTATCGGCCTCGTCAGTTCACGCGCGATCGCGCGTACGGGGCCGCGGGTCGTCCTGTCAGACAGTGGCTGCCATAAGACACGCTCCGGTCAGAGCATAGGCTGGCAATCCCCGCGGGCTCCATTCCAACACCGCGTCGGTCGCTTCGGACGGAGCCCCGTCCCTACCCGGCTCTCCCGACGATCGCCTCGACCCGCATCATCGTCCCCTGCATCACGAGCACGGGCTTCCAGGCCCCGCCGTTCTCGGCGACGACCTCGGCGCGCGTCACCACGAGCGTCCGCCCTGCCCTCACCACGCTCCCGGTCGCGACAAACCGCTCCCCCACCGCCGGCGCCAGCAGGTTCACCTTGAACTCGACGCTCAGCACCGCCGCGCCCTCCGGCATCGTCGTCAGCGCCGCGTACCCGCTCGCGCTGTCGGCGATCGCGGTGACCGCCGCGGCGTGCAGAAAGCCGTGCTGCTGCGTCAGGTCCTCGCGAAAGGGGAGTTCGATCTCGACGTGCCCCGCCCGGACGGCCGTCAGCCGCGCCCCGAGCAGGCTCATCAGCCGCTGGCGATCGAAGCTCGCCGCGACCCGAGCGAACGCTCCCGAAGTTCCTGCCGGATCACGCATCGTCTTCACAGCGTACCCGCGATTCTTCCGGTGCTCGGCGGCCCGCCCCGGACCCGCCTGACCAGGGGCGGGCGTAGAGCCTCGCACGATCTTCAAGAACGGCGCGAACGGAACACGCGTCGCGCTGAACTTCGCCCACGCTCCGCCACTCGCATTGCCCCTGGATTTCAAGTACACTCCGCCCTCATGCAGGGGGATCCTGACAAAGATCCGGGCACGATCACGTCCCTCCTCCGCCTCATCGACGCCGGCAGCCGCGAGGCCCTGGAACAGCTGTTCGTCCTCATCGAGCCCGACCTCCGCCGCTACGCGCAGCGCATCCTCTGCGGGCGCGCCTCGCGCGATACCTCCGGCACCGAGCTCGTCAGCCAGGCGTTCGTTCGCCTGCTCGACGGCCGCGAACTGAACGCCCAGAACCGGGGGCACCTCTTCTTCAAGTTCGGTCGCGCCATGCGCGATTCCCTCGTCGATGAGGCGAGGCGCAACGGCGCGGCCAAGCGCGGCGGAAACGTGCCGCACGAGACAATCGTCGACTTCACGGTCGACGACCGCACCATGCAGTTCAACGTCCTCGCGCTCCGCGAGGCCCTCGCGGCCCTCGAAAAGGTCGATCCCGCGGGGGCCGAGGTCGTCCAGCTCCGCTTCTTTCTCGACCTGACGCTCGAAGAGACCGCCAAGGCCCTGCAGGTCAGCGTCGGCAAGGTCCGCGACGACTGGAACTACGCCTCGGCCTGGCTCAAGGACTATCTGCAAAGACACCACTGAGTTTTCGCGCCGGCGGCAGGATTCGGCGCACTTGGAAGCACGCTTTGCGGCTTTTGATGAGGGGAGACCGGGGAGCACCCGATCGTGGCGGGGGAATGGAACGAAAAGCAAGTCTTCCTTCAAGCGCTCGCCCTGCCTGAGGGCGAGCGTCCCGCCTTTTTGGACCGGACCTGCCCCGACGAGGAGTCGCGCGGGCGCATCGAGGCGCTCCTTCGCCATCACGCCGAAACCACGGCCGCATCCACGGGCGGAACGCGGTCGGACATCGGCAGCAAGCCCCCCATCCCGGATCGGATTGACGAGTTCAAGATTCTCCGTGTCCTCGGCGAAGGTGGCATGGGTGTGGTGTACCTCGCCGAGGACACCGTTCTCGGCCGCAAGGTGGCCCTGAAGGTCCTCGCCCGCCACCTGCTCGGCTCCGAAGCCGCCATCGGCCGCTTCCGCGACGAGGCCCGCGCCGCCGCCGCGCTCAAACACCCCGGCGTTGTCCCCGTCTACACCTTCCGCCAGGACGGCCAGGACCGCTACCTCATCTGCGAGTACGTGGACGGCCCGACGCTCCGCGAGTTCATCGCCCAGGAGAAGTCGCGCCGCGCCGGCGACCCCGGCACGCGCAACGCCCGCGAGTGGCACCGACAATGCGCCGAGATCGTCGCCTCGGTCGCCGAAGCGCTTGAAGCCTGCCACCGCGCCAACCTCGTCCACCGCGACGTCAAGCCCTCGAACATCCTCCTCGACCCGCAGTCCGGCCCGCGCCTCACCGACTTCGGCATCGCCAAGCACCTCGCACCCGGCGCCAACACCTACCACACCTCGCTCATCGGCAGCTACCACTACATGAGCCCCGAGCAGGCCGCGGCGTCCAAGGCCGGAGTCGATCACCGCAGCGACATCTTTTCGCTCGGCGTCATCCTCTACGAGATGCTGACGACCCAGCGCCCCTTCGACGGGCCGGACCTGCAGCGCGTGCTGCACGCCGTGACCAGCGAGGAGCCGCGGAGGCTCGGCGCGATCGAGCCGCGCATTTCCGCCGACCTCGAGACCGTCTGCCACAAGGCCCTCGAAAAAGACCCGGCCCACCGCTACCAGTCCGCCGCCGTGTTTGCCGCCGAGCTCCGCAACGTGATCGCCGGCCGCCCCATCCTGGCCAGGCCCCCGGGCCTCGCACGCAAGGCGCGCCGCTGGGCCGGCGCGCACCGCGCCGCGGTGCTGGCTGCCACCGTCGTCATCCTGGGCGCGACGGTGCTCGGGCTCGGCGGGCTCACCGTGTCGATGCGGAACGCCCGCCTCGCGTGGTTCTCCGTCGAGTCCGACGAGCCGGGATGCACCGTCCTCATCCAGCCGATCGACGCCGCGACGCTCGAGGTGAGCCCCACGCCCACGCGCCTCGGCACGGCGCCCCTGCACCACGAGGGCGTCGAGCCGGGCGTCTACCGCGTCACCGTCGTCGCGAGTGATCCGGACGTCTTCGCCGAGTTCAACGCCGTCCTTCTGCGGCCCGGTCGTGAGAGAGCGACCGTGCTGCGCACCTCTCGCGCGCCGAAGTGGACCGGGGTCGGAGGGGGCCCCGCCCACTTCGGGCGCCTGATGCCGACCAGCCAGGCCACCGCGGACGGGATGGTGCTGGTCGAGGCGGGGGATTACGACGTGCGCCGCACGGGCGAGGCCAAGCGCCCGCCGGGGCTGCCCAAATTGACGCTGCCCGCGTTCTACATCGACAAGACCGAGGTCTCCAACCGCCGGTACAAGGAATTCGTGGACGCGACGGGGCATCGGGCGCCGCCTCTGTGGGAGGACGGGCTGGACGACGAGATCCTGGACCGGCCCGTGGTGGGCGTGTCGCTGGAGGACGCCGAGGCGTACGCGCGCTGGCGCGGCAAGCGACTCCCGACATCCTTGGAATGGGAAGCCGCTGCGCGCGGCAAGGAAGGACATGTGTACCCATGGGGAAATGAGCCGCCCGAAGGCCGCATCGAGTACGACGCGACACCCAAGGACATCGAAGACGCGGTCTCGGTCGTCGATGCCCTGCGCAGCCGCGCGGCATACCGCCGCCGGATGAAGGACGTCGCGGAACCTCCATCATCCCGCTCCGCGCTCGGGCTCTCAAATACGTTCGGCAACGCCGGCGAACTGACAGGCAGCATTCTTCGTGCCCCCGGATCGGGCGAATACGCGCTCATGATGAAGGGGAGAGACTGGTCGTTTCCGCCGGGCTCCTGCACGTTGCGGACGGATTTCACCCTCGCACTTTACTCCCTGCACGAGGACCGTGTTGGCTTCCGATGCGCGCGATCGGTTCGCGCGATCGACTCTGACTGATCTGAAACACGTCGACGAAGGAGATCTGCTGATGCCCGCCCTCACTGCAAAGTGTCTCGGAATGCTCACAGCCGGGGGACTGATCGCCTCCGCACTCGTCGCCGCTCCGCTCGCTGTTCCCGCGGCACACGCTTTCACGTCTCAGGCACAGCGCGCAGACGCCCGGGGTGTGTACAGGCTCATCTCAGTCGACTTCGCGGCGATGCCGGTCACTTCGGGCGTCCCCTCGAGCTTTCCCACGCCCGACGAGTTCGAGCGTGGCATCAATGACCACATGAACGGCATCGGCGGGGTTTCGACCTGGATCGCCTCCGCGATGAACTCCCCGTACGAACCCGGCACCAGCGCCAAGGCTGCCGGGGATCAGATTTGGACGAGATTGACCGACGCATCCGCCGGCCTCATGAAATCGCTCTCTGACGAACGAGGCTCTCCCGTGATCTCGCCGAAGGCCGCGTACGCGATCAATGAGATCACCGGCCAGCACATCAAGGTGGGTTGGCTGATGGTTGCCGCGGAGAGCGCCCCGGCCCCGTACAAAGTCACGCTCATGTTGAAGAATGAGCACGGCGCGCCGTACTGGAGCGGCGAGGTGTATGTGTCGGTTTCGGTCCGGGTCGGCTCGTCGAAATGAGTTCCACGCGATCGCCGGAGGTGCAAGGTGAACACCCGCACTACACGCAGGGGCGCGCTGAAGGCCGCGGCCGGCGCCGGCACGGCGGCGTTGCTCCTGGGGCTGTCGGAACGACCTTCTCCGTCCAGCGCCGGTCGAGGTTGGCCCGCCCGTGTTCGCTTCGACGTCGATTCACCGCCGGGCGGTGAAATGCTCGACATTCTCGAGTTCGCCGTCATGACCATGAAGAACGCCGCTCCGGCGCCCCACCTGGAATGGGAATTCTGGGCGCGAATGCACGGGAGCGACCATCAGAACACCCTTCCCTTCGGGCAGTGCATCCACGAAAGCTGGTGGTTCCTCCCCTGGCATCGCGCGTTCCTCGTGTACTTTGAAAGAGCGGTCCGGCAAGTCTCGGGCAAGCCCGAATTCACGCTCCCATATTGGCGCTGGGACTCGGACAGCGCCGGCCAGCTGCCCGCCCGATTCTGTCAACAGGGCAGCGGCTTGAGAATCGATCGCAACGTGGGTGGCATCGACCTGAATTCGGGTGATTTTCAGATCCCTTCCTTTGCCATTGATGTCCGGCGCATCCTGGACGACGTGCGTGATTTCTCCGCCTCAGAAACGACGGAGGGCTTCGGCGGCAGACCGCACCCCGTGCGAAGCGCAGGCCGGCTCGAAGGAGGCCCGCACGACGGAATCCACGGTTGCGTGCTCGGTCCGATGCAGGCGACTCTGACCGCGGCGGAGGATCCGATCTTCTGGCTGCACCATTGCAACATTGATCGCCTCTGGGATGAATGGCTGCTCGCCGGAAACGACAACCCCCCCGACGATTCGCCATGGATGCAGAGTCTTCGAGTCGACCACCTGGGCAATCCCGGACTGGGAAAGTTCCCGAACGGCAACGGAGACCTCGAGGACGTGACGACAGCGCAGGTCGTCACGCCGGGCGACCACTACGACTACACCTACGACTCGATCCCCGATTCCGGCGTGGCCTTGCTGTTCGACCGGACCACCTCCGACGCCGCAAGAATGGCCAGGGTCGAACGCCCGCCGCGGCGGGAACCTGAACTCATCCGCGCAACCCGCTCCGCGCTGTTCGCCAACGGCAAGGTCCTGACGTTGGGAGTAGCTCCCGTAGCAAACCTGAGAATCGACGCCGGCCCCGTCCGCGTCCCCCTCCGCCCGCCTCCCGGAACCAAGCCGTCCGCCCTCGATCAGGCCGTCGAGGTCGTGAGCAAAGGCGGAGGTGTGCCCACGGCGATACAGATCATCGTGAACGACGTGTCCGTCAGCACGCCGCCCGGCGTTGTACTCCGTGTCTTCCTGAACCAGCCCGACGCGAGCGCCTCGACAGACCCCGGTGCATCGAACTACATCGGGTTCATCCCTGTCTTCCTTCGTTCACCGCATCACCACGACGAAGACAACGCGGCCAAGCGAGCCGGGGCGCACCGCTTCGACGTCACGAGGACCGTTCAGCGGCTCGCTCAGTCGGGGAGGCTGAACATCGAGCAGATGGAGCTTTCGATCGTGCCCGTCGGCCCCGGCAGGACGAAGCCGGACGTGCCGATTCAACTCGGATCGATCGAAATGCGGATCGTCCAGCAATAACCAGGCGTCATCCCACCGCCGCGACAATCTTCCTCGCCGCGTCCGTCAGGTCCGTCGCCGCCTGCATCGTCGGGATGTCCTTGCGCGCCTCGCTCAGGAGCTTCCGCCCCGCGTCCACGTTCGTCCCCTCCAGGCGCACCACCAGCGGCACCTTGAACCCCGTGCTCCCGTCCTTGTTCTTGAACCCCCGCGCGGCGTTCACAATGCCCTGCGCGATCACGTCGCACCGCATGATCCCGCCGAAGATGTTCACCAGCACGCCCTTCACCTTCGGGTCAGAGAGGATGATGTCGAACGCCGCCGTCACCGCCTCCTCGCTCGCCCCGCCCCCGACGTCGAGGAAGTTCGCCGGCTCGATCCCCTTCTCCTGCCCGTGAAGCTTCACGATGTCCATCGTGGACATCGCCAGGCCCGCCCCGTTCACCAGGCACCCGATCGAGCCGTCCAGCGCGATGTACGACAGCCCGTACTTCTGCGCCCGCAGCTCCGCCGGGTTCTCCTCCGCCGGGTCGGCCATCGCGCCGATGTCCGCGTGACGGAACAGCCCGTTGTCGTCGAAGTTGAACTTGGCATCGATCGCCAGCAGCGTCCCGCTCGTGAACTTCCTCGCGTCCCCGGGCTGTGCCGAGTCACCCTCGGCCCCCGACGCGGGCGTCAGCACCAGCGGGTTGATCTCGGCGAGCGAGCAGTCCTTCTCGACGAACACCCTCGCCAGCCCCTGCATGATCGCCACCGCCTGGTTCACCAGCTTGCCGCTGAACCCCAGCGCGAACGCCACCTTGCGCGCCTGGAACCCCTGCAGGCCCAGCAACGGGTGCAGAGGTTCCTTGATGATCGCGCCCGGGTTCTTCTTCGCGACCTCCTCGATCTCGACCCCGCCCTCGGCGCTGGCGATCAGCACGTTCCGCCCGCTCTTGCGGTCCACCGTGATCGCCATGTAAAACTCGTGGGAGATGTCCACCGCCGCCGCCACCAGCAGCTTGCGCACCTCGAGCCCCTCCGGCGGCGTCTGCGGCGACTTCATCCGAGTCGTCAGCATGAACCGCGCCGCGCTCGTCGCGTCCTCGGCGTTCGACACCAGCTTCACGAACCCCGCCTTGCCGCGCCCGCCCGCGTGCACCTGCGCCTTGATGACCGCCTGCGCCGCCCCGCCCGCCGTCACCGCCTTGAACGCCGGTGCCGCCTGCTCGATCGAATCGATCGTCTGAGAAGGCGGCACGGGAAGTCCGTACTGACGGAGCAGTTCACGCGCCTGGTACTCGTGGATCTTCATGCCGGAGCGTAGGAAGTTCCGGGCACAGGAGGGCAGGACCGAAGAAACCCAAAGCCCGTACCCCCGCCCCCTAGGAACGCAAGAACGGGAGAACGCGGCAATCGCTCAAAACACGGTTCCGGGCAGGCAGGTCATCCGTACTTCCAACCAACCAGCTACGCAGAACGCCCGTCACAGCCCCGTCGTGGTGTGCCATGCCTGCAGCAGCGCCGACTCAAACCGGCGCGTGAAAGCCTTGGCGTCGCACAGGGGCGAACCGAAAAGGTCGGCCCGCAGCGCCGGCCGAAGCCGCGCCAGACCCGCGCGGTCCGATGCCAGTTCCTTTGCGATGCGGATGTAGGCGTCCTCCGTCCCCGCGATCAGTTCCGGGTGCCCGATCGTCGAGAGCAGCGACACTCCCACCCGGCCCGCGTGGGTCTGCCCCTCGAGCGTCACCACCGGCACGCCCATCAGCGCCGCCTCGATCGTCGTCGTCGTGCCGTTGTAGGGCGTGGGGTCGAGCCCGATGTCGATCAGGTCGTACGCGCGCAGCGGCCCGTCCGACGCCGCGATCCAGTTGATCAGGTCGATGCGCGCCGGGTCCAGCCCGGCCTCGCCGAACCTCGCCCGGATGTCGGCCTGCACCTCGGGCTCCGCCTGCGAGTTGTTCTTGAGCAGGAGCCGCGACCCCGGCACCGCGTTCACCACCCGCGACCACAGCCCGACCGTCCGGTCGCTCAGCTTGTGCAGCGCGTTGAACGAGCCGAAGACGATCGGCGCCGCCGGGTCCTTCGAACTCGGCGGCGCCCCGAGATCGGGCACGCCCTTGATCGGGCTGAAGCACAGGAAGCACGGGTCGAGCCGGATGAGTTTCTCCGTGCACCGCTCGTCGTACCCCGCCGGGTCGGTCTTCGCATCGACGATGCGGTAATCCACCGTGCTCAGGCCGGTGGTGTTCGGGTAGCCGCAGTAGGTCACCTGCACCGGCGCGGGCTTGAGTTTCAGAACCTCGACGCGATTCCCGCGCGTCAGGCCCGCGAGGTCGAGCACCAGGTCGACCTTCCGTTCACGGACCAGCGCATCGTGCTCGGGGTGGTCCATCCGGCCCGTGCGGTGCCACTCCGTGGCGAGCCCCGAAAGATGCGCTGAGTACTCGTCCTCGCGGTCGGCATCCGAGAAGCACACGAACTCGAACCGCTCGCGGTCGAACTCACGCAGGATCGGCTCGGCGAAGTGCGCGACCGAGTGGCTCCGCAGGTCCGGCGAGAAGACCCCGACCCGGAAGCGCCGGCCCTCGAGCGGCACCGCCGGCGGCGGCGCGGGTGTCCCCGCCGCGAGCCCGTCGAGCCCGCGCTGCGCCGCCGCGGTCTCTTCCGGCCGCGTGTCGATGTAGTTCATCGTGTTGGCGACCAGGAGCGACGCCAGCAGCTCGCGCGGGTGCAGCGCGGCGCACTCTTTCAGCAGCGCCAGCGCCGGCTCGCTCCGCCCGCAATCGCGCATCGCCAGCGCGCGGACTTTCATGAACTTCGAGTCGCCGGGGACCCGCTCAACGCCCACGCGCGCGACCTCCGACGCCTCCCACGCGCGGTGCCGCATCATGAGCAGCGTGCAGAACGCCGCCCGCGCCGCGCGCCGGGAGGGCTCCGCCGCGACCACCCGCCGGTACAGCGGGATCGCCTCCTCCGGCCGGTCCACCAGCATCAGGACGTTCGCGAGGTTGGTGAGCATGTTGACGTCGTTGGGCGCCGCCCTGACCGCCCGCTCGGCGTGCGGGAGCGCCTCGGCGTGCCGGCCCTGCGCGGTAAGCAGGCGGCACAGCGACGCGTTCACGTTGGGATTGTCCCGGTTCTTGGGCAGGATCCGCGCCAGCAGCGCGTGCGCCTCGGTGTACGCGCCGGCGGACATCAGGTCGCTCGCCCGGCGCAGAGTTGCCGACACGTCCGCCATGGGGGCGATGATACGCGCCGGCCGCTCACGCCCCGGGCGCGCCGGCCGGCGCGGGCGTGCCGGCCCCGCGCTCGCGCGTCCGCTTCGCCAGCGCGTCCTCGACCGCCCGCGCGATCTCGACCAGTTCGCCCGTCACACGCCGGACCTCGTCGGGGTAGCGTGAGACAGCGCGGTCGGCGGTGGCCATGATCGCGTGGACATCACGCCACCCCGGCGTGTCGTCGATGAGCCGGCCCGCGACCGTGATCTCGCCGGAGGGGTTCTCGAAGGGGTACTTCACGCCGCCCGTCGTCGAGCGGACCGTCGAGAGGTCGTCGCGGATCGTGTCCAGCAGCGGGCGGAATGTGCTGAGGGCGTCCGCGGCAGCGGACTCATCCACCGTGGAAGCTCGGATCCGAATCTCAGCCCTGCGGCGTGAACGTCGCGCCGTCCAGCACGTCGGCGCTCACGAGGTCGCCCGGCTGAAACTTCGCCGCGCTCTGCCGCGCGTCCGTCAACTCGCAGTGGATCGGCACCCCCGCGTTCACCAGCACCGTGTTCGTGCCCGCGTCGGTCGAAACCACCGTCCCCTGCACCCGCCGCGGCCGGCCCATCACCGGCTCCACGTACCGACCGCCCGTCTGCACGATGTCGAGCCGCCGCGACTTCACGCGGATCGTCCCCACCAGCCGCTTCCCCGGCGCGCTCGCGACCGGCGCCGCGGGCAGCAGGTGAATCTGGTAGCTCGTGTCCGGAACGGCGAGCACGATCCGGGCCGGACGCGTCGCCGTTTCGGCGATCGAGCGCTCCAGCACGCCGCGGGCCAGGTGCGGCCCGATCTTCGAAGTCGGTGACGGGGCGATCATGCCGGGAAGATAGGCGGACCGCTCGTGCCCCGCGCACGACCCGCCTTCACCGCCGCGCCGGGGCGCTCTCGAGGAAGTTCTTGAGCAGGCGCGGCCCCTCTTCGGTCAGGAAGCTCTCGGGATGGAACTGAACCCCCTCGACGGGGAACCGCCCCGGCTCTCCGAACACGCGCCGCAGCCCCATGACCACCCGCTGCCTCCGCCCCCCGACCTCGTCCTCAGTCCACGCCGACACGACCCAGCCCCCCGCGCCTTCGGCCGGCGGCTCAGGGATCGTCTCCGGGCGAACGATCAGCGAGTGATAGCGCGTCGCGACGAACGGGTTCGACAGCCCCGCAAACACGCCCCGCCCGTCGTGGTGGATCGGGCTGGTCTTTCCGTGCATCTGCACCGCGTGCCGCTCCACCGTCATCGAATTCGACGCCGCCAGGCACTGGTGCCCGAGGCACACCCCCAGCACAGGCACCCGCCCCCCGAAGTGCTCGATCATCGCCGAAGACACGCCCGCCTCGTTCGGTGAGCACGGCCCCGGGGAGATCACCACGTGGCTCGGACCGCGCCCGCCGTCGAGCCGGTCGGCCTCCCCGGGAGTTATCTGGTCGTTGCGGACGACAAGCATGCCCTTGCCGGGCTCCAAGCCCGGGTCGATCTCGCCGAACCGCTGCACCAGGTTCCAGGTGAAGCTGTCGTAGTTATCGATCAGAAGAATCATCGCCCGGCAAGCGTAGAGCACCCCGACCGGCCCCGGTTCTCCCCCTCAGACCCAGGAATTTCGTGGGGGGCCCACCTCTTTTTATTGGCCTCACCCGCGTTCTTGAGGCAGATTTCAGACGCGGAAGAGCGCGGGGGGCGTTTGCGCCGGGTGTGTGGTCCGGCAGTCCCGCGATGGATGAGCACGCGCCGCGGGCCCCTTCCAGGCCCCGGCCGGAATCCGGAGAGAGGATCCATGAACACGAGGATTTGCGTCGTCGCTCTGCTGGCAGGGGCCGCGATCGGCACCGCGTCGGCGGACGTGGTGACCGAGTGGAATGAGCACATGCTCCAGGCCGCCAAGGCCGCCGCCATCCCACCGCCCCGCACGTCGCGCGCGTACGCGATCGTCTCGGCCGCCGTGTACGACGCGGTCAACAGCATCAGCCGCACCCACTACCAGTACAAGTACATGGACGCGGCACCGCTCGGCGCCTCGAAAGAAGCCGCCGCCGCCGCCGCCGCGCACCGCGCGCTGGTCAACATGTTCCCGTCGCAGCAGGCCTCGCTCGACACCAAGCTGGCCACGACCCTCGCCAACCTCCCCGGCAGCGCGCAGTCCAAGGCCGACGGGCAGGCCTTCGGCTCGTCGATCGGACAGAAGATGTTCGACTCGCGCGCCAACGACAACTCCAACGCCGTGCAGTCGTACACGCCCAAGAACGGCCCGGGTTTCTGGCGGCCCTTCGACGGCGTGAGCCCCGCCGTCCTCCCCCAGTGGGGCAACGTCACCCCCTTCACCATGACCTCGGCGACCCAGTTCCGCGGCACGGCCGTGCCCCCGGCGCTCAACTCGCCCGAGTACGCCGCCGCCGTGAACGAAGTGAAAGAAATCGGCGCGCTCAACAGCGCAACCCGCACGCCCGACCAGACCCACATCGCCCACTTCTGGGCTGACGGTGGCGGCACCGTCACCCCGCCCGGGCACTGGAACCGCATCGCGCAGACCGTCGGGGCCCAGGAGGGCAACTCCGTCGAGGAGAACGCCCGCATGTTCGCCCTGATGAACTTCGGCATGGCCGACGCCGCGATCAACTGCTGGAACATCAAGTACGAGACCGAGTTCTGGCGTCCGTGGGCCGCGATCCGTGAGGCCGACAGCGCCGGCAACGCCGCCATCGTCCAGGACCCGACCTGGCTGCCCCTGATCACCACCCCGAACTTCCCGACCTTCACCTCGGGCCACAGCACCTTCAGCGGTGCCGCGGCGACGATCCTCGCCGGGATCTTCGGCGACAACATCTCCTTCACCGACACCTCCGAGGGCGTCGCGGGGTCGCGCAACTTCACGAGCTTCAGCCAGGCCGCGGGCGAGGCCGCCGACAGCCGGCTCTACGGCGGGATCCACTACTGGTTCGACAATGTCGAAGGGCTCAATTGCGGCACCGACATCGGCGAGTACGTCGGCGACAACTTCCTGCAGACCATCCCCGCGCCGGGCTCGCTCGCGGTGCTGGGCGCCGGGCTGCTGGCCGGGATGCGGCGCCGCCGTTGACGCGTTGGGAATGATCGACCACGGGCGTTCGGGCCCGACACGGGCGGGTCGCGCCGGAGGGAGGGGCGACCCGCCTTTTTCATTTCCCGATCGACCGGTTCACGCCGCTTCGTCGCGGCGCTCGACGAGCGTCCCCGCCACACCGTCGCGCGTCACGTAGAAAAACTCCGGCGTGATCGGGTAGGGGAGACGCTTGTAGTCCTCCTCGACCCGCTCGTGCAGCCGCCGGAGGAACGGGGTCGGCCCGCTGGAGAGCGCCACGAACATGTCTCGCGCCGGAGTCGCCACGTAGAAATCGCCCCCGAGCTGCGGCGCCAGGCGGTCGAAGAGCCCCGACAGGAGCAGCCTCGCCGCGTCGTAGCCGTCGTGCTCGGAAACGATCGCCGCTTTCCCGCCCTCCTTGCTCTCGACCACCTGGATCTCGAGCTCGGGGACGTACTGGTCAAGGTTGCCGCGGGCGATCTCGTCCAGGTCCTCGACCGTCAGGCCCCACCGCACGATCTGCTCGGTGGTGATGCTCACCGTCATGTGCGGCAGGTCGGTCACGAAGACGACGACCGTGCCGTTGACGTAGGGGACGTGGGCGACCATCTCCCGGTCCAGGTGCTCAAAGATCGTGTCCGGCTGGATGCGCGGCATGATCCGCGGGCGGGCGAAGTCCAGCGACATCGACAGCATGTTGAGCGCGTCGCCCGAGAAGAGCTGGTCGAGGTAATGCTTCACGATGTCGTCGGCCCTGCCGGGCTCGTGCCGGACCATGCGGAAGAGATTCTCGAGGTCCAGGCGGCGGCCGTTCACCAGCAGCTCGCGCGGGCCCACGAGGTCGATCGCGTACTCGGGGTGCAGCGTCTTGAGCTGCGTGGCGACGTGCTCGGCGAACGCTTCGGGCTCGTGGGGGATGCCGGCCATGGCCACTCTCTCCGTGTCGGTGTCTGACGCGGGGGACGGCCGCCGGGCACGTCACGCGCCTGGACGCGCCGGACGATCGGCCGCGCCCGGGACGAGCTATCGTGAAGCCGCGAGGGCCGTCCAACGATCGGTTCGGATTAGACGCCGCCGCGGATGCCGGGGCGACGGTTGTGCCGCCGGGTTCGTCGGCGCGGGCAGGTCCGGCAACCCCGCGCGTCCGATCACGGCCTCCCACCCGCGGCCGGAACGGGACGGGTGGGGCCTTCACCCCCTGCCGTGGTTTGTACACACTCGCCGGCCGGAGATTCGATCGACCTACGGTTGGGCCGGCGGTCGGGCCCGCGACTTGGCAGACGGACGCTTCGGTGTATAATGCAGACCGCCCGGCGGGCTGAATTGACCGCTGGCGTTCGAGAGTGGTTCGGAATCGAGACTCTCCTGGAGGGCTCACTGTGACCGAGCAGGAAATCGAAGCCAAGGTGATCGAGATCGTGGCGGAGCAGATGGGCGCGGACAAGGCGAAGATCTCGCGGACCACCAGCTTTGTCGACGACCTGAACGCCGACAGCCTCGACACCGTCGAACTGGTCATGGAGTTCGAGGACGAGTTCGAAACCTCGATCCCCGACGAGCAGGCCGAGAAGATCAAGACGGTCGGAGAGGCCATCGACTTCATCAAGCAGGCCCACGGGGTCGAGTGACCGGGCTATCGGTCCTATCGTGGGGTGCCGCGCAGAACGCTCGCGGGGCGCCGCGGCGGCCCGCCGGGCGCCGCGGACGCGCGTCCATCTGCCATCCGGGGCGTAGCCAGTGAGCACCCACCCACACAGCCCCGCGCGACTCGTGATCACCGGCTTCGGCGCGATCACCAACCTGGGACACGACGCCCGAACCACATGGTCGGGCATGCGCGAGGGCCGCAGCGGCATCGGCCCCCTGGAAGGCGAAGAGTTCAACCGCCACACCGGGCACTGGTCCACCACCATCGCCGGCCAAATACGCGGCTGGGATCCCTCGGTCTCCGGCCTCGATACCCGCGAACTCAAGCGCGTCGACCGGTTCACCGTCCTCGGCCTCGCCGCCGCCGAAGAGGCCGTCCGCCACTCGGGGATCGACTTCTCACGGGAGGATACCGAGCGCTGCGGCGTGGTCATCGGATCGGGCATCGGCGGCATCCGCACCATCGAAGAGGGGATGTGGAACCTGCTCGAGCGCGGCCCCGACCGCATCAGCCCCTTCTGCGTCCCACGCCTCATGGCCAACGCCGCCGCCGGCAACATCTCGATCAAGTACGGCCTGCGGGGCCCGGCCTCGACCCACGCGACGGCCTGCGCCTCCTCCGGCCACGCGATCGGCGACGCGATGCACGCCATGCGCCGTGACGAGGCCAACGTCATGATCGTCGGGGGCGCCGAGGCGGCCGTCAGCCCCCTCTGCATCGGCGCCTTCTCGAGCATGAAGGCGCTCTCGACACGCAACGCCGACCCGACCCACGCCAGCCGCCCCTTCGACCAGAACCGCGACGGCTTCGTACTGAGCGAGGGCGCGGCCATGTTCGTCGTCGAGACCGAGGACCACGCCCGCGCCCGCAACGCCACGATCTACGCCGAACTCGTCGGCACCGGCAACAGCTGCGACGCCACCCACATCACCGCCCCGGACGCCGAGGGCGCGGGCGCCGCACGCTCCATGCGCTGGGCCCTCCGCGACGCCCGCCTCAACCCCGGCGACATCGAGTACGTCAACGCCCACGGCACCTCCACCCCCCTGGGCGACAAGGCCGAGGTCGCGGCAGTCATGGCGATCTTCGGCGACCACGCCCGCAAGAGCGCCGGCGGCCGCCTCATCATGAGCTCGACCAAGAGCATGCACGGCCACTGCCTCGGCGCCTCGGGCGCGATCGAGCTCATCGCCTGCATCCACGCCGTCCGCGACGGGGTCATCCCCCCCACCATCAACCTCGAACGCCCCGACGAGGGCTTCGACATCGACCTCGTCCCCCACCACGCCCGCGAGCGCCGCACGAAGTACGCGATGAACAACACGTTCGGCTTCGGCGGCCACAACGTGACGCTGATCGTCGGGCGGTACGAGGGGTAGGCGATCCCGCCCGAAGCGCCGCCAAAGGTCGTCACCAGCCCACGACGTACAGTCAGACGTGGCCCGCGACCGCTACCACCGCCAGACCTTGCTCGCCGGAGTCGGCACCGAAGGCCAGGACCGGCTCGCCCGCGCCCACGCCCTCATCGTCGGCTGCGGTGCCCTGGGCTGCGCCTCCGCCGACCTGCTCGCCCGCGCCGGCGTCGGCACCCTCACGCTCGTTGACCGCGACCTCGTCGAACCGACCAACCTCCAGCGCCAGTGTCTCTTCGACGAGCGCGACGCCGCCGAGCGCGCGCCCAAGGCCGAGGCCGCCCGCCGGCGCCTCGCCGCGATCAACTCCGAGATCGCCGTGCGCGCCGCAGTCGCCGACTTCACGCACCGCAACGCCGCGGAACTCGCGCGCGGCGCGGGCGTCATCCTCGACGGCACCGACAACTTCCAGACCCGTTACCTGCTCAACGACCTCGCCGTCAAGCTCGGCGTCCCCTACTGCTACGCCGGCGTCGTCGGGACCCGCGCCATGCAGATGACGGTGCTGCCCGGCAGGGGCGCGTGCCTCCGCTGCCTCTTCCCCGAGCCCCCGGCGCCCGGCGCATCGGAAACCTGCGACACCGCGGGCGTGCTCGGCCCGGCCGTGCAGATCGCCGCGGCGTTCCAAGCCGCCGACGCGATGAAGTTCCTGCTCGGGCGCGAGGACCTGGTCGCGCCCGCCCTCCTCGAGTTCGACCTGTGGAACACCGAACGACGGAAGATCGACCTCTCGTCGTTCCGCGATCCCGTCGCGCGCCGGGACTGCCCCTGCTGCGGCCGTCGCGACTTCGCTTACCTCGACGGCCGGCTCAGCGCCGGCACCGCGGCCCTCTGCGGGCAGGACGCGGTGCAGATCGCCGCGGGCAGCGTGCGACCGGACGACGGGCGGCCGCCGCGCACCGATCTCGATGCGCTCGCCCTCCGCCTGCGGCCGCACGGCAGCGTCGAAGTCACCCGGTTCCTGCTGCGGGCGACGCTCGAGCACGAACGCGGCGAACGCGGCCCGCTCGAACTGACCGTGTTCACCGACGGCCGCGCGATCGTGCGCGGCACAACCAGGCCGGACCTCGCGCGCTCGGTCGTCAGCCGCTACGTCGGCAACTGAAAAGCCGCTCAGTCCTTGCCGGGGTTGTTGATCCAGCCCCACTTGTGGCCGTTGTTGTAGATCGCCCACCAATCGTCGTCGCGGTAGGTAGCCGAGACGTAGATGTCGTTGGAACAGAAGTTCCGGTCGTCGCGGTTGTTCGTGGTGTCCGGCGAACGCACCGGCGGCTTGAAGATCTCGGCGTCGCCCGAGAGATACGCGATCGTGCCACCCTTGTCATGGCGCTGCGTCACCTGATCCCAGTTCCCCCACAGGCCGTCAAGCACGTTATCGTTGTACCACCACGTGCTCTCCTCGACGAAGAAGGGAACGGAGCGGAACATCGTCAGCGTCGCGGCCTTGACGGGTCCGATCTTCGGCGGCGGATCTCCGGGCCCGGGCGGAACGTACGCGGCCTTCGTCACCAGGCCCAGCTTGGCACCGCCCGTGAAGCTCACCATGCAGTAGTCGAAGTCCAGCGCCCCGACGTTGTTGTAGAGGTCGTTGTCCGCCTTGGTGCGGACCGTGCGGTTGTTGATGCCCTTGCGTTTGTTCTTCGGACACTCCATCGCCTTGTGCCCATCTTCCAGGTACTTGAAGACTACTCCAGGTTCCTTCAGCTTGTCGTTCTTGTGATCTGGATAGGTGATGCACCAAGTATCACGGAGGTTCCAGCCGGGGGGCAGCGGGTTGCGCCGGTCCCAGTCGTACCAGATCACGTCCTTGTTGTCGTTCGCGTACGCCGTGCACGCGAAGCTGATCCCCTTCATGTTCGCAAGGCACCCCAGCGCCTGCGCCGTGTCCCGCGCCTTGCCCAGCGCGGGCAGCAGCATGCTCACCAGGATCGCCACGATCGCGATCACCAGCAGCAATTCGATCAGCGTGAACGCGCGGCGCCCGGGCTTCCGGCTCTGCATGCGTCACCTCTCTGGCCCACGAGACTCGGGCCGACGCGGCAGAACACCGCGCCACAACAAACCAGTCTACCACATCCTACCGGCCCCGCCATAGGGCGGTTTCCGCTTCAAGCCGACCCGCAGGCCCCGAAGTCCAACCTCCGGCGAAACACCCGCTTTCGGCCGCCCCCGGAGCCGCCCCGTAGAATTGCCCTGCGACCACCGGATTTCATGCATATTCAAAGCGACCATCCCCCGGAGCACCCCCTCACCCAGCCGCCCGACCCGCTCGGCCTGACCCTCGCCGCCTTCACCGCCGCGGCAAGGGCCCGGCTCAAGATGACCATCCCCGCGGCCACCGACGCCTACCACGGCGTCTTCCGGGATGGGATCACGGACCACCCCCTGACCCCGGCCCGCGTCGGCCCCGTCGCGACGGTGCTCCGCGAGGAAAGCCCCGAAGGCGTGGTCGTGAAGTTCACGCAGCGCGTGCCGGCGGGTTCGAGCGCCGCCGGAACGACCGGGCCCGGCTCCCCTCACCCGGCGACGCCCGGCGAGGCCCTGCGTCTGGCACGCTTCGATGAACTTCAGACCGAGAGCGTGCTCATCCCCATGATCGGCCGCAAAGCCCAGCGCAGCTACACGCTCTGCGTCTCCAGCCAGGTCGGCTGCGCCATGAACTGCGGCTTCTGCGAGACCGCCCAGATGGGGCTGATCCGGCATCTCACCCCCGGCGAGATCGTCGGCCAATGGTTCGCCGCGACCCACGTTCTGAAGCACGAGGTGAAGAACATCGTCTTCATGGGCATGGGCGAGCCGCTCGACAACTACGACAACGTCATCGCCGCGATCGGTGTCCTGATCGATCACCACGGCCCGGCCTTGCCGGCGAGCAAGATCTCGATCTCCACCGTGGGCCGGCTCGACGGCCTGGCCCGCCTGCGCGAGCAGATCCACCGGCACGGCTGGCACCGGCTCAACCTCGCCGTCTCCCTCAACGCGCCCAACGACGAGATCCGCTCGCGGATCATGCCCGTGAACCGCGCGATGCCGATGGCCGACCTGCGCGCGATGCTCGCGGACTGGCCGATCTACGGCGGCGGGAAGCTGTGCCTGGAGTACGTGCTCATCCCGGGCGTGAACGACGCCCGCGAGCACGCGGCGGAACTGGCCGACTTCGTCGGGCCGATCGACCGCGCGTACATGGCCAGGACCGGCAACGACAGCCCCCGGGTGATGCTCAACGTGATCCCCTACAACCCCAGGCGCAACTCGCCGTGGCCCGCGCCGAGCGAGGAGGCCGTCGGGGCCTTCCTCTCGTGGGTCGGGCACGCCGGGATCTACGCCAAGCGCCGCCGCACCAAGGGCCGCGACATGATGGGCGCGTGCGGGCAGTTGGGCTCGGCGGCGATCCGGGGGCGCAGGCCGGTCGCGGCGGGCACGGGCGGAGAGGCCTGAGCAAATTCACGTGCGGCGACCCGACCAGCACGAACTGATCGCCGAAGCCCGCGCCCTGCTGCGCTGGACGCGCCGGCGGTGGTGGCTCGTATGGCTCGTCGCGGCCGCCCTCTCCATTTTCGTGCAGAGCGCGATGAACTCGCCGCGCCCGCACCAGCAGGCATCCGACATTGACCCCCGCTCCGGCACGTGGCAGGTAATCAAGCCGGTCGCCGCGATGAATCCAGACCATCCGCAGACCCTCCCCGTCCGGCTATCGGCGCTGGTCTGGCCCGAACGCTCGTCCGGACCTCAAGTGATCGTCGGACATGGCCTTCCACAGCCAGGCAAGCACGGCCGCGAGCCTGTCGTGCTGCTGCACGGCTCGCCCGGACAGGCGTCCGACCTTCGGCTCGTCGCTCGTGAAGTACTGAAGGGCGACAGACGGGTGTTCGCGATCGACCTGCCCGGGTTCGGCGACTCCGCGCCGAGCCCCACCGGTTACTCCATCCGCGCGCACGCCTCGTACGTGATCCCATTCCTCGACAAGCTGGGCGTCCGGCGCTTCCACCTCGTCGGCTGGTCCATGGGCGGCGGCGTCGCTCTCAACGTCATCGACCTTCTCGGTGAGCAGGCCGGGAGCCGCGTCGCCAGCCTCACCCTCATGGCCTCGATCGGCGTGCAGGAGGGCGAGGGCTCCGGCAGCTACCACTTCGAGCACTTCAAGTACGCCGCGGGTTTCGCCGGCCTCGTCGCCCTCCCGGAGCTCATCCCCCACTTCGGACTCCTCGGCGACCGCCACGCCCGCTACGCGTTCATCCGCAACTTCTGGGACACCGACCAGCGCCCGCTCCGCGCGATCATGCAGCACACCCGCGTCCCGACGCTCATCCTCCACGGCCGGCACGATTCCCTCATCCCCGCGTGGGTCGCCGAGGAGAGCCACCGCCTGATCCCGGCCTCGCGACTGGTCATGATCGACGCGAACCATTTCCTGCCGTTCCTTCAGGCCGGCGAGACGGCACGGATCTTGGAAGAGCACTTCGCACGTCACGACCCGCCGGGCGGAGAACCCCGGACCGACGCGATCGACCTCGCGCCCGCCGAACCAGCCCGCACGCCGGTCACCCGCGCCCTCGCGTGGAGCGAGCCCCTGCTCCGCGCCGCGCCCTGGTGGGCCGAACTCGCGGCGATCGCGCTGCTCGCCCTGCTCTGCCCGGTCGCCGCGTGCGTCGCGGGCACGATCCTCGCCGCGCACCAGCAACTCGACCTGTTCCTCGTCGGGACCGGCATCGCCCTGGGCTGGACAGCACAGGTCGTCGGCCCGTGGATTCTCGGATTCTGGCGCGGCACGCGCGCGCACGACCTCCCGCTCTTCGGCCCCCGTCTGCCCCGCATCTCGCCGGAAGACTGGCGCCGGCGGCTCGATTCGCGCCCGTTCCGCGCCGGCTGGCAGGATCATTTCGTGCCCTCGCGCCGCGTCCGGGCGTTCTTCGCCGCCGGCGTGCTGCGCCGCGCCCCCGCGCCGCTCGTCGCCGGGAGGGCCCTCGCGATCATCGCGTGCGCGCTCGTCGCGACGCTGATCCCCTTCATCCTCTTCACGCTGGCATCGCGCGCCGCCGCCGACCGCCCGCCTCTCGGAACGAACGGGTGGATCGAGTTCGCGATCATCGCCGCGGTCGCCGTTGCCGCGTGGGTGCTCACGCGCGCCCTCTCGCGCCCGGGGCGGCAGAACGCCCTCGCCGCGCTCACGCGCCTCGCCCGCGCCGAGTTCTGGCCGGTGTGGTTCTTCTACGCGCCCCTCTACGCCTACCTCGTGCCCCTGTCGGTCCGCCACCGCGGGCTCATGACGCCCAGTTGCTGCAACCCCGGCATCGAGGCCGGCGGCGGCGTGGTCGGTGAGTCCAAGCACGCCATCACCCGCGCCCTGCTCGACGGCGCGCCCGCGCAGGCCCGGGACTTCGTCCTCCCCGCGCGCCTCGTCGAGGCGGGCGCCGACCCCGCACTGCGCGCCCACCGCGTCGAGCAACTCGTCGCCGAGCACGCCCTCGCGTACCCGCTCATCCTCAAGCCCGATGAGGGCCAGCGCGGCCACGCCGTCCGCCTCATCCGCTCGGCGAACGATGCCCGTGCGTACTTCCAAGACATGCACCGCGACGCCGTGCTCCAGCCCTACCACCCGGGCCCTTGCGAGTGCGGCATTCTCTGGGCACGCCTGCCGCGCCGGGAAACCAACGCCATCCCGTGGGTCCCACCATCACGCGGACGTGCCGGCTTCATCTTCTCGATCACCCGCAAGGAGTTCCCCGTCATCACCGGCGACGGCCGGCGCACGCTGGAAGAACTGATCGACGCCCACCCCCGCTTCCGCTGCCAGAGCGCGGTCCACCTCGAGCGCTTCGCGGACACCGCCTCGCGCGTCCTTGCCGAAGGTGAGCCGCTCCGACTGGCCGTCTCGGGCAACCACTGCCAGGGCACCCTCTTCCGCGACGGCGCCGATCTCATCACGCCGGAACTCGAGGACGCGATCGACCGGCTCGCCGCGGCGTTCCCCGGCCCCGACGGCCAGCCCGGGGGCCTCGACTTCGGCCGCTTCGACGCCCGGTACACGAGCGATGACGACCTGCGCGCGGGGCGCGGCTTCGCCGTCGTCGAGTTGAACGGAACGTTCAGCGAATCGACCAACCTCTACGACCCGTCGAAGTCGCTCGTCTGGTCGTACTCGGTCCTCTTCCGGCAGTGGAAGCTGATGTACGTGCTCGGCGAGGAGCGGTTGCGTGAAGGCGCCCGCCCCATGACGATCCGCCAGGTGCTGAGCGCCGCCCGCGACCACTTCGCGGCCCGCGACGGGTCGGCCGTTGCAGATTGACACGACCTCCACGGCCGTCCTTCGCGGTCGCCCGATCCCGCGAATCACATGACCGATGGCAGCCCCAGCGCCCGGCGCAGCGAGCTGACCTGCCCCGCGTGCCACCCCTCGTGCCACGCGGCACGGTCGGCGATCTCGTGGAAGTCCTTCGCGAACCCGCCCGAGTCGCCCGCGCAGACCTTCGCGAGGTCATCGTCGCCGTGCTTCTCGATCGACTCGATCAGGGCCTCGAACTGTGCCGCGTCATGCCGCTTGAGTTCCGCCAGGGGCGGGTACAGCCCGGCGTCGGCCTTGGGCGTGGATTTGTACCCGAAGAGAGCCTCGTAGCCCTCGGGCAGGTCCGCCTTCTTCCCCGTGGCCAGGCCGACGAACCACGCGTTGGTCATCGCCATGTGCCCCAGCGTCCACGCCAGGTGGTTATCCGTCGGCGATGCCTGAAAAGTCGCCTTCGTCTCGGGGAAGTCCTTGATCAGCTTGTTCGTGATCTCGCGGACGAACCGAAGATTCGCGATCGCGCGCTGCTTGGCCGTGGGCATTGTGCGTCCTTTCGCCGGGGTGCTCAAGCCAAGCGTACCCGCCGCCGATGTGCCGGTAACCCGTCCGCCGCGCGAATTCTTGGGCGCGAACCGGGCCCGAAGTTCACGCGGGCGCGATCACGCCTCTACGCTTGCCCTCCCCTTCCCGGAGTCCCCATGTCCCTCCGCATCGCGCTGGCCAAAGGCGACGGCATCGGCCCCGAAATCATGGACGCGACCCTCGAACTCTTCCGCGCCGCGGGGGTCATGGACCACGCCGCCTTCGTCGAGGTCGAGATGGGCGCGTCCGTCTTCGCCCGCGGCAACACCCGCGGCATGACCGAC
>CAZCPB010000003.1:0-49078 GCA_964500365.1 uncultured Phycisphaeraceae bacterium
GCAGGCGATCGTCGAGGCCGCCGGCGGCGTCGTCGTCGAGCAGCGCGGCCGCCCGCTGCGCTACAACCAGCGCGACACGCTGCTCAACGGCGACTTCATCGCGCTGGGCGATCCGGCGCTGCCGTGGCTGGAGTGCATGGGGCCTCTCGGGCGGGCGATGGGCGCGACCGCGCCGGCGGCTCCGGGTGCGCCGGCCGTGCGGCTGGCGTTTGTCTTCATGCCCAACGGCGTGAACTACGAGTTCTGGGAGCCCGGGGGAGAGGAACGCGGGTTCGCGCTCTCGCCAACGCTCGCGCCACTGGCGCCGGTGCGCGAGCACGTGAACGTGTACTCAGGGCTGACGCTGGCCAACGCCCGCGCCAACGGGGACGGGCCGGGTGATCATGCGCGGTCGTCGGCATCGTTCCTCACGGGCCGGCAGGCGCGGAAGACCGCGGGGAACGACATCCGCAACGGGGTCAGCGTGGACCAGGTCGCGGCGTCGGAGATCGGGCGGCGCACGCGACTGCCGTCGCTGGAGCTCGGGTGCGAGCACGGGCCTTCGTCGGGGAGCTGCGATTCGGGGTACTCGTGCGCGTACTCGTCCAACATCTCGTGGCGGGACGAGACGACGCCGATGGCCAAGGTGATCGACCCCGCGGCGGCGTTCGAACGGCTCTTCGGGGACGCGACGCAGGCGGCGGCGGCGCGCGAGCGGCTGAGCCGGCGGCGGAGCATCCTCGACTTCGTGATGGAGGATTCGAGGGCGCTGGGGCGGCGGCTGGGGAGCGCCGACACGCGCAAGCTGGACCAGTTCCAGACGGCCGTGCGCGAGGTCGAACAGCGGATCGAGCGGGCGCGGGACGAGACGACGGCGCGCCCGCTGCCTTCGACGCCCGCGCCGGCGGGGATTCCCGACAAGGTCAGCGAGCACATGGACCTGATGTTCGACATGCTGCTCCTGGCGTTCCAGACCGACACGACGCGGGTGGGGACGCTCATGCTGGCGGTGGACGGGAGCAACCGCACGTTCCCCGAGATCGGGGTGAAGGAAGGGCACCACCACCTTTCGCACCACCAGAACAACCGGGAGATGATCGAGCAGATCCGGCGGATCGACCTCTTCCACGTCGAGCGTTTCGCACGGTTCATAAAGCGGATGTCCGAGACGCCCGAGGGCGAGGGGACGCTGCTGGACAACTCGCTGGTGCTCTTCGGGGGCGGGATCGGGGACGGCAACCGGCACAACCACGAGAACCTGCCGATCCTGGTGGCGGGTCGCGGCGGGGGCGCGGTCGAGACGGGCCGGCACGTGCGGTCTGAGCGGGAGACGCCGTTGTGCAACCTGTACGTGTCGATGCTGCAGCACGCGGGGTGCCGGCGGACGGACTTTTCGGACAGCACGGGGGTGCTGACGATGTGAGCGATCGAGGGGTGGGCATCCGGCCGCATCCCGCCGGAGCCTTCGGCGGGGGGCGACGGAACGTTCACAGGGAGGGTGAGTGACGCAATACGGTGGATCGCAGGCGCACGCCGGCGCGCCGTCGGGTGTCGTCAGGGCTCTCGTCATGGCGCGGCCGGCGGCGGGTCGGCTGTTCGTGATCGGCCTCTGGTTCGTGACCTGTTTCTATCTGCTCGGCCGGTGGGGGATGAACTCCGATGACTACTGCGCGGGCGTCATGGATCCGGTCAGCGGAGAACTCGACTGGTCGATCCGTCCGTGGCGAGTTTTTCCGTACTTCTGGCGCCCGCTGCTGATCCTCGAGTGGCACTTCCTGCATTCGTTGCTGTGGCATCACATGTGGGCGTTGCATCTGCTCGGCGCCGCCTGTCACGGGGGCGTTGCGTGGATGATCGCGCGCGTGGGGACGAGAGTCGTCGGACGCGGGAGCGCGACCATCGCCGCGCTCGTCTTCCTGGTGTTCCCGCTCAACTTCCAGGTGGTGTACTGGGCCACGGCGATGTCGATCAGCCAGGCCGCGTTGCTGTGGCTCGTGCTGGTGCTGGTCGCGCTCCGGCACGCGGAGCGCGGCGGGTGGTGGCGTGTGGTGCTCGGCGCCGTCATCGCGTTCGCGATCCCTTGCCTTTACGAGCAGCCGATGGCCGGGTACCCGATGCTCGTTCCGCTGGCGCTGGTCGCCCTGGCCCGGCGCGTCGAATGGAAAATGGTCCTTGGGCGCGCCGTTGCCATGACCGGTGCCTGCGGCGTGGCGGGCATGGCGTACATGGCGCTCCTGGTTGCCACGGTCCCCGCCGATCGGCGTGGATCGGGGCAGTCGCTCGTCGCGCTCGAGGCCGACGGCTTGGTGTCGCGCGTGCAGGAGGTCGCGGCACAGGTCGGGGCGTACCCCGCGGCGTGGCTTCCCGATTCCGTGCGTGGCGGCTTGATACTGGGCTGGCACAAGCTCGACATCGCGACGGGATTCTGGACGCTGGGCGCGCTGGCGGCGGCAGGTCTGCTATGGGCGATGGCCCCGCGCTCGGAAGGCGTGTCCGTCGGGGAGACGGAGATCGGCGGCGAGCGAGGCGGTTCGGCGGGAATTCGCGCGTGGCGCGCTGCTGGGCTGCTCGGGTGCGGGCTGGGCACGGCTTTGCTTTCGTTCGCGCCGATCGTCGTGATCGAGGGGCAGCCGGTGCCGCCCCGAACGATCTATTTCACGCTCGTGGGGTGCGCCCTCGCCCTGGCGGGCATGCTCGATCTGGTGTTCGTGGCGGGAGAGCGAGCGGGAAGGCGCGGGACGTTCGAACGGGCGGCTCGCCTGGTGGCCTTGCCCCTACTGCTGGCGGGCGCGGTCATCGGCGTCGGGTGGCAGATGAACTTCCGCGCGCGTCACCGGGCCGATGTGGGGCAGGCGGCGTCGCTCGCCCACGCCCTGCCGAATCCGCCCGGCTGGCTGACGATCATGATTCCGTTCGAGGACCGTCATCGGCCGGTCAACACGGGTGCGGCGTTGTTCGACACGGCGGTGCCCAAGTGGACGTTGCAGGGTTGGTCCGCGAACGCCCTGATGCCACAGACGTACAGGCGGCGCGATCTCTGGATGCTGCCGCACAATCCGTGGGCGCCGCTCATATTGCGGGATGCCGATGAGAAGGGGTTCCGTCTCCGGGATCGCCTTCCGTACCGAGCCAAGGACGATCCGCGCGGCGGGAGCTGGTTGACGTGGAAGTCCTGCATTCCGTTCATCATCGACGAGCATGGCGCGGTGCGGGCCGTCAACCGGATTGTCGTGCAGTCGGCGGACGGCGCGGACGTCGTCGCCGACCTGCCGCACGTGACCTCTCTTGCCAACGGGTCCAACCTCGACACGTACACCCAGCCTGCCCACCTGACATCTTCGAAACCTTGAGCGCCGAGAAGCGTTTCGAATCGGATCGCTATAGTGGGGCATGAGCGGAGAGGGCTCTTCCGTGTGCGAATGTTCGAATGCGCCGGAGGGTTGCCGCGGCCGGATAGCGAGCTCGCGCGGCGCCGTCCTGGACGCGGCGCGGGCCTTTTTTCGCTGCCGCGCCGAGCCGGCGTTCGTGCCCGGGCAGACCTACATCCCGGCGTCCGGCAAGGTTCTCGATGAGAACGACCTCACGCACCTGATCGATGCGTCCCTGGACCTGTGGCTCACGGCCGGCCGCTTCGCGGACGAGTTTGAGGAAAAGCTCGCGGCGCGGTTCGGGAGCAGGCACGCGCGGCTCACGGTGTCGGGCTCGGCGGCGAACCTGCTGGCGTTCTCGAGCCTGACCAGCGCTTCGCTCCGCGAGAAGGGGCCGCGCCCGCCGATCGCGCCGGGGAGCGAGGTGATCACGGTCGCGGCGGGGTTTCCCACGACGGTGGCGCCGATCGTGCAGAACCGCTGCGTGCCGGTCTTCGTCGACGTGCGGCTGGACACCCACAACGTCGACGTCGAGCGCCTCGCCGAGGCGATCGGGCCCCGGACACGCGCGATCATGATCGCCCACACGCTGGGCAACCCGTTCGAGGCGGCGGCGGTGGCGAAGCTGGCCCGCGAGCACGATCTTTACCTGGTCGAGGACTGCTGCGATGCGTTCGGCGCGCGGGTGGACGGCGCAGCGGTGGGGTCGTTCGGCGACGTGGCGACGCTCAGCTTCTACCCCGCGCACCACATCACAACGGGCGAGGGCGGGGCGGTGATGACCAGTCACGGGGCGATCCGGCGCGCCGTCGAGAGCCTGCGCGACTGGGGGCGGGACTGCTGGTGCGCGCCGGGGAAGGACAACACCTGCGGGAAGCGGTTCGAGTGGACGCTGGGCGAGCTTCCCGCCGGGTACGACCACAAGTACATCTACAGCCACCTGGGCTACAACCTGAAGATGACGGACATGCAGGCGGCGGTGGGGCTGTCGCAGCTCGGGAAGCTCGACGGGTTCGTCGCGCGGCGGCGGGAGAACTTTGAGATGCTGCGGCGGGGGCTGGCGGAAGCGGGCGTGGACGAGCATTTCCACCTGCCGGAGGCTACGCCCAACTCCGAGCCGAGCTGGTTCGGGTTCCTGCTCACGCGGCGCGACTCATCGCCCATCGACCGAACGGAAGCGACGCGTTTTCTCGAGGGCCGCAAGGTCGGCACGCGCCTTCTCTTCGGCGGGAACCTGGTGCGCCAGCCGGCGTTCGCGGGGGTGGAGCACCGGGTGGTCGGGGGCCTGGCGAACACGGACAAGGCGATGCGCGACTCGTTCTGGGTGGGGGTGTGGCCGGGCCTGGGGCCCCGCCACATCGAGTACATGGTCGAGACCATGAAAGGCATGGTGCGGGCGCTGGCGGGGTGAAGGGAGGGGCGATGAAGGCGGTCATTCTCGCCGGGGGCGCCGGGACGCGCCTGAGCGAAGAGACGGTGACGCGTCCCAAGCCGATGGTCGAGATCGGCACGCGCCCGATCCTCTGGCACATCATGAAGATCTACAGCCACCACGGCGTCAACGACTTCGTGGTGTGCCTGGGGTACAAGGGCTACCTCATCAAGGAGTACTTCGCCAATTACGCCCTGCACCAGTCCGACGTGACCTTCGACATCCAGTCGGGCTCGGTCGAGGTGCACCAGAACACGGCGGAGCCGTGGCGCATCACGCTGGTCGATACGGGGCATGACACGATGACCGGCGGGCGGCTGAAGCGCATCCGGCGGTACGTCGAGGGCACGTTCTGCATGACCTACGGCGACGGCGTGGCGGACGTGGACATCGGCGCCTCGGTGCGCTTCCACCGCGGGCATGGGAAGCTGGCGACGGTGACGGCGGTGTCGCCGCCGGGCCGCTTTGGATTGCTGGACATCGAGGACGGCAAGGTGGCCCGGATGCTCGAGAAGCCCGAGCGCACGGGGTCGTGGATCAACGCGGGCTTCTTCGTGCTCGAGCCGGCGGCGCTCGACCTGATCGACGGCGACTCCATGCCGTGGGAGCGGAGGCCGATGGAGCGGCTGGCGGAGTCGGGCCAGCTCATGGCGTTCCCGCACGACGGTTACTGGCAGCCGATGGACACGCTGCGCGACCGGCAGGACCTCGAACGGCTGTGGAACGAGGGACGCGCGCCGTGGAAGGTGTGGAAGCCGTGAATGGCACCGGCGCGCCATCGCCCCGGGCCGGGCCGCGCCCGTCCGCCGATTTCTGGCGGGGGCGGCGGGTGCTGGTCACCGGGCACACCGGGTTCAAGGGCTCGTGGCTTACGGTGTGGCTCGAATCGCTCGGCGCGCGTGTCCTCGGTGCCGCGCTGGAGCCGGAGACCACGCCGAGCATGTTCGCGGGGCTGAAGCTCGAAGGGTTGTGCGATCATCGGGTGGTCGATGTGCGCGACGCGGAGGGGCTGGCGGGCCTGGTCCGGGGCGGCGCGCCGGAGGTCGTTTTTCACATGGCGGCGCAGCCGCTCGTGCGCCGCGGCTACCGCGAGCCCTTGGCGACGTACGCGACCAACGTCATGGGGACGGTGCACCTGCTGGAGGCCTGCCGCGGCGTGGATTCGCTGCGCGCGGTCGTCGTCGTCACGACGGACAAGTGCTACGAGAACCTGGAGCGCGAGCACGCGTACCGCGAGGGCGACCGGCTCGGCGGGCGGGACCCCTACAGCAGTTCCAAGGCCTGCGCGGAGCTGGTGACCGACGCGTACCGGCGGTCGTTCTTTGCTGACGGTCCGTCGGCGATCGCCACCGCGCGCGCGGGGAACGTGATCGGCGGGGGCGACTGGTCGGAAGACCGGCTGATCCCCGACGCGGCGCTGGCGTACGCGGCGGGGGAGCCGCTGACGGTGCGCATGCCCGAGGCCACGCGCCCGTGGCAGCACGTGATTGACCCACTGCGCGGGTATCTCCTGCTCGCCGAGGCGATGGCCGCGGGTCGCTGTCGCGCGGCGTCGATGAACTTCGGGCCCGCCCCGGAGAGCGTGGAGCGCGTCCGGCGCGTGATCGACCTGTTCACGCGTGAGTGGGGCGGCCGGGCCCGTTGGTCGCACGTGGCGCCGGAACGGCCCGTGCACGAGGCCTCGCTGCTGGCGCTCGACCCCTCGCTGGCCGATGCGGAACTGGGCTGGCGTTCGGCGATCGGGCTCGACGCGGCGGTCTCGATGACAGCGGCGTGGTACAGGCGGTTCTACGCGGGCACGGGCGCGGAGGAAATGCTCCGCCTTACCCGCGAACAGATCGAGGAGGCGCCGGCCGAAGGCGCGGCGTGAATCATGCGAGTCCTGGTCACCGGAGCGACGGGCTATCTGGGCGGGCGGCTCGTGCGGCTGCTGCACGCGCGCGGGGACGAGGTGCACGCGCTGGTGCGGGATCCCGGATCGCGGGACCTCGGGGGGCTGGGGGAGATTGCTTCGGTTCACGAGGACCGCGGAGACTTTGAATCGGTGCGCGCGGCGGTCGAAGGATGCGATCCGCACGCGGTATACCACCTGGCGGGAACGGCGAGCGTGGACGCGGGGACGCGAGATCCGGCGCCGATCATCCAGGCGAACGTGGTGCTCGCGGCGCGGGTGCTGGAAGCCGCGGCCCGTGCCGGTTCGCCGCGGGCGGTCGTGCTTGCCTCGTCGTACTGGGAGTATTCGAGCGACGGCGCTTACGCGCCCAACACGCTCTACGCCGCGACGAAGCGGGCGGCGCGGGACCTCGCGGCGTGGTACGCCGGGCGGGGCCTGATCCGCGGCGCGACGCTGGTGCTGTACGACGTGTACGGGCCGGAAGATCCGCGGCCGAAGCTGATCCCGGCGATGCTGCGCGCGGCGGCGAGCGGCGAACCGCTCGCGATGACGGAGGGGAACCAGCGCGTCGATTTTGTGCATGCCGACGACGCGGCGCGTGCCTTCGTGGCGGCGGCCGAGGCGTTGCTGGCATTGCCGTCCGTACGGGCCGTCGCGGAGTGGGGGGCGTCCTCCGGCCGGCGCGTGACGATCCGGGAGTTGCACGCGATGCTGGAGAGATCGATCGGCGCGAGCGTGCCTGTCGAATGGGGCCGCAAGGAATACCCGGAGGGGCAGATCTTCGAGCCCGCGGGCGGGATCGCGCCGCCGCCGCGATGGGCGCCCACGATCACGCTCGAGCGCGGCCTGGCGGAAACGGGCGCGGCGGCGATGAAGGCCCGGCGGGAGGTTCGGGTATGAAGGAGACGGTGACGCCGCCCGCCCACCTGCTCGAGCCCAAGCCGCTTACGACGGCGACGGCCGGGGTGCGTCCGCTCATCTCCGTGTGCACGCCGGTCTACAACGAAGAGGACAACGTGGAGCGGTGCATCGCGGCGGTGCGCGAGCTGTTCGAGAAGACGCTCACGGACTGCGATTACGAGCACGTGTTCACGGACAACCACTCGACGGACGGGACGTTCCCGAAGCTTGCCCGGATCGCGGCGGAGGATCCGCGGGTGCGGGTGATCCGGTTCAGCCGCAACTTCGGCTACCAGCGCTCGATCATGACGGGGTACCGGCACGCGGTCGGGGACGCGGCGATCCAGCTGGACTGCGACCTTGAAGACCCGCCGCGGATCGCGGCCGAGTTCGTGCGGCTGTGGAGGCAGGGGTACAAGGTGGTCTATGGCGTTCGCCGCGGGCGCGTCGAGCCGCGGGCCGTGCAACTGGCGCGGCGGGTGTTCTATCGAACGCTCGCCCTGATCAGCGAGGACCCGCTCCCCGAGAACGCGGGGGACTTCCGCCTGCTCGACCGGGCGGTGATCGACGCGCTGGCGCGCATCCACGACCCGAGCATCTACATCCGGGGGCGCGTGGCCACGCTGGGGTTCGAGCAGGCCGGGGTCGAGTACGACCGCGATGCCAGGATCGCGGGCAGGACCAAGTTCAACGTGTGGCGCCTGATGAGCCTGGCGATCGACGCGACGCTGAGCCATTCCGTCGTGCCGCTGCGAATCGCCACGGGCGTCGGGCTGCTCATGTTCGTGCTGGCCGGGGCGCTGATCGTGGTGTACGTGGCCGCGCGCCTGGTGTGGGGGGCGTCGTGGCCGGGGGGCTTCGCCACGCTCGCCGTGCTCGTGCTGCTGGGGATCGGGCTGAACGGCCTGTTCCTGGGGATCATCGGGGAGTACCTGGCGCGGATCTACCGGCACCTGAAGGAGCATCCCGACGTGGTGATCGAGCAGGCGGTCGGCGTTCCCGGCCGCGCGGGACCGCCGGGGTGCGCCTGGGCCGGGGGCGGTCGGCAGCCCGCCAGTCGTCCGGAGTGACGCGTCGTGCAGCAGCCGCCGTTCCGGTACGCGTTCGATTCCCCGGCGGCCGCCGCGGCGGCGATGGTGAGGCGGTGCCTTGAGCACGGCGGCGGGCGCGGGGTCGAGCGCTGCGCGATCGATGCGAGCCTGGGCCGCATCCTTGGCGTGGAAGCGGCCTGCGACCGCGACAGTCCGGCGTTCGACTACTCATCGATGGACGGGTTCGCGGTGCGCACCGACGATCTTGCGCGCGCGGCGCCGGCGGCGCCGGACGCGGGCGTGGTGATGGCGATCGCGGCGGAGTCGGTCATCGGGCGTCCGCCGCCCGCGATGCCCGCGGGCGCGGCGGTCAGGATCGCGACCGGGGCGGCGGTCCCGCCGGGGGCCGACGCGGTGGTGCGCCGCGAATCCGTGGAGGAGATCGATGACGGCCGGGCGATTTCCCTCGCCGCCGTCGCGGCGCGGGGAGTGAAGCCGGGCGACTTCATCAGAAGGCGGGGCGAGAATGCGCGAGCCGGAGAGGTCGTGCTGCCTGCCGGGTCCGTGCTCACGGGGGCTTCGCTCGCGGTGCTGGCGTCGATCGGGGTGACGGCGCCGCTCGTCCGCGCGCGGCTGCGGGTGTCGGTCATCTCGACCGGGGACGAGATCGTGCCGGTCTCACGGGTTCCCGGCCCGTTCGAGGTGCGGAACGCGAACGCGGCCGCGCTGGGGTCGATGCTCGGGTCGCAGCGGTGGCTTGAGGTCGTGGGCGCGGATCATGCGGCGGACGATGCCGCGGCGCTGGAAGAATTGCTCCGGCGTGCGCTGGGCCGCTCGGACGCGGTGGTGATCTCGGGGGGGGCGTCGGTCGGGCACCGCGATGCCGTTCGGGAGGTCGTGGAGCGGGTCGGGGCCGACATCGTCTTTCACGGCCTGCCCCAGCGCCCCGGGAAGCCGATGCTCGGCGCGGTGGTCTCGAGCGGGGGAGCGGACGCCCGGCCCGTCTTCGGGCTGCCTGGGAACCCGGTGTCGGCGCTGGTGACGTGCACGAGGATCGTTCTGCCGGTGCTGGGCGCGTGCGCGGGGGCGGCGGGCCCGCGGGCGGCGTGGGCGCCGCGGCCGATCGCGCTCGCCTGCGAGCCCGGCACGCCGATCGACCTGTGGTGGCACCGGCTCGTCCGGCTCGACGAGGACGGGCGTGCGTGCTTTGTCGAGACGCGCGGCTCGGGCGACATCATCTCGGCCGGGAACAGCGACGGGTTCGTCGAGATCCCGCCCCGGGGGGCGGGCTCGCCGAACACTCGGGCGCTTCCGTTCTTCTCCTGGCCGGGCTGATGTGAGCGCGGAGTGCCCTGAGGTCAGCCCCCGGCCTTGATCGCGTCGCGGATCTCCATGAGCAGCTTGTCGGTCGAAGATGGCCCGGCCGGGGGCGGGGGGACCTGCTCCTTCTCGAACTTCTTGCGGGCGGTGTTGAAGGCCTTGACGACGAGGAAGATGCAGAAGGCCAGGATGAGGAAGTTGATGACGATGGTGATGAAGTTGCCGTAGTTGAGGAAGATGTCCGCGGACTTGGGGTTGGCGGGATCGGCGGATTTCAGGAGGATCTTCCGCTCGCTGAAATCGACGCTCCCGGCAAGCCCGACCACGGGCATGATGACGTCCTTGATCAGCGACGTGACGATCCCGCCGAAGGCCCCGCCGATGATCACGCCGACCGCGAGGTCGAGCATGTTGCCCTTGAGCGCGAACTCCCGGAACTCCTTGATGAACCCCATGTGCTTCTCCTGTCTCGGGCCGCGGCCCGGGCCGACAGGATATCGCATCGGATGGGCGGACGCCTGCGGGCGGGATCGCCTGCGGCGCCGGCTCCGAGCGCGGGTTATGCGGCTCCGGCGTTCAAGTCAGAAGCTCCAGCCCAGCAGAACGAAGTAGTCGATGTCGTTCTTCTTGATGTTCTCGCCGGGGTTGCTGTTGTACTTGTCCTCGACGCCCACCTTGAGGGTCAGGCTTGCTTCGGGGTCGATGATGATTTCCCACCCGGCCCGGGCCCAGAGCCGGTAGTCGGGGAAGCTGCGGAAGGAGGGGTAGTAGTCCACGTTCGCGTAGATCTTTTGACGCTCGGTGATCTGGTGCGAGAAGTCCACGCCGAGCAGGCCCTCGGGAGTGAACTCCTCGTCCGGCCCGCCGAGGGTCTGGTTGAAGCCGGCGCCCACGCGGCCGATGAGCGTCGTCTCGTCGTTTCTGATGAACGCGTACCCGATGCCCCCATGAGCGGAGAGCCTCCAATTCCAGCTCTGGAACTCGTCGTACTCGATCAGACCGTCCACGAAGACGAGCCACGGCGTGTCCTTGATGAACCAGTCGTTGCGGCCGCCGAGTTCGCCCTTGCTCTCGCTCTTGTTGCCGTCGTCGGTGGCGTAGGTGTAGTTCGCCCAGAATTTGGTGTGCATCGCGTCGGTCTTGCGCTCGGCGTTGAAGCCCGCGCGGACGCTCAGGTTCTCTGAGTTGCCGTCGGAGCCGTTCAGGCCGAAGAGCACGCTCCCGCTCCAGGCCTTGAAGAACGGGGTCTCGGTCTCGACCGGGAGGGGGGGAGTGTCCTTGTCGGGGCTCTCGGGCTGCAGGCTGAAGCCCGGCGGCGGGAGGGCGTGGTCGAGGGACTCCGCGGCGCCGGCGGAGAAACCGCCGAGCCCGACGAGCGCGGCGAACGCGACTGCGACGTGCTTCATAAGGCCGATGTCCTCCCGGTGTGTGCTGGAAACGCCCGCGCACGAGGTTGCGGCCGTCCCCGGCCTCGGAGCCGTCCCCGGTCCGTGGGGACGGAATGTACGGCGCGGCCCGGGCAGGGCTCAAACGAATTCAGACGATTTCATCCGGCGGGCCGGCGTGCCGCGGGGTCATCCGCCCGGGTGGGCGCGGTTCAGGTGTTCCAGCGCGTCTCGGCGGGACCGGTGTAGACGGAGAGCGGGCGGATGAGCCGGTTGTTGGCGTGCTGCTCCATCACGTGGGCGCACCAGCCGCTCATGCGGCTGGCGACGAAGATGGGCGTGTACTGGGGCACGGGGATGCCCATCGTGAAGTACGTCAGGCCGCAAGGGAAGTCGACGTTGGGATGGATGTTCTTCTTGTCGAGCATGATCCGCTGGACCTGCTCGCCGAGTTCGAACCACTTCACGGCGGCGTGTCCGCCGGGATTTTTCGCGTCCTTTTCGGCCAGGGCGCGCCCGAGCTTGTGCAGGATCGGCGCGCGGTGGTCGCCGTTCTTGTAGACACGGTGGCCGAAGCCCATGAGCTTGCGCTTGTTCTCGAAGGCCTTCTGCATCCAGTCGTCGACGGCCCCCGTGCCGATCGCCTTCTCGCCCACGTCCTGCATGATCTCCCGGAGCATCTCCATGGCCTTCTCGTTGGCGCCGCCGTGGAGCGGGCCCTTCAAGGCCGCGATGCCGCCCGTGACCGCCCCGTGCATGTCGCTCAGGGTGCCCGCGATGACGCGGCTGGTGAAGGTGCTGGCGTTGAAGTCGTGCTCGGCGTAGAGGATGAGCGAGACGTCGATGACGTGCTCGAACTCGCGGCTGGGCTTCTGGCCCGTCATCAGGTACAGGAGGTTGCCCGCGTGCGAGAGGCCGGGGTCGCCGCCGGTGCGGCGCTCGACGATCTCCCGCCCGTCGATCACGTTCTGCATGTGCCCGATGATGGTGGGGGTCTTGGCGAGGAGGCGCTTGGCCTTGCGCAGGTTCGCGCTGGGGGAGTTGTCCTGGCTGTCCTGGTCGAGGTTCCCCAGGATCGAGACGGCCGTGCGGAGGATGTCCATGGGCACGGCGGTCCCGGCCTTGAGCATGGGTCCGCTGGAGATGAGGAACTGCACGACCGGCTCGGGGAGCGAGCGCTCCGCGACAAGCTCGGCTTTGAAACGGTCCAGTTCCTTCTCGTTGGGCTTGCGGCCTTCGAGCAGGACGAAGGCGACCTGTTCGAAGTTGGCGTGGGCGGCGAGGTCGTGGATCTCGTACCCGCGGTAGATGAGCTTGCCCTGCTCGACCGAACAGATCGCCGACTCGCCCGCGACGATGCCCTCGAGCCCGCGCGCGAACGCCGCGGCGGCGTCGGACTTGGAGGCGGCGGCGGGCTTGGGAGCGGTGGGGGACGTGGTCGCCATAAGAGATTCCTCAACGAACGGAGCGCGTATCGGGGCAATCGGCAACGGTAGGCGCGGGTGGCGTGTCCGCGCGGCTCCAACCGCACTCGGAGCACCCCGCGTCCGGCGCGCCCGCGAGGTCGTACCCGCACCGCCGGCACCCGCCGCGACGGCGGCGAGCCTTCCCGACAAGCCATGCCGTCGCCAGCGCGGCGCTGAACCACGCCGCGGCGTAGATCGCCCAGTCGGCGAACAGCCCGGACCACAACGGGCGCCACGGCAACACCCGCACCGCGGCGATGTCGGGGTCGGAAGCACCGGCGATGATCACGCCGCCCGGGGCGTGCCAGAGGCGCGATGTCGGACCGGGACCCGCGGGGTGTATTTCGCACCAGACCGCGCGGAACGGCCAGCCGCGCGCATCATCCGCACCGATGGTGGTTACGGCGGGGTCGGTCTCGCGGACGATGCGCTCGAGGGCGCCCCAGTCGCGCCATGCCCAGCGCCCGGTTCGCCGATCGCTTCCGAGGCGCGAATCGAACGAATTCGGGAAGGCGCGGGCATCCGGGTACGCGGCGCGCACCTGCCAGAGCCGCCGCGCCATGCCGGGGCGCCGGTACTCGTTCACCCAGACCATCGCCCACGAGCCGCCGCGCTCCGGCCAGATCGAGTCGAACTGCTTCTGGAGGTTGCGGTGCGGGAGCCACGCGGCGAGGGCCCACGCGACGGCCCAGCTTGTGCCCAGTCCCAGCGCGGATGCGCGAGCGGCATGGCGCAGGGCCCACGATGTGGTGATCTCACCAGAAACGTGCACGAGTACTCCGACCGGCCGCGACGGCTTACTCCGGATACTCCCACGCCTTCCCCGGCTCGTAGCCCACCAGGTCGTACAAATCCTTCCGCGTCTGCATCTGCCCGACGAACCCCTCGACCGTCCCCTCGCGCTTCAGTTGCGCCAGCGCCCGCGCCACCGCGCCCATCGCCACCCGCAGCATGCTCACCGGGTAGATCACGCACGAGTACCCCATCGCCGCGAAGCTGGAGAGCGGGATCAGCGGCGTCTTGCCGAACTCGGTCATGTTGGCCAGAAGGAAGGGACGGGCCGACGAAGGGACGGCGCGACGAAGGGAATCCGCGAAGCGTGCGAACTCTTCCTCGCTCGTCAAGCCTTCGGGGAAGATCATGTCGGCGCCGGCCTCGACGTACGCCGTGGCCCGCGCCACCGCCGCGTCGAAGCCCTCAACGCCGCGTGCGTCCGTTCGGGCGCAGATGACGAAACCCTCGCTGGAGCCTCGGGCTCGTACGGCCCATTCCACCTTCTCTACCATGTGATCGACGGGCACGAGTTCCTTCCCGTCCAAGTGCCCGCACCGCTTGGGGAACTTCTGATCCTCGATGTGCAGCCCCGCCGCACCGGCCCGGGCGTACTCGATCACCGTCCGCCGCAGCATCTCGGCCTCGCCGAACCCCGTGTCGGCGTCGGCCAGCACGGGCAGGCCGCTCCCGTCCGCCACCTCCCGGATCACGCGGCAGAAGTGCTCGAGGGTCAGGAGCCCGACATCGGGAACGCCCGCGCAGACGCTGGTCGCCGCGCCCGACACGTAGCACGCCTCGAACCCCGCCGCGGCGATTGCGCGCCCGCACAGGGCATTGAACGCGCCGGGGACGGGCACACACCCTCGTTTCATGAGTTCGCGGAGTCTCTGTCCGGGCGTGGGGCTGGGCATAGGCGAACGCTAGGGTGGCTCTCGGGCGGGCGTGCCGGGGGCGTGGATTGCGGCGGTTCGCCCGCGCGGTACGCTGGGGCGATGATGCTCGCTGTTCTTGCCCTTGCCGCGGTCTCGCAGGTCGATCCGGTGCTGCCGAAGGAGGTGATGACCTCGATCACGGCCGAGCGCTGCCGCGCCGATGTGGAGAAGCTCGCGTCCTTTGGCACGCGTCACTCGCTGTCCGACACCGAATCACCGACGCGGGGGATCGGTGCCGCGCGCCAATGGATCAAGTCGGAGTTTGAGGCCATCTCGGTCGCGCACGGGGGTCGGTTGCGGGTCGCGTTCGAGGAGTTCGATGTGCCGCGCGGGGCGCGCATCTCGCGTGCCGCCCGCCTGGCCAACGTGGTCGCCGAACTGCCCGGCGCCGACCCCGGGCACGCCGAGCGGCGCTACTACGTGGTCGGTCATTACGACAGCCGCAACAGCGACGGCAACGACTTCACGGGCGATGCGCCCGGGGCGAACGACGACGCGAGCGGCACGGCGGTGGTGATCGAGTGCGCCCGGGCCCTGGCCGGGCACGAACTGCCATGCACGATTGTGTTCCTCTGCACGGTAGCCGAGGAGCAGGGGCTGATCGGGGCGCGGTATCACGCCGACGCGGCCCGGGCGCGGGGCGAGAAGATTCTCGGCGTGCTGAGCAACGACATCGTCGGCGACCCGCTGGGGCCGTTCCATCCGGGCACGGGGGGCGCGCGTAGGGGTGACGTGCCGGCGCCTCCGTTCGTCGGGGATCCCTCAGAATTGGCGAACGTCGTCCGCGTGTTCTCGGAGGGCATCCCGCGGAACCCGGGCGCGGAGCAGCTCGCGCAGATCCGCGCGCTGGCCGCCGAGTCGGATTCGGCCAGCCGCCAACTGGCCCGCTACGTCGCCGAGATCGCCTCGATCGAGGGCACGGTGGTGCGCCCCAGGATCGTTTTCCGCCTCGACCGCTTCCTTCGCGGCGGGGACCACTCGACCTTCAACGACGCGGGTTTCCCCGCGGTGCGATTCACGGTGCCGGTCGAGGAGTACAGCCGTCAGCACCAGGACGTGCGGGTCGAAGGGGAAGGCGCAGGCGCCCAGCGCTTCGGAGACACGCCCGACTTCTGCGACTTTGAGTACATCGCCAATGTTGCCCGCCTCAACGCGGCGGCGCTCGTGCATCTTGCGGCGTCGCCGCCCCCGCCGTCGAGCGTGCGGATCGTGACCGCCGAACTGACCAACACCACGACGGTCCGCTGGGAGAAGGTGCCGGGCGCGGTCGGCTACCGGGTCGTGTGGCGCGACACCGCGTCGTCCAGTTGGGAACATGCGTCGGCCGTTATACGCGATGATTCCGAGTTCACTGTCAATATGAGCAAGGACAACGCCCATTTCGGGGTGCGGGCGGTCGGTCCGACGGGGTATTCGAGTCCAGTGGCTTTCGCGGGGGCTTCGGCGCGGTGAAGCCGTGGGTCTCCCCGGATCGATTGCTCCGATTAATCTGCGAACATAGTCCAATAAAAATTTGGCGCTGCTCGCGTAAGGCTTGAGATTGCAGGAGTTTGCGAGCCTGGAGGGACGGACACGTTCGTTGGGCTTGATTGCGCTGCTTCCTGATGTACACTGTCGCCCGGAGGGATGACGCGAGCGTGTCGTCGCGCCGTCCGCAAGGGACACGTACACGAGCACTTCAGGGATTGAAAGAGAGGGAAGAGCGATGATTCTTAAGAGCCTCGCTGTCGGTGCATCCATGGCGCTTGCCGCCGGTGCTTCGGCGACCGTCTGGAACTGGAACTGGCACGTCTCGCAGGGCGCGGGTCCGGGCGGTGCGATCAGCAACGCCGCGGGCACGTTCGAGTCGATCCAGGCGTCGTACAACGACGTCAGCAAGGAACTGGTCTGGAACGCGACGTTCTCCGACCAGCAGACCCGGGCGTACACGCTCGCGATCAACAACGGTCCGAACCCCAAGGGCAAGCCGGGCGAACTGGCACTGATCTATTTCGATGCGGACCTCAACCCCAGCACGCCGCGCGTGAGCGTGTTCGGCTACAACGGCGCCAACGCGGCGAACAGCTACGTGGACGGCGACGGCGTCGCGGGCGGGACGCAGTCCCCCGCGAAGATTCACAAGAACGCGACCGCCTCCGCCGAATCGAACGATTGGCTGAAGGTTGCCTCGATGCAGGACTCCGGGGGCAAGCGCACGTTCAGCCTGACGATCGACGCCACGGTCATCAACGGCTTCAGCAACCCGTTCAGCGCTCCGTACGGCGTGACGTGGACGGGCGCGGCGTTCGCCGAGAAGCTGGGGCTCTGGTTCCACACCTACAAGAACATCGACACTTCGTACGACAGCAACGGCTACCTGAAGCAGTGGAACGCGAGCAACACCGGCTACTTCGACGGCTCGAACTTCTCGACGCTGACGGTGATCCCCCTCCCGACCTCGGTCGCGATGGGACTCACGGGCCTCTTCGGTCTGGCCGGCCTTCGCCGCCGTCGCGCGGTGTAATCGCGGCACACTTCTGGGAACTTCCCGCGGCCCCGGCCCCTTGGCCGGGGCCGTTTGCTTTGCTCGCCGCGTCGCGTTGGTCCCACCTGCCGCCCGATTACCCCCACCTACACTTGGCGGTCCAGGGTGTAGCTCAGCTTGGTAGAGCGTGTGGTTTGGGTCCACAAGGTCGCAGGTTCGAATCCTGTCACCCTGATTGGCGGCGGGCGGCTCATATCAGGTCCCGCGGACTGCGCGTGACACCGGAGACGACCGAGGGCCCGCGCCGGGGGATCAGACGACCCCGCAGAGCTTGTAGAGCACGCGCGCCCCCGTGATCGCGTCGATCTCGGAACCGCTCTTCGGGCCCGGCGCGACCTCGACCATGTCAAACCCGACGACGCGCCGCCCGGACCTCCGCAGCGTGTCCAGAAGGAGCGCGGCCTGGTTGAACGTCAGGCCGCCGGGGACCGGCGTGCCCGTGCCCGGGCAGAGCGAGGGGTCGAGCGCATCGATGTCGAAGCTCACGTAGACCGTCGGCGGCAGGGCGTCGATCGCCGCGGCGGCGAGGTCGGTGAAGGGCCTGCCCCTGAGCATCTCCTCGGCCCACAGGTCGTCGAAGTGCGTGACGACGCGCCCCGCCTGCGAGCGGGCGAATTCGAACTCTCCTTCGGAGAAATCGCGGATGCCGACCTGCACGAGGCGCGAGACGCCGGGCAGACGCGACAGCACGTTGTGCATGATCGACGCGTGCGACCACGCGAACCCCTCGAACGCCTCGCGGAAGTCCATGTGCGCATCGACGTGCAGGATGCCGATGCCGGGGAAGCGCTCGGCGATGGCCTTGATCGCCCCGAACGGCACGGAATGCTCGCCGCCGACCAGCCCGGGCACCTTGCCCTCGTCGAGGACCTCCCGGGTGTGCGCCTCGACGAAGGCGTTGACTTGCTCGCACGCCGCGTCGACTTTCCTGCACGCGGCGCGGTGGCGGGCGTTCTTCGGATCGGCCCCGCCCGCGGCGATGACGGGCCGGGCGGCGGTCGCGGCGGTCCGCGAGAGGGCCCTCAGCGAGCGTCCTTTCTTTTCCCAGCAGATCCCGCGTTCGTACACACGTCCGAAGCGCCGGTCGAAGAGGTCCACCTGCATCGTCGCTTCGAACACCGCGTCGGGGCCCGCGGCGGTGCCGGGCCGGTACGAGGTGGTGGCATCGAACGGGACGGGCAGGAGCACCACGCGGCTCTGCTCGCGCGAAAAGGGCAGGCCGAAGACGCCGGCGCCGGGAGCGGCGGCGGCGTTGGGATCGAACTCGCGAGACTTCGGCATCGGGTCACTCCGGCGTGGTGCCAAGCGTAGCGTCGCGCTCCCGGCGCTATGCTCTGGCAGTCCCATGAGCGACACACCCGTACCGCCCAAGCCCGACGGGGCGCCTCAGGACGAGAAGGGCGCGTTCGACCTCGAACCGCTGCCGGAGCCCGAGCGCCCCGCTCCGCCCCCGCCCCCGCCCCCCCCCCCCGCGGCGCCCCCCGCGCCAGCGCCGAAGCCGCAACCGCGAAAGGGCCTGCTCGGCAGGCTCGGTGGGATGCTGGAGGGCTTCGACGAGGACGCCGATTTCGAGCATGACCCCGAGGTGGACGCGGCGCTCGGAAACAAGAAGCCTTTGCCCGGCGTCGAGGCGGCGCCGGTGCGCCCGCCGTTCGTGAAGGACGATCCCCCGCTGCCCGTCGTGTGGCTGGGGCTCGGGTTTGTGCTGCTGCTGGGGGCGGTGGTGGCCGCGGCGGTCAACGAAAAGAACCACCCGGTCGCGGCTTCGTTCCTGACGGTGTACAACGCCGCGTTCCACACGGGGACCGGGATCGCCGCGCTCGGGGTGACGGCGATCCTGCTGGGAAGGCCGTTCGGGTCGATCGAGCAGGCCGGCGCGAAGATGTTCGTGGCGGTGTCGGCGTTCCTGGTGCTTGTCAACACGCGGATCACGCTGCTCGGCGACGGGCGGTGGGAGGAACTCGTGCTCGCGTCGCTGGCGTACACGGCGGCGGTGGCGCTGCTGTTCCGGCTGTGGCGCAGGCTCCTGCTGTACGTGGTGTGCGCCCACTTCCTGCTCTGGATGGGCGTGCAGATCGGGATGGAGCTTTCGCGCTGGGTCGCCTCGACACCGGCCGCGACGCCGTGACGGCAGACGGCGCGCAGAGCCATGAGCAGCGAACCTTCAGAGGCCGTTACGATCGAGCGCACGCGGGCCCGGTGCTCGGCGGCGTTCCGTTCGGCGTTCGGGCGCGAACCGGCGTTTGCCGCGGCGGCGCCGGGGCGCGTGAACCTGATCGGCGAGCACACGGACTACAACGGCGGGCTGGTGCTGCCGATCGCGATCGACCGCGCGTGCGTGGCGGTGGGGGCGCCGGCGGTCGGGGCCGGGCGATCGCGAGTGGTGGCGGTGGATGTTGGTGAGGCGGTGGAATGCGACCTTAGCTCGGCGCTGAGCCCGGCGCCGGAAATCGCGGGACTCGTGGACGGGCCGCGCGTGCGCACCGGATCGTGGGCGAGCTACGTGCTCGGTGTCGGCGCGACGCTAGCTTCGCGGGTCGCGGCGCTGGGCGGACGGGTTTGCAACGTGGACGTGGCCGTGTCGAGCGCGGTGCCGCCCGGGGGCGGGCTTTCAAGTTCGGCTGCGCTCGAAGTGTCCGTGGCCACGGCCCTGGAGCACGCGTGGGGTGTCGGCTTCGCGCCGGTCGAGACGGCGAGGCTCTGCCGCGAGGCCGAGCACGAGTTCGCGGGCGTGCCGTGCGGGATCATGGACCAGTTCATCTCGGCGATGGGGCGTGAGGGGCACGCGCTGCTGATCGACTGCCGGTCGGAGAGCGCCGAGGAAGTGCCGATGCCGCCGGCCGAACGCGCGGTCGTGGTCGTGATGAACACCAACGTGCACCACGCCCTCGCCTCGGGCGAGTACGCGCGGCGGAGGCAGGAATGCCGCGGCGCGGCAGCGAAAATAGGCGTTTCCGAGCTCCGCGACGCGACGCTCGCGCAGGTCCGCGCCCGCGCGGGAGATTTATGCGAGGTGGAATTGAAGCGGACGCGCCACGTGGTTACCGAGAACGGGAGAGTGCTGAACGCCGCGGCGGCGCTGCGGGCCGGAGACCTGGCTTCCATCGGCCGGCTCATGAACGAATCGCACGAATCGCTGAGGCTGGACTACGAGGTCTCGTGTGAGGAACTCGACGTGCTCGTTGAACTGGCCCGCGGAGTGCGAGGCGTCTTCGGTGCGCGGATGACGGGGGGCGGGTTCGGCGGGTGCGCGATCGCCCTCGCGGAGCCGGCGGCGGTCGCGGACCTTTCGGTCATCGCGTCCGACGGCTACCGCGCGGCGTTCGGGCGCGAGTGCGACATATTCGCGACGCGGGCGTGCGCCGGCGCCCGACTACTTTCGACTGTCTGAGCGATCGCCCGGACTCAGGTCCCCGGCCGCATCATCCGCTTCATCAGCGGGGTGAGGATCAGGATCAGGATCCCCGGCCCGATGGAGAAGACGACGAAGAGGAAGAAGAAGTCGGCCTGGCCGCCGAAGTCCCACGGCAGTTTCAGCGTGCCCTTCTCGACGGCCTCGACCTGGGCGGCGACGAGCCCTCCGCCGAGGTTGGCGATGAAGCTGCTGATGAACCAGATGCCCATGAGCAGGGATACGAACTTCACGGGGGCGGCCTTTGTGACGTAGGAGAGGCCGGTGGGGGAGAGGCAGAGTTCGCCGACGGTGTGCCAGAAGTACGTGAGCAGGATCAGGGACATGCCGGCCTTGGAGGCGTCGATGGCGACCTGACGGCCCGCAAGGACCATGAAGAGGTATCCCAGGCCGAGGAAGATGAGGCCGAGGGCGATTTTGACGGGCTGACTGGGGTTCATGTTGCGCTTGCCCAGCTTGGTCCAGATGATCGCGAAGAGGGGTGCGAGCATGAAGATGAGCCCCGCATTCACAGACTGGAACCACGTTGCGGGGACCACGAAGCTGCCGAGTTCGCGGTCTGTGTTCTGCTCGGTGAAGATGTTGATCGAGGAGCCTGCCTGTTCGAAGGCGATCCAGAAAAACGCGTTGAAGAGCATGAAAACGAAGATCGTGATCACCGGCCCCCGGTCTTCGGGCCTGTTGATGGCGGTGAACCACCCGACCCACCCGAGTATGACGGCGAGCAGCACGCCCACGATCGACCAGCCGAGCGTGGGATTAGCCTTGAGGTGCTCCATCGCGCCCTCGAGCCTGGCCAAAGTGCCGACGTGATACAGGCCGGCGAAGGCGGCGGACGCAACGAGCGATCCGACGAAGCACGCGACGGACCAGGATCCGGCCCGGAGGGACGGCGCGTCTCCGATGCCCTTCAGCAGGATCGGCTTGCCGACCATGTACAGGAGCAGCCCGCCGATCATGCCCACCGCCGCGGCTCCGAAGCCCCAGTGCCAGCCGACCTTTTCGCCGAGCGTCCCGCAGACGAACGCGCAGATGAACGCGCCCAGGTTGATGCCCATGTAGAAGATCGTGAACGCGCCGTCGCGCCGCGGGTCGCCCTGGGCGTAGAGCTGGCCCACCATGACCGAGACCGTCGGCTTAAAGTGTCCCGTCCCGAGGACGATCACCGCGAGGCCGAGCACGAAAACGCTCATCCCCGTGCGGTTGTACGCCATGTCCCCCATGCCCGAGATCCACAGGATGATGTGGCCGAGGGCGATGAGCAGGCCGCCCGTGAGCATCGAGCGATGCGTGCCGATGAGCTTGTCGGCCAGGATGCCGCCCAGGATCGGGAAGAGGTACGCCAGGCCCGTGTACCAGCCGTAGAGCACGGACGCGTCGGAGCGGAGCCAGTTGCGGCCGCTGTCGTGCGTGTTGGCCTTGACCGTGAGCGTGAACGGCTCTTCGTCGGCGGCCCGGTCCTTGTCGGGCTTGACGGTGCCGGAGAACGTGCCCGTGTTGTCGTTGACCGTGAAGTACGTCCGGCTGCCGGCGTCGGGCTTGACCGCGCCCACCTGGATGTCCACAGCGGCATCGGTCGGGTTGGAGACCGAGTAGCGGATCTCGGTGTTCTCGAAGCCGCGGGTCTCGCGGTCGTCGTTGCCCCCGGCGGGGCCCTTCACGATGACCGGGGACGCAGGGTCCGCCGCGGCGTCGGGCACCCAGCGCGACTCCCCGGGCTTGGAAGGGTCGGGCTCCTTGCGGAGCCGCTGGATCTTGAGGGCGGGCGTGCCCGTCCACGCGGCGGCGGCGCTCTCGGGCGCTCGATTCGTCTCGCCGACGACGACGTGGTAGGGGACGAGGAGGGCCGCGGTCTCTTTGGGCTCGGTGCCGTCCGTGGCCTTCGCCACCTCGGCGAACTTCAACTGGTTGGAGTGAACGCCCGGCGCGAGCTGGTGGACCGCGGTGACGTTGATGAGATAAAGGACCAGCAGGCCGCGCATCCCGTAGTAGCTGAACCGCTCCCACATCTCGACCAGGAAGAGCAGGAACAGCCCGAGGGGGTGTCCCAGGAACGTGCGATCGCCGTTGGCGGGGCTCGGCGGGGTCGGGGGAACGGCGCTGCTCATGCGCGGAATCCTTTGATGGTCCGGCTCGCGAGCCGCCGGAGATTCGGGAAGCATACAGGATCGGCCGTCGCGTTTCGCGCAACCTTGACGCGAACATCAAATCGGCCGTCGGGCACGCGATTCCGCAGGGTTCGTTAGACTCCGGCCCGGCCCGCAGGAGTCTCCCATGCCCCGCCCTGTCACGCTGTTCACCGGCCAATGGGCCGACCTGCCCCTTGAGCAGATGGCCTCCAAGGCCCGCTCGTTCGGCTACGACGGCCTGGAACTGGCCTGCTGGGGCGACCACTTCGACCCGTGGAAGGCGGTGCGCGACAAGAAGTACTGCGCGGAGCGGCTCGCCCTGCTCAAGAAGCACCGGCTGGCGTGCTTCGCGGTCAGCAATCACCTCGTGGGGCAGGCCGTCTGCGACCCGATCGATGCGCGTCACAAGGCCATCCTGCCCAAGCGCGTATGGGGTGACGGCAACAAGGAGGGCGTCCGCAAGCGTGCCGCGGCGGAGATGATCCTCACCGCCCGGGCGGCGGCGAAGCTGGGCGTGAAGGTGGTCAACGGCTTCACGGGGAGCGGCGTGTGGCACAAGCTGTACTTCTTCCCGCCGACCCCGCCGGAGGAGATCATCGCGGGCTTCCAGGATTTCGCGAAGCGCTGGACGCCGATCCTCGATGCGTTCCAGGAGGTCGGGGTGCGATTCGCGCTCGAAGTGCACCCGACCGAGATCGCGTACGACATCCACACCGCGCGGCGCGCGATCGACGCGGTGGGGGGCCACCCGGCCTTCGGGTTCAACTTCGACCCGAGCCACCTCATCTGGCAGGGGATCGACCCGGTCGCGTTCATCAACGAGTTCCCCGACCGCATCTTCCACTGCCATATGAAGGACGCCGCCGTCAACCGCAACGGCTCGACCAGCATCCTCGGGTCGCACCTCGCCTTCGGGGACCACCGGCGCGGCTGGGATTTCCGATCCGTCGGGCGCGGGCAGGTCGATTTCCAGGCCATCATCCGGGCGCTCAACCGTTTCGGTTACGAGGGTCCGCTCTCGGTCGAGTGGGAGGACCCCGGTATGGACCGGGAGCACGGGGCGCGCGAATCCTGCGAGTACGTGCGGCGGGTGGATTTCCTGCCGCCGGGGGCGGCCTTCGACGCGGCGTTCGAGCGGCGGGAAGGGAACAGGGCGGAGCGAGGGCGGTAGAGCCCACCCCGGCGAAGCGTCGATCTCTCTTCCTGAACCACGCACGAACCACCCCGGATCGTCGTAGGGATGGGTGGCGCAGGAGGCGGGCTTTGAGTCAGGCCGAGATGGATTCCGAGGGCGTGGCCGGGCATACGCGCGGCACGGCCGTTGAGCCGGTCGCCGGCGCGAATCTGCGCTGGTTCGTGCTGCACACCAAGAGCCGGCAGGAAAAGGCGCTCGCCGCCGACCTGCTCGCGCTGCGCATCAGGTTCGTGCTCCCGTTGATCCCGGTGGCCCGCTACTACGGGCGGCGAAAGGTCCGCGTTCATCAGCCTCTCTTCCCCGGGTATCTGTTCCTTCACGGCTCGATCGAGAACACGTACGCGGCGGACCGCACCCAGCGCGTCGCGGGGATCATCAAGGTCGCGGACCAGGACCGACTGAGGGCTGAACTGGCCAACATTGAAGCGGCCCTTGCGGCGGGCGCGCCCCTGACGCCGGCGGACGCGATCACGGGGGGGACCCGGGTGGAGGTGACGTCCGGGCCGTTCAAGGGCATCCGCGGCCTGGCGGAAACCGGCCCGAGCAAAGACCGACTCTATTTGCAAGTGGACTTGATCGGGAAAGGGTCGATACTGGAAATCGATCGAACGCTGCTCCGCCCGGTGGAATGACCGTGCGGTCGGCGGTTGATGATGCCGGGATGTCTCAATCGACGCGCGATGCAGTCGACGGGGGCGGAGCCTGCCCGTAGTGAGGAGAGGGCGGGGCGGCGCGTGGAGGATCATCCCTAATTCCACCTAATCTGGATCGATCGGCGGGAACTGCGCGATCAGACGCGACCCATCGGATGCTCGTTGATACGCTTGGCGCGTCCCATCACCAATGAAGACGAAACCGCAAGGATTGCGCTGGCCGCCATAACCCGCAAGGACGCAAGGGGCAAAGCCCCGGGTTGCCCGTCCTTCCCAAAGCGCCCCCTTTTCGACAGGCCGATGATGCGATTGCAAGTTACTGCGGGGGAGCGATTTATGCGACTTATTCGATCCTTGCTCGTGCTTTCGTTCGCCGGGACCACGGCTCTGGCTGGTGGGGTGGCCTCGGACCCGCAGCCGCCGGCAGGAGCCGATCTGGTCGCCGTGCAACTCGTCCGCGCTGACGGGGTTCGAGAGGTTCGCCTGGTCCCGGGGGATGCAATCCCCGAGGGCGCGATCATCCTGGCTAACCAGCCCGGTGTGGACGGGTCGAACGCGGCGACCACCGCGGCGCAGCGCGCCGTGACTCTCCGGCCGATCCGCAAGGGATTGACCGTTTCCCGCCGGGGTGAGGAGAAGCCTGCGAGCACTTCGGCCGCGGATCAATCGGGTTCCGGGTCGGGGTCCGCCGGCGGTGGGGGGACGCGTGGCACAGGGGGTTCTGGCCAGGGTTCGCCGGTGATGGGCACGCAGGGTGACGAGCCTGGCACCGCGTCTTCGTGGCGTCCGATCGGCCCGCGAGGCGGCGGCCTGGGCGACCCGCCGCCGACGCCCACGGCGTTCTTTACGGTGGACAAGCAGACCGGCGGCGGCGTGCTGCTCAAGTGGTTCGATCCCTCGACGAACACGGTCGAATCGATCATCCAGCGGCAATCGACCGAGACCGGCGGGAACTGGGCGGCCACGCGCGAGTACCGTGTGGGTCCGACCGCCCGCTCGTTCGACGACAAGCCGGGTGCCGGCGTTCACCGGTACCGCGTCGCGGGGGTGAACCGGGCCGGGGCGGCGAAGTTCACCGACTGGGTTTCGATCGAGATCGAGGCTTCTCCTCCCAACCCGCCGACGGCGTTCTTGATCGAGAGCATGCCGCCCCGCCTCACGTGGGTGGACAACTCGGACAACGAGCAGCTCTTCGAGATCGAGCGTGAGAAGTCCAGCGGCGGTCAGTGGGGGGGCGCCCAGAACATCGCGGCGGAGGCCGACGCGACCGACCTGATCGACACGCCGGGCGCGGGCGTGTACCGGTACCGGATCCGCGCGGTGAACGCGCTGGGCGCGTCGGCGTTCAGCAACTGGCTCTCGTACACCGTGCAGGAAACGCCGCCGAACGCGCCGAGCGAACTCTCGCTCGTCGGGTTCGAGAACGGGGACCAGCCGCGCCTTTCGTGGAAGGACAATTCCGGCAACGAGAAGTTGTTCGAGCTGGAGCGCCAGAAGCAGCTGGGCACGGCGTGGGGGGGGCTGACGAGCCGGACGTTCGGCGCGGAGGTGGTCAGCGCGGTCGACAGCCCCGGCAAGGGGACGTTCCGGTACCGGGTGCGCGCTCTGAACGGTGCCGGGAGTTCGGCGTTCACGCCGTACCTGCAGGTGACCGTGGCCGACGGTCTTCCGAACACGCCGGGCAGCTTTGCGGCGGTCACGACCGGCGGCGGCACGGCGGTCGCCGCGTCCTGGCAGGACACGTCGAGCAACGAGTCGGGGTTCGAGGTGCAGCGTGAGAAGAGGGTCGACGGGGCGTGGTCCCAGGGAACGACGCTGACCGCGGCGATGAACACCACGTCACTGAACGACTCGCCGGGGACGGGCGACTTCAGGTACCGGGTCCGGGCGGTCAACGCGTCGGGGCCGAGCGGGTACAGCGGGTGGGCCGAGTTGAGCCTCGTCGCCGCGCCGCCGGGCGTGCCGCAGGAGGTGCTCGCGTCGGACATGGGGACGCGCCGGGCGCTGCTGTCGTGGATCTACGAGGCGGGCGGCGTCTCCGGGTTCGACATCGAGCGTTCGCCGTCGTTCTCGACGGGCACCGTCAGCGTCGATTCGACCGTTCGGGGGTACGTCGACCAGTGCGGCCCGGGGACGTTCAGCTACCGCGTGCGGTCGGTCGGGGCGGCGGGCGCTTCGTCGTACAGCCCGTGGGCGACGGTCACGGTCTCGGAGACGTACCCGGAGGCCCCCAGCGACCTGGTCGTGACGGACCTGGGCACGCAGAACCAGATCCGTATCGTCTGGCACGACAATTCGACGAACGAGACGGGGTTCCGCGTGCAGCGCCAGACGATCCAGGCCAGCGGCGCGTGGGGCAACGCGGTCGATCTTCCGAACGTCGGGGCGGACGTGGTGCAGATGATCGATACGCCCGCGGCGGGACAGCATCGCTACCGCGTGTGCGCGACGAACTCGATGGGCGACTCGGAGTGGACGCTGTGGGTCACGGCGTCGATCTCGACGGGATGGACGCCGCTGGTGCCGAGCGCCGACACGCGGGTCGTGTACGTGAGCAGCTCGACGGGGAACGACTCCAACAGCGGGCTGACCGAGGGCGCTCCGGTGAAGACGATCGCGCGCGGCTACTCGCTGATGCGGCATCAGAAGCCGGACTGGCTCCTGCTCAAGAGCGGCGACGTGTGGAGCGAGGGGCTCGGGCACTGGAGGTGCTCCGGCCGCTCGGCGACCGAGCCGATGGTCATTTCCAGCTACGGCAACGGGGACCGGCCGCGGTTGAACACCCCGGCGGCCGAGTCGGGCTTCTACCGTCAGGGCGGCAACGCCTCGCCGGCGACCATCGACAACCTGTGGATCGTGGGGATCGCGTTCGTGTCCACGGGGTACAACGGCGATCAGCAGAACTCGGGGATCAGCTTCCTCGGGCCTGGCTCGAACCTCCTCATTGAGGACTGCCTGATCCAGGGGTACAAGGACAACATCGTGCTCGTCGGCAGCGCGGACGCGATGGTGAACAACGTGACGATCCGCCGATGCGTGATCGTGGACGCGTTCTCGAAGACCGGCAACGGTCACTCGCAGGGAATCTTCTGCGGAACCGTCAACGGCCTGAACATCATCGAGAACGTGATCGACAACAACGGCTGGAAGGAAAACGTCGCCCCGGCCACCATCTTCAATCACAACCTGTACATCGGCAACGACAACAAGAACGTGGTCATCCGCGGCAACATCACGTCCCGCGCCTCATCGCACGGCCTGCAGGCCCGTCCGGGCGGCGTCGTCGAGGGCAACCTGTTCGTGCGAAACCCCTCGGCGATGTTCGTGGCGACGTCCGCCAGCACGGTCCGCGGGAACGTGGTGCTCGAGGGCGTGGACATCGCGCCCGATATCGTGCGCGGGTTCGGCATCGACGTGCTCCAGGTGCCGACCTCCCCGCCCACGATCGTCGAGGACAACATCATCGCCAACAAGCTCTCGCCGAACATCTATTCTCACGCGCTGGGGATCGGCTATTCGCCGAACGATCCGACGCTCCCGCCCCCCGGCACGGTGATCTTCCGGAACAACATCGTCTACAACTGGAAGGGCAACGGGTTTGTCTCCAGCTCGTCCAACCCCGCCCACTACGGCTCGGTGTCGATCGTCGGCAACGCGTTTGTCGAACCGACGCCCGTCGGTCGCATGATGTTCCACGGTCCGTCGTCGGTGGACAAGTCGCGGTTCACGCACGAGGGGAACGTGTACAACTCGGTCGGCCCCAAGCCCTTCGAGATCAACGGGTTCAGCTTCACGTTCGACCAGTGGGTTGCGCAGTCGGGCGAGACGGGCGCCGTCACGGCCCCGAGGAACTTCGCCAGCCCATCGAACACGGTCTCGAACTACAACGCGACGCTGGGCGGGCCGGCGACCTTCGAGGCCTTCATCGCCGAGTGCCGGAAGCAGTCGAAGCGGACCTGGCGTGAGGAATACACGGCCGCCGCGGTGAACGCGTACATCCGCGACGGCTTCAAGTGAGATCGATAACCCGGCGCACGGCGCCGGGCGCTCAGCGCGCGGGCGCGGGGTCCTCGCGCCCGCTCCGCCTCCCCCGCGGTGAAGACCGTCGGCTACCTCATCCCGGAGTTCCCGGGCCAGACGCACGTGTGGATGTGGCGCGAGATCGTCCACCTCCGCGAGTGGGGCGCGCCCGTCCGGATCTACGCGACCCGTCCGCCGCCCGAGCGAGACCGGGCGCGGCACGAGTTCGCGGAGGCCGCCGCCCACGAGGCGGTGTACCTCTGGCCGCGGCTGATGATCGACGTCGCCGGCGCGATCGCGTGGGCGATCCTGACGCGACCGCTCGGACTTCTCCGGTGCCTGCGGCTCGGGCTGACCCTCCCGGTCGATCCGGGGCCCGCGTGGCGCCGGGCCCTCCCGCTCGTCGCCCCGGCGTGCGTCATGGCGCGTGACGCGGTTCGGAGCGGCGTGGGGCTTGTGCACTGCCAGAGCGCCAAGAGCAGCGCGGTGATCGCGATGATGGTCCGTCTCCTGACCGGGATCCCGTATTCCATCGTGGTGAACGCGAACCTCGAGTGGTGGGGGGGCGCGATGCGCGAGAAGCTGGGGGGTGCGGAGTTGATCGTCACCCACGCGGCCTGGATCCGCGAGGACATTCTCGGCAAGCACCCAGAAATCCCGGACGCGCGGGTCGTCCGCGCGCCGGTCGGCGTCGACACGCGCCGGTGGACCCCGGCCGAGGGCGGGCGGGGGGAGGTGCGGAGTTTCAACGTCCTGAGCGTCGGCCGCCTTCACCATGCCAAGCGTCACGACCTGCTCATCGAGGCCGTGGGTCTGCTCTGGGCAGAGGGGCGGGACGTGCGGCTGCGGATCCTGGGGGGCGGGCCGGAAGAGCCGGAGCTCCGCGAACAGACGCGACGGCTCGGGCTCGACGATCGCGTAACGCTCGCCGGCTCGGTGAGCGAGGACCGGGTGATCGAGGAGGTCCGCGGTTCCGACGCCTTCGCGCTGGCGAACCCTGCCGAGCCCCTCGGCGTCGTGTTCATGGAGGCCATGTCGTGTGCCGTTCCCGTGATCGGCGTGCGCGGCGGGGGCGTGGCAGAGATCGTCGACCACGGCCGGACCGGCCTGCTGGTCGAACCCGAGAGTGCGGAGGCGATCGCGGATGCGCTGCGCTCGCTCATGGACGACCCGGGACTTCGTCTCAGGCTCGGGCGGGCCGGGCGGACGGCGATCGTCGAGCGGTTCGACAGCCGGATCGGCGCCCGTGCGCTGTTCGAGCGGTTGGCGGGCGGGCTGCGGTCGGGCGAAGGAACCGAGCCGGCGCTGGAGTGAACCGGATGCGGGGAATCATCGCCGCCATGCTCCGGACTTACCCGTTCTACAGCGGCGGGGGCGCGCTCGCGCACACGCGGCTGGCGCGCGGCCTCACGCGCGAGCCCGAACTGGTGCGAGCGACGTTGCGCGGGGGCACCGCGATCCTTGCGTACCTGAACGATCCGCTGGGCCGGACGGTGTACTACACGGGGGACTACGACAGACGGGTCTCGTGGGTGGTGAGGCGGGTGCTCCGTCCCGGCGACTGTGCGCTCGACATCGGGGCCAACATCGGGGTGGTCGCGCTGATGGCCGCGTCGATCGTGGGCCCGCGCGGCGTGGTGCACGCCTTCGAACCCCAGCCGGCGCTGGCGGACGCGATGCGTCGGTCCGCGGCGCTGAACGGCTTCGACCACATGAGCGTGCACGAAATAGCTCTGTCGGACCGCGACGGGCGCATGGCGCTGCACGTGGACGAGCGGATGACGGTGACGGCGTCTCTCGAAAACGGGCAGGTGCCGGGCGACCGGACGATCGAAGTGCCGGTGCGACGGACCGAGGACGGGCTGCGCGCCCTGGGCTTGCCGCCGATCCGTCTGCTCAAGCTCGATGTGGAACGGCACGAGGAGGCCGTGCTCCGGGGCGCGGGAAACTTCTTCGCGGAGAACGCGCCCGAGGTCGTGCTGTTCGAATCGCTCGACGAGGAGACCCCGTTCCGCGCTCGTCCGCCGGTCCGGATGATCGCCGATCTGGGGTACGACCTGTTCCAGATTCCCAAGCCGCTGGTCCGCATGCGGCTGCTCCGCGTCGGCCCCGGGGGCCCGCCGCACCCGCGGTCGTACGACTTCGTCGGGGTTCGAAGGGGCGGGGCGGGCGCGGATGCGCGCCGGCGCCTGAACGTGGAAGAAGAGTGAGGGTGAGCGAGGCGCTGACATGGGCGTTGGTCGTCGCGACGTACAAGCGAGCGCACGTACTGCCGCGGTGCGTCCGACTCGCGTGCGCCCAGACGCGCCCTCCGATCGAGATCGTCATCGTGGACGCCAGCCCGGAGTGGGAGGCCACTCGGGCGACGATCGAGGCGGCCGTGCACGAGTCCGGGCGCGGGGTCCGGCTGGACTACGCCCCCGCGGAGCGGCCGTCATCGACGGCGCAGCGTAATCAGGGCGTGAGACGATCCACGGCCGACGTGCTGTTTCTCATCGACGACGATTCGCTGATGTACCCGGACTGTGCCGAGGAGGTGATGCGGGTCTACGACGCGGACGTGGGCGGGTGCGTCGCGGGCGTGAGCCCGGTGAACGCCCCGGCGCCCCCGGATGAATCGAGCGGCCATGGCGCCGCGTCGGCGGCGAGGCCGAGCACCGGGGCGCTGAGGCGAGCGGTTCGCGCCGCCCTCCGCGCCGACGACATCTTCGTCCCCTACGACCGCGATTACCCGTCCCACCGGCTCCCGCCGGAAGTGGCCTCGCTCGACGTGAGCACCATCCCGTGCATGCACGGCGCGCGGATGACGTTCCGTCGCGGCATGATCGAGCGGGAGCCCTTCGACGAAGTGCTCGAGCGGTACGCCGCGGGCGAGGACAGCGACACCAGCTACCGCGTGTCGCGTCACGGCGCGCTCCTCAACGCGCACCGCGCCCGACTGTGCCACCTTGAGGCGGGGGGAGGCCGGCTGTCACGCTACACGGTTGCCGCGCTCGGCGCGCTCAATCCGACGGTTCTTCACCGGATCTACGGGGTCGACCAGGAGCGTTCGCGGAGCCGGACCCGCTCGCTGCTGCGCCGCCGCCTGGCGATCCAGTTGTGCAAGGACCTCGTGAACCGGTCGTGGTCGCTGCCACACGCCCGCGGCATTGCGCTGGCGCTGCGGCACGTCGACGCGATCTTCGCCAAAGACGTCGCCGACCTGCGGCGGTGGTACCCCGGGTTCCAGAAGGAGCTGATCGAGCGTGACCGTGGCCGAGTGTGACGTCCCAGCGGTCCCGACGGGTCGGATCGACACGCGCCCGCCGCGCGTGCTCCTGATCGCCGAAGCGGCGAACCCCGAGTTCGTCAGCGTGCCGCTGGAGGGCTGGTCCCACTCGCGCGCGATCGCCCGTGTGACCCGAGCCCACCTGGTCACGCAGGTCCGGAACCGCGATGCCATTCTCCGCGCGGGGCTCGACGAACGCGAGTTCACCGCCATCGATTCCGAGGCGGTCGCCCGGCCGCTGTGGAAGCTCTCCGAACGGCTGCGCGGCGGCTCGGGCAAGGGCTGGACACTCGTCACCGCGATGCAGTCGCTGACGTACCAGTACACCGAGCGGCTCATCTGGAAGCAGTTCGGAGCCCGCATCAGGGCCCGCGAGTTCGACATCGTGCACCGGCTGACGCCCCTGAGCCCGACGATCCCGAGCCCCATCGCGCGGCGCTGCGCGCGGGCGGGCGTGCCCTTCGTCATCGGTCCCCTCAACGGCGGCGTGCCGTGGCCGAAGGACTTCGGCGCGGCCCGTCGGCGCGAGCGCGAGTGGCTGAGCTACGTGCGCGGCGCCCACCGGTTCATGCCGGGCTTCCGCTCGACGCGCGAGCACGCCGCGGCGATCATCGTCGGCTCGCGCGACACGCTGGCCCAGATGCCGCGCCGGTACCTCGGCAAGTGCGTGTACATCCCCGAGAACGCGGTGGACCCGGCACGCTTCGCCGTGGCGGGGGCGCCCGCGCCGGCACCCCCCCTGCGGGTGGCGTTCGTCGGCCGGCTCGTGCCGTACAAGGGCGCGGACATGCTCCTTGAAGCCGCGGCGCCCCTGATCCGGGACGGCGCCGTCGTCGTAGACCTTATCGGCGACGGACCGGAGCGTGAGCGGCTCGTGGCCCTGGCGGCGCGCGAGCGGATTGAGGGCGGCGTCAGCTTTGCCGGCTGGGTTGATCACACGCTCCTGCGGGCCCGCCTGGCCGGCTCGCACGTGTTCGGCTTTCCCAGCGTGCGCGAGTTCGGGGGCGCCGTCGTGCTGGAGGCGATGGCCCTCGGGCTGGTCCCGGTCGTCGTCGAGTACGGCGGGCCGGGCGAACTGGTCAGCCCGGCGACGGGGTTCGCCGTACCGATGGGGGGGCGCGAGACGATCGTTCGCTCGTTCCGCGAAATCCTGGCCAGGCTCGCGGCCGGGCCGTCCGTGCTCGCGCCGATGAGCCTTGCCGCGCGGCGGCGCGCCCGAACCTCGTTCACGTGGGACGCCAAGGCGGCCCAGGTGCTGGAGGTATACCGGTGGGCGCTGGGCGAACGCGGGAAGCCGGACTTCGGGATGCCCCTGCCCGACCCGGCGCCGGGCGGCGAGGACACGCCATGACGGCGCTCGAAGCGCACGCGCCGAACTCCTCGGTCCCCGCCGGCGGCGAGGCGCGCCCCGCGCCGGCCAGCACGCGGCGTCTGGCGCTGAAGGGCTCGGCGTGGACCGTCGCCTCGTACGGCGTCTCACAGGTCCTTGCCCTGGCGAGCAGCGTCCTGCTGGCGCGGTACTTCCTCAACCCGGAGCATTTCGGGTACATGGCGATGGCCACGGTCTTCATCCGCGGCCTCCAGATGTTCTCCGACCTGGGCATCGGCCCGAGCATCATCCAGCACCGGCGCGGCGAGGAACGGGCGTTCCTGAACACCGCGTGGACGGTGCAGGTGATCCGCGGGGTCGTGCTCTGGCTCGCAACGTGCGCGATCGCGTGGCCCGTTTCCCTGGCGTACGGGCGGATGTATCTGTGGCTCCTTCCGGTCACGGGGTTGAGCGCGCTGGTGGCCGGGTTTTCCTCGACCTCGCTGTTCACGGTGAACCGCCGCCTGGCGTACGCACGCATGGCGCTCCTCGAACTCGTCTGCCAGGCGGTGACCATCACGGTCATGTTCGCCTGGGCGTTCGCCGACCCAAGCGTCTGGGCGCTGGTCGTCGGCACGCTCGCGGGCGTGCTGGTGAGGGCGGTGCTCAGCCACGCCGTCCTGGGCGGCTTCAACGACCGATTCGCGATCGACCCGTCGGCGCTGCGCGACCTCGTTCGCTTCGGCGGCTGGATCACGGCGAGCACGGCGGTCACGTTCATCGCCTGCCAGGCCGACCGCCTGATCCTGGGGATCGTCGTCCCGGCCGCCATCCTCGGCGTGTACAGCATCGCGCTGCGCCTGGCCCGGCTGCCGGTTGAAGTTTCGGCGACCGTCGCCAACGGGGTCCTTTTCCCGGCGCTTTCCAGGGTCGCGCGGGCCGACATGCGGTCGCTGGCGCCGTCGTTCGCCCGGGGTCGGTCCGCGGTTCTGCCGTTCTCGATCGTGGTCACGCTCGGCGTCGCCCTCGGCGCGCCCGTTGTCGTGCACCTTTACGGACAGAGGTACGACGCGGCGGCGTGGATGGCGCCGCTGCTCGCGCTGGCCGTGTGGTTCGAGCTCCTTCAGAACTCGACCGACCGCGTGCTCCTGACCATCGGGAACACCCGCGCTCTGGCCCTGAGCAACGCGGTCAAGGCGGCGGTCACGGTGGCCGGCTGCCTCGTGGGGCACAGGGTCTGGGGCATGCAGGGGTTCATCTTGGGGGTTGGCGCGGGCTCGTGGGCGGCTCTCGCGGTGGTGCAGGCGGCGGTGGAGCGTGCGGGCCTGCCGGTCTTTCGCGCCGACACGCGGGCCACGCTCCTGGTCCTCGCGCTCTGGGCGCTCTCGACCGCATGCTCGCTGGCGATGTACCGCGCCCTGCCGGGCTCGCAGCTTCTGAACGAGGCGGTCCCGGCCCTGGCGATCGGCGGCGCGGCGGCCGCGTGGGCGCTCCTCCGGGTGAAGCGGGCCTTCGCCGACTGACATGAGCATCGCCATTCCCATCGCGATGTTCGGATGGCTGGCGGTCGTGCCGCTCCTCTTTTTGACGATGCCGGCGCGCCGCGCGGTGATCGCCGGGATCCTCGGCGGCTGGCTCTTTCTGCCCAACACGGCGTACTTCATCGACCAGTTGCCGGACTACACCAAGGTCTCCGCGACGACGGCGGTCGTCCTGGTCGGTGCGCTGCTGTTCGATTTCAAGACGTTCGGCCGCGTCCGGCCGGCGTGGTACGACCTGCCGATCGTGCTCTGGTGCGCCTGGCCGTTGGTGTCGTCGCTGTCGACGGGGCTCGGGGCGTGGGACGGGTTTTCGCAGCTGCTCAACCAGGTGATCTCGTGGGGGATCCCGTACATGCTGGGGCGCGTGTACTTCCGCGATCCGGGCGCGGTGCGCGAACTGGCCCTGGGCTTCTTCATCGCGGCGCTGGTCTATCTGCCCCTGGTGGCGTTCGAGATCCGCATGAGCCCGCAACTCCACAGCACGCTCTACGGGTTCCACCAGCACGAATTCGCGCAGTCGCGCCGCGGCGAATCGTGGCGACCGACGGTCTTCCTCCAGCACGGCCTTGCCGTCGGCATGTTCATGGGTTCGGCCGCCGTGCTGGGCTTCTGGCTGTGGCGGTCGGGCGCGGCGCGGACGCTGCGGGGGTGGTCCATGCTGTGGCTCGCCGCCGCGGTCGTGACCGCCACGGTGCTCAGCGGCTCGTTCGGCGCGGTGATCCTGATGGCGGGCGGGATCGGGGCGCTGTGGGCCGCGGGCGCGTGGCGCGCCCGCTGGCCGGTGTTCGCGCTCGTGGCGTTCCCGATCCTTTACATGACCGCCAAGGTGCTCGGCGGCTGGCGGGGGTACGAGCTGCTGTCGCTCATCGAAGAGTTCAACCCGGGCCGGGCGGGGTCGCTCGGCGTGCGTCTGCGAAGCGAGAACGGCGCGATCGACCGCATGCAGGGCATGGCGCTCTTGGTCGGCGAGGGCCGCTTCGTCTTCGGCGGGATGGTCGTCGAGGAGGGTGGAACCGCCATCGTCCCCGACGGATACTGGCTGATCGCGCTGGTGCGGACCGGGGCGGTCGGCCTCGCGGGGCTCGCCGCGACCCTGCTCTTGCCGGCGTGGATGTGCATCACGCGGCTGCCGGCGCGGGCATGGTCGGACCCTCGCCTCGCGCCGATCGTCGCGCTGGCCGTGGTCGTCGCCCTGTGGATGGTGGACAACCTCTTCAACGCGATGATCAACCCGGTCTTCCCGCTCGCCGCCGGCGCGGTGCAGTCGGTGGTGGGGGAGATCACGGCTGGACGCCGGGTCGCGGGGCAGGTCCCGCGGACTCCCGCGCCCGTCTCCTACCCCGCACCGGGGCTGTCGCGGTGACGAGCGCCGTGCTCATGAGCGGGCTCCGCGCCACCGGCCTGGCGGGGCTGTACGCCGCGGTCGTGGGGCCCGTCGGCGCGGTGATCCTGATGTACCACAGCGTGGCGGGCGAGGCCGACGCCGCGTTCATCGATCCCGACAACCGGATCGATCCGGCGGAGTTCGAGCGTCAGATGGGCGTGCTCGCGGAAGAGCGGTCCGTGGTGTCCATGGACGAAGTCGCCGAGGCGGTGCGCGGCCGGCGCCGGCTGCCGCCCGCGGCGGTCGCGGTCACGTTCGACGACGGCTACCTCGACAATCTGCGTGTGGTCGCCCCGGTCCTGACCTCGCTCGGTCTTCCCGCGACGCTCTACCTGCCGACGTCGTACATCGATACCGGAGAGCCTCAGTGGATCGACCGTCTCTGTCACGCCTTCAGGGCGAGAACGATCCAATTTCCGGTAGTGCCGGGGTTCGGGCCCGGACCGATCGCCCTCGATCGCGCCGAGACGGATCGTGGGGTCTATTCGACGCTGCGCGAGCGATTGCGGGTGTCGGAGCCCGGCGCGCGTGAGCGGCTCCTTTCCGGGGTTGAACGCGGGCTGGGCTCGCCGCCGATCGGCCCGAGGCTGACCATGCGATGGGACGATGTGCGGACGCTGGTCCGCGAGCACCCCGGGTTCTCGATCGGCGCGCACACGCGCTCGCACGCGGACCTGAGCGTGACGCCGGCTGAGTCCCTGGAGGACGAAATCGCCGGGAGCATAAACGACATCGAACGCCACGCGGGAGTGCGTCCGCGGCACTTTTCGTTCCCGTACGGGCGATGGTGCCGCGGCGCGGCGGCGATCCTGCGGCGCGAAGGGATCGTGAGCGCGGTGGCCTCTGGGGCTCTGCCCCGCGCTCGCCCGGGACAGGACCCGCTCCGTCTTTCCAGAGTCGGCGCGCCCGGGTGCGTCGCGGAGCTGAAGTCCTTGACTCACCCCGCGTACCCGGACCTGCCCATGAACCTCTTCGGGCGAGCATGAACGGACCCCCGGCGACAGCGGTGGTCGTGACGTACCGGTCCGCGCGGACGATCGAGAACTGCCTGCGTGCGCTGCGCCGGTGCCGCGAGGCCGGGCTGTGCGAGGTCGTGGTCGTGGACAACGCGAGCCCCGACAACACCCGTGAACTGCTGCGGCCCCACGAGGAGTGGGCGCGCGTGATCGACGCGGGCTCGAACCTGGGCTTCGGGCGCGGCTGCAACCGGGGGCTGGCCGAAGCGTCAACGCCGTACGTCGTGTTCGTGAACCCCGACGCCGAGTTGGAGCCCGAGGCGCTGCGGGCGTTGATCGAGTTCGCCGAGGCCAATCCACGTGCCGGGATTGCCGCGCCCGCGATCATCGAGCCCGACGGCACGCTGCAGCACGCGGGGGGCCTTCCGACGCCGGCGTCGGTTGTGCTGGCGTCCTGGCCGGGCCACGCGGACCGCGCCCGGGTGGCGGTCGAGCCGGGGTCGGCGCCGAGGCGCGTGGACTGGGTCTGCGGGGCGCTCTTCCTGGCCCGAACGGACCTGATGCGGTCGCTGGGCGGGTTTGACCCGCGGTTTTTCCTGTACTGGGAAGAGACGGACCTGTGGCGCCGCGCTCTGGCCGCGGGGAGCGAGATCTGGGCCGTCGGGACGGCGGTCGCGACGCACGTCGGCGGGGCCAGCGCGGTCTCCGATCCGCGCGAGCCGCAGTGGGCGCGGTCGATCCCGCGCCACTATTTCCAGAGCCGCTTCTACTACCTCCGCAAGCACTACGGCGCGCCCGTCGCGTGCGCCGTCGAGATCGCCGAGCTCGCCCTGGTGGCCCTGAACTCATTGCGGTGGCGCACGCTGAAGCCGATCCGCGCCCGGCGCGCAGGGACGTTCTTCAGCGCCCCGCCGGAGCCGGCCCCGTGAGCCGGTACCGACGGGTGCGGTTCCGCGACCTGGGCCCTGCCGAGATCGGCGCGTGGGCCGCCGCCGCGGAATCGTGCGAGGCCGTGTCGAGCCCGTACTTCCGGCCCGAGTTCGCCGGCGCGGTGGACGCGGAGCGCGGCGACGTCGTGGTGACGGTGATCGAGGAAGACGGGCGGGCCGCCGGGTTCTTCCCGCACCATCGGCGCGGCCTCGGCGAGGGGCGGCCGCTGGCGCTGGGGATCTCCGATTTTCACGGCGTGATCGCGCCGCCGCGGGTTGAATGGTCCATGCCGGACCTCCTGGCGGCGTCGCGTCTTTCCTCGTTCCGCTTCGACCACGCCCTCGCCGAGCAGCCGCAGTTCGCGGCGTGCGCCGAATCGAGCCATAGTTCTCCCGTGATCGACCTTTCAGGCGGGTACGGGCGGTACATCGAGGGGCGGAAGGCCAGCGGCTCGAAGCAGGTCCAGAAGGTCGAAGGTCTGGCCCGCAAGATGGAACGGGAGGTCGGCCCCGTCCGCTTCGTGCTCGAGGAGTCGGACCCCGCCGTGCTGGACCGGGTAATTCGCTGGAAGAGCGAGCAATGCCGCGCCGCCGGGACGGTCGATGTCTTCGCGGTGGACTGGACGAGGAACCTCATGCGCCGGCTGATGGCGACGCGCTCGCCCGGCTTCGCGGGCGTGCTCTCGGCGCTGTACGTCGGGGACTCCCTCGCCGCCGCGCACATGGGCATGCGCTCGCGGACGGTGTGGCACTACTGGTTCCCCGCGTACGACGAGGCCTTCGCGAAGTATTCGACCGGGCTGCTGCTCCTGCTGCGTCTGGCCGAGTCCGCCGCGGCGGGGGGGGCGGCACGCGTCGACCTCGGCAAGGGGGAGAGCATGTACAAGCAGCGGCTGATGTCGGGCGCTTCGACAGTGCTCGAGGGGCGAGCCGAGATCCCGTCGGCCGCGTCGTCGATGCGGCGCTGGCGACGCGGCGCGGAGAAGTGGGCGGGATCGGCGGCGCTGGGCGCACCCGTCCGCCTGGCGTTCAAGGCGCTGGCGCGATGGGAGCGGTCGCGGAAGTTCACGTGATCGAGCAGAGTGCAAAGCCCGCCCGCGGCGCTGCGCCGGCCGCTGCCTCGGCGGCCACCGTCGGGATCGTCGTCATCGGCCGCGACCTGGGCGCGCGGCTGGGCCGTTCGCTGAGCGCGGCGGCGGCGTCGGGGCTGCCCTCGGTCTACGTCGATTCCGGTTCGCGTGACTCGAGCGTGCACGAGGCGCGGTCGCGCGGCATCCCCGATCTCGCGCTCGACCCCGGCACGCCGTTCACGGCCGCCCGCGGACGCAACGAGGGGTTCGCGCACCTGAAGCGGACCGTCCGGCCTGAGTTCGTCATGTTCGTTGACGGCGACGTCGAGCTGGCACCGACCTTTCTCAAGGCGGCCGAGAACGAGTTGAAGGACAGCCCCGGGGTTGCGATCGTCACCGGCCACCTCCGCGAGCGCGACCGAGATTCACGAACCCTTGCCCGTGTCTGCGACATGGACTGGTCGGGGCCGGTCGGCGATATCGGCGCGTGCGGCGGGATTTTCATGGCACGGGCCGAGGCGTTTGAGCGTGTCGGCGGCTTCGACGCGACGATCCCGACGGGCGAGGAAGCGGAGCTGTGCGCAAGGCTGCGGCGCGACGGGTGGGCCATCCGCCGCATCGACGAGTTCATGGGTGAGCACGACGCCGCCATGACTTCATTCGCGCAGTGGTGGTCGCGCACCGCCCGCGTCGGGGAGGGGTACGTCGCCGCGGCACGCCGGCCCGGGGCTTCGCGCGACCGCGCGAAACGGCGCCGCATCGCCAGCAACGTCGCGTGGGGGCTGATCATGCCCGGCGCGGCGCTGGCCTGCGCGGCGGTTTCGATCGTCTGGCCCTGGGCGCTCGCCGGCGTTGCGACGGTCCTCGTTCTGTACGTCCTGCTGTGGCTGCGCATCGCGCGAACCATGCGCCGCCGCGGCCGTCCCCGGGCCGATGCCCGTCTGTACGCGACCTTCTGCTTGCTCGCCAAGTGGGCCCACCTCGCCGGTCACGTTCGCGCCTGGGCGCGTGGGGGCGCGTCTTGAATCGCCTCGCCCGATGAGCCCCAGCCTCCTCGATATCCGGTTCATCGCCCTGATGCTCGGCGTGATCGCCCTGCGCCTGGCCCTGGGGCGCCGGTGGGGCGTGACCGCGGGCGCGCTGGCCAGCGCCGCGGTGATCGGGGTCGCCTCGTGGCAGACCCTGGTGCTGATCGGCGGGAGCATGCTGCTGATCGCCTGGCCGCTGGCCCTGGCGATCCGGCGAGCCAGGGCCGCGGGCGCGGGGCCGGCGCGCGCCAAGTTCCTGCTCGGGACGGGCATCGCCGTGATGGTCGCGGTCTGGCTGGCCTACAAGCTCGAGCGCCGCGGATCGCTCCCCGCGGTCGATCACACCGCGATCGCCGGCGTGCTCGCGGGCTCGCTGGGGCTCTCGTACTTCCTGTTCCGAGCCATCAACTTCCTGTACATGCACTACCTGGTGGACATCCCCGAAAGGTCGCCCGCGCGACCGCTTTACTACGCCCTCTTCCCCTCCACGATCACCAGCGGCCCGATCCACAAGTACCTGGACTTCCGGCGCGAGGTGGACACGCCCCGCTCGCTTGCGCTCTCCGACATCGGCGAGGGTGTCTACCGCATCACGCAGGGTTATTTCTACAAGGTCTGCATCGCCGCGCTCATCGACCGGGGCGCCGAGCGCCTTCTGCTCATCGAGGCTCCCAACGCGTACGAGAGCATCGCGACCATCGCGTCCCTGTACCTTTATTTCTTCTTCGACTTCGCCGGCTACTCGCACATCGCGATCGGGCTCGGGCTGCTCCTCGGCATCCGCGTTCCCGAGAACTTCCGCCAGCCCTTCCTCGCCACGTCCATCACCGAGTTCTGGCGCAACTGGCACATCACGATCGCCGACTGGTTCCGCGACCACGTGTTCATCCCCCTGGGCGGCATGAGGCTGGGCGGGCTGCGGGCCGCGTCGCTCGCCGCCGGCATCATGCTGCTCTGCGGGCTCTGGCACGACTTCACGGTGCCCTTCGCGTGCTGGGGCGCCTGGCACGCGTCCATGCTTTTCTTGGAGGGTGTCACGGGCGCACGACCGATGCCGCCCGCCGAGCGCCACGGACCGGTCTATTGGCTGCGGATCCTCTGGACCAACGCGCGCATCGCCCTCGGGGCGATTTTCTTCCTGCCGAGCCTGGCCAAGTCGGTCGCGATTCTCAAGGGATTGCTCGTATGGTGGTGAAACCGCGCCCGGGTCAGTCCCGCACTTCTCGCCGGCCCCTGCTGCGCCTCGCCTGGTGGGCGGTCATGGCTGCGTCCGTGTTCTGGACGGCCCTGTACCTGGGAGCGGCACAGGACGCCTCGCTCCCCGGCTTCACCTATGTCAACTTCTGAAGCACCAAGCCAGACCATCGCGACCCGCCGCCCGTGGCCGCGGCGCGCGCTCGTCGTGCTGCTCGTGTTCCTGGCCTCGATCCCGGGTGCCGAGGCGGCCTACCGCTGGGCCGGGGTTCAGGTCGCGGGCGCCATGGGCGGGTTCTACGAGTCCTTCGGCGAGCGGTCGTTCAAGTCGGCCCCGGGCGCCTCGGTGCTGATGAACTGGTACTCGGGCACGTTCCATGTCCACACGGATGGCTTGGGTTTCCGGGTGGCGCAGCCGGGCCGGCCTTCGCCCGACCCCGCCTCGATCGACATCCTGCTAATGGGCGACTCGCAGACCTTCGGCCAGGGCCTGGAGTACGAGCGGACGGTCGCCGGCGAGTTCGCGGCGATCGCGGGCGGACACGAGCTGCGCGTGGCCAACGCCGCGGTCGGCGGCCATTTCCTCAGGAACCAGCTCGAGCTCCTGCGCTGGCTGGTCGACGGGCCGCGGCTGCGTCCGCGCGTGATCGCCGTCGTCCTCACGCCCCGCTCTGTTTCCGATCCGGACGGCTATTCGGAAGCGCACGTGGAGGAAGGCCAGCTCTGGGATGCGCCGCCGGATTTCGCCAAGAGAGCCCGCGCGTGGCTTTCCGGCAACTCTGCCGTGTACCTCACCGTGCGCAATGCCGTGCGCAACGCGACGGGCGGGCAATCCCGCGAGGCAACCCCCTACCTGCGCATGTACGACGCCGCCCGGTTCGAAGGCGAGGCCGGCGCCGCGCTCGCCTCGGTCGTCAAAGACTTTGCGGATCTCGCGGAGTCGATCGGCGCCCGCCTTGTCGTGGCCTACCTTCCTCTCGAACTCGACGGCGTTATCGACAGCGTCGCCGCGGCCCAGGTCCCGCCGGCGGCCGGGATCTCCGGGGGAGCGCCCGGGCGGGCGGCGCGCGCCGCGGCCGAATCCGCGGGGGTTCCGTTCCTGGACGCCTCGTGCGTGCTCGATAACCGCCGCCGCGACGAAAAGCCGATCACGCTGAAGTCCGATGCTCATTACAACGCCGGAACGAGCCGCGAGGTCGCGGAACTGATGTACGGTTCGCTGGACTGGCCTGCCCTCACGGGGCGCACCGGGAAATCATCGGCGGCGCCCGAACTCGGACCCGCGGAAGGAGCGAGGAATGGAGATTGAGCAGGTCATGGCCGAACTGCGGACGTTCATCAGGACCCAGTTCAAGGTCAGCGAGTCGGATCGTGACTTCAACGACGATGTGCACCTGTTCGACTACGGCTACGTCGACTCGTTCGGCGCCGTCACGGTCATCACGTTCGTCAAGGACCGCTTCGGCGTAACCATCAGCGACCAGGACCTCGTGGTCCACCCGCTGAACACCGTCCGCGAGATCGCCACGCTCGTTCACCAACGCTTCGGAGCCCGGTGATGCCCACGCCCGCCACGGCCGGCCGTTCGATCAGCATAAGACTCGAGTCCGTCGTGCCCGAGTACCGGGCGCAGGTCGAGTACGCCATGTCCTTCGCCTCGGAGGACATCTCGTCGTATTCGTTCGGTCCCGACGGGGCGCTGACCCTGGCCCTGCGGCCCGGCGCCGACGAGTCGGCCGTGCGCGAAAAGGTCGGTAAGCTGCTCGATCGCTACGCCGACCGCAAGTTCGGCCTCAAGGAGGTCACGCACTTCAAACAGGAGCGCGACCGCCCGGTCATCGACGCGTGGTCGCAGCTCCTGGAACGCCGCTGGGTCACGCCCGTCGGACCCGGGCACGTCGTGCTCCGCGGGGGCGCGGCACGACTCTTGCGCACGGTCGAGGGCAAGGTGCTCGCGGAGATCGCGCCCGAATTCAACGCCGAGCCGGAGTTCTACCCCTCGACGATCCTGTGCAGGACGCTCGACCGCATCAACCACTTCACCTCCTTCCCCGAGAACGTGGACTTCGTCTCTCACCTCCGCGAGGACGTTGACGTCCTGGGCGCGTTCGCGAAAAAGTGCCGCGAGGAGGGGTGGAAGCCGGAGCACCACGAGGGCGCCATGAGCCCGGCTGACTTTGCGATCTGCCCGTCGTGCTGCTACCACTGCTACGAGAGCATGGAGGGCTGGTCGCTCGACCGCCCCGGGCGCGCGACGACGATGGTCGTCAACTGCCACCGGTACGAGGCCGGCAACCTCACGACAATGTCCCGGCTGCGTGCCTTCCACCAGCGCGACGTCGTCTGGGTCGGCCACCCGGAGTACGTCCGCCAGTCGCGGGCCCGCGCCGATGAACTGCTCCTGCGGTGGGCCAGGGACTGGGACCTCGACTGCACTTTCGAGAACGCCAACGACATGTTCTTCACGGACGACTACGCGGTGAAGGCCAGCTTCCAGCGCCAGCAGGAGGCCAAGCGTGAGCTGCGCCTCCGGATTCCCTTTGAGAACCGGTCGATCTCGTGCTCCTCCTCGAACTTCCATGCCGCGACGTTCGGGCGCGCCTTCAACATTTCCTGCGACGGCCGCCCCGCGACCAGCGGGTGCATGGGCTGGGGGTACGAGCGCTGGGTCTACGCGGTGTGCTCCCAGTTCGGTCTCGACGAGAAGCGCTGGCCCGAAGCAATTCTCCACGATGTCGGCCGGTACGCGCCGGCCCCGGGCGCCAACGGATGATCTCGATCAGCCCCATCGAGCCCGACCTCTTCGCGCTGGCCGCGCGCTGGCTGGCTGACTCCGACATCAACCGCTGGCTGACTTCCGAGTGGCGCGGGCGCGCCGCCGAGCCGGCCATGCTCGCGATCGCCGTCCGCGCGAAGAAGAACCGCATCTTCGCCGTCCGCCAGGACGGTGACCCGGTCGGCCTCGTCGGCCTGGCGGACATCGATCCGATGGACCGCTGCGCCATGGCCTGGTACCTCCTCGGGGACCCGTCGCGCGCCGGCAAGGGCGTGATCACCGACGCGGTCGGGCAGATGTGCCGGACCGCGTTCGACGAGATGGGGCTCCGCAGCGTCTATGCGTGGATCATGGAGCCCAACGACAAGTCGCGCCGCGTGCTCGAGAAGAACGGTTTCCGTCCCGCGGGCCGGCTGCGGCACGCGGCGGACTTGGACGGGAAGCCCGTGGACCGTGTCTACTTCGACCTCACTCCCGACGATGTCACCCGCTGAGACCCACGCCATCGCAGACGAGCCGGCCACGCCGCGGCGATTTCCGTCCGAGCCGGCGCCGCGCCCGGGCTCCGCGGCGGGGGCGACCGAGCCCGCGCCGTCGACGGGCACCATCGCGTACCTGAACAGCGAGTACCCGTGTCTCTCCCACACGTTCATCGAGCGGGAGATCCGTGCGCTCCGCGAGAACGGATTCGACATCCGCACCTTCTCCGTGAGGCCGCCGGGCAAGCACGGCACGCTCGGCGCCGACCACGCCCGCGCGGCGCGCGAGACCACGGTCATTCTCGCGTCGCGCGCGGGGCTCGTGCTCGATTCTCTCCTGGCGTTCCTCGGCGCACCGGCCTCCGCGATCAGGGCTCTGGTTGCCGGTCAGCGATTCTCCCCGGCCGGCCTCCGGGCGCGCCTCACGCACGCGGCGTACGCGGTCGAGGGCGCGTGGCTCGCCCGCCGGCTCAAGAAGCTCGGCATCCGGCACGTCCACTGCCACATGGCCAACAACGGCGCGGCGGTCGCGCTCCTGGCGACCCGCTACGACCCCGGTCTCACGTACAGCCTTTCGATCCACGGCTCGGCCGAGTTCTTCCACGTGGACACGTGGACGCTGGCGCCAAAGGCCGAGGGCGCGTTGTTCGTGCGCTGCATCTCGAATTTCTGCCGCGCGCAGGTCATGGCGTGGACCGACCCCTCGCGCTGGACGCGGTTCCACGTCGTCCACTGCGGGATCGACGCGGCCAGCTTCACGCCCGTGCCCCGCACGGGTCACGGCCCGCTCCGACTTCTCACGGTTGGTCGGCTTCACCCGATCAAGGGCTACCCGCTCCTGCTGGAGGCGTGCCGCCGGCTCGGTGAAGCCGGCTTCGACTGGACGCTCGACATGGTGGGCGACGGGCCGGTGGCGGCAGAGCTCAAGGACCTTGCCGCCCGGCTGGGGATCGCCGGCAGGGTCACGTTCAGCGGCGCGGTGGGGCAGGACGAGATCAAAGAGCACTACGACGCCGCCCATGCGATCGTCGTCAGCAGCTTCATGGAGGGTGTTCCGGTGGTGCTCATGGAGGGCATGGCCTCCGGACTTGCAGTTCTTTCGACGGCGGTGGGGGGCATCCCCGAGTTGCTCGAGCCCGGTCGGGCCGTGGTCGTGCCCCCGGGTTCGGTCGAGGCGCTGGCGGAAGGGCTGATTTCGCTCGCGAAGGATCGCACCCGCCTGACGGATATCGGGGTCGCGGGGCGTGCGCGGGTCCTGTCGGAGTTCTCCATCGAGCAGTCGGCCCGCGGGATGGCCGATCTGTTCAGGCACTACCTTCACCCCGTCCCGAAGGCCCGATGACCAAGCTCGCGACCATCCCGGCGACTCCCCCGGCCTTGGGCCGCAGGTACGTCGTGATCTCGCCCTGCCGCAATGAAGAACAGTTCATGCGGCGGACCCTCGACAGCGTCACGCGACAGAGCGTGCCCCCGTCGCTGTGGGTCATCGTGGACGACGGATCGACCGACAGCACGCCGGTCGTGCTGGCCGAGTACGCCGCGCGGTTCCCCTTCATCCGCGTCGTGCGGCGCGACGACCGGGGCGTCCGGAGCGTCGGCCCGGGCGTCATCGAGGCGTTTTACGCCGGCCTCGACACCGTGAACCTCGACGACTTTGACTACCTCTGCAAACTGGACCTCGACCTCGACCTGCCGGCGCGGTATTTCGAGCGGCTCATGGAGCTCATGGAGGCCGAGCCGCGGCTGGGCACCGTGTCCGGCAAGGCATACTACGTGAGCGACGAGGACCGCCTGGTCAGCGAGCACATCGGCGACGAGGTGTCGGTCGGTGCCAGCAAGTTCTACCGCGTGGAGTGCTTCCGCCAGATCGGCGGCTTCGTGCGCCAGGTCATGTGGGACGGGATCGACTGCCACCGCTGCCGCATGCTCGGCTGGATCGCCCAGAGCCGCGACGACACCGACATCCGGTTTATCCACCTGCGGCCGATGGGCACCAGCCACCAGGGGATCTGGACGGGCCGCGCGCGTCACGGCGCCGGCCAGTATTTCATGGGGACGGGCATTGCCTACATGACGGCCAGCGCCCTGTACCGCATGTTGCGGCCGCCGGTCCTCGTCGGGGGTATCGCGATGTGGTGGGGCTACGTCGCCGCGGCCTTGGCGCGACGGCCGCGGTTCGAGGACCCGGAGTTCCGGGCGTTCCTGCGCCGCTACCATGCCGAGGGTCTGCTCCTGGGCAAAGCCGCCGCCGCCCGGCGCGCCACCGCGCGCAACGCGCCGCGATGGAATCCGGGCAGCCGTCCCGCCTCAAAATCCGACCGTCCCGCCGCGACCGCCAGCGCCGCCTGATGTCCCCACCCACGGAACGCCGACCATGAGCACCTTCGAGACCCTCCGCGCCAAGTTCTCCACGGGCGATGCCCTCGTCGGCATCATCGGCCTCGGTTACGTCGGCCTGCCGCTCGCGCACGCGATGCACGAGGGCGGCTTTCGCGTCCTTGGCTTCGACATCGATCCGTCCAAGATCAAGTGCCTCGCCGAGGGCACCAACTACCTTAAGCACCTCGGCGAGGAGATGACGACGACGCTGTCCCGGAGCAAGCGGTTCAGCGCGACAATGGATTTCTCGCGCCTCTCCGAGCCCGACGCGATCATCGTCTGCGTGCCCACGCCCCTGGGCCGGCACCAGGAGCCCGATCTCTCCTTCATCGTCAACTCCGCGCGCGACATCGGGAAAGTCCTGCGGCGGGGCCAGCTCATCGCGCTCGAATCAACGACCTACCCGGGCACGACCCGCGAGGACATGCTGCCGGCGATGCTGGCCGCCCGCGCGCCGGGGGCCGAGCCCCTGTCGCTGGGCGAGGACTTCTTCGTCTGCTTCTCGCCCGAGCGCGAGGACCCCGGCCGCAAGAGCCACAACACGAAGACCACGCCCAAACTCGTCGGCGGGCTCGATCCTCGCTCCACCGAACTCGGGCGCCTCCTGTACGCGCGCGGCATCGAGAACATCGTCCCCGTCTCGAGCGCCGAGATCGCCGAGGCCGCGAAGGTCCTGGAAAACACGTTCCGTGCCATCAACATCGCGCTGGTCAACGAGCTCAAGGTCATCCTCTCCTGCATGAACATCGACGTGTGGGAGGTGATCGACGCCGCCGCGACCAAGCCCTTCGGCTTCATGCCGTTCTATCCGGGCCCGGGTCTGGGGGGGCACTGCATCCCGATCGATCCGTTCTACCTCACCTGGAAGGCGCGCGAGGTCGGACAGCCCACCCGCTTCATCGAGCTGGCCGGCGAGATCAACACCCGCATGCCGCACTACGTCGTCGAGAATGTCGCCCACGCGCTCAACGAGGACGGCAAGGCCGTCAAGGGCGCGAAAATCATGGTCGTCGGCCTGGCCTACAAGCCCAACGTGGACGACACCCGCGAAACTCCCGCCGCGGAGATCATCGAGCTCCTCGCCGAGGCCGGCGCGCAGATGTCCTACCACGACCCCCTCGTGCCCGCGTTCCCCCCGATGCGCAGGCACAAGATCGAGATGCGGTCCACGCCGCTCGACGCCGCCACCCTGGGGGCGACGGACTGCGTGGTCATCGTCACCAACCACGACGTCATCGATTACTCGGCCATCGCGGACCACGCCAAGCTCGTCGTGGACAGCCGCAACGCGATGAAGAAGCTGCAGGGCCGCAAGGCCCGGATCGTCAAGACCTGACGCTCCGCGCTCCCCGGTCTACGCCCGACATGCCCGCCCGCGTCAGGCTCATGGGCTTCGACCTTGACGCCGTCACCCTGGACGGCGCGATCGAGCACATCGCGCGCGAAGTTGCCGCGGGTTGCGGCGGCTGGGTGCTCACGCCCAACCTGGACATACTCCGGCAAATCCGCACCGACCCGGCGTGCCGCGCACTGGCCGCGCAGACCACTCTCCGCCTGGCCGACGGCACGCCCCTGGTGTGGGCCAGCCGGCTGCAGAGGACGCCCCTCCCCGAGCGGGTGGCCGGATCCGACCTTACCGCCCCGCTCTGCGAGCGCGCCGCGCGGGAGAACTGGCGCGTATTCCTGCTCGGCGGGAGTCCCGGCGCCGCGGACGCCGCGGCAGAGGTTCTTCGGGCGAAGTCTCCCGCACTGCGCGTGGTCGGGACGCTCTGCCCGCCGATGGGATTCGAACAGGACGAGTCCGCGATCGCGCAGATCGAGTCGGCGCTGATCGCGGCCGACCCGACGCTCGTCTTTGTCGCGCTGGGAGCGTTCAAGCAGGAACGGCTGATCTCGCGCCTGCGTCCTCGCCTTCCCCGGGCGTGGTTCCTGGGCATCGGCATCACGTTCAGTTTCATCAGCGGCGAGATCGCCCGGGCCCCGCGCTGGGCGCGCGCGGCGGGGTTGGAGTGGGTACACCGTCTGGCGCAGGAACCCCGCCGACTGGCCTCACGCTACCTCGTCCGAGGCGTGCCGTTCGCCGCCGTCTTGTTTTTCAGTGCGGCCCTGGCGGGCCTGAAAGTCAGGCGGGAACGGGGGTCCGAAGGCTCCGAAGCGACGACGAAGCCGGCCCTGAACCAAACAAAGAGCCAATGAAACGGGCACTCTCGGCGGATGAAGCCCGTACATCATGCGCACCGGGTGCCCGGCCGATACTCATCCTAGAACCGCCCGTGTGGGCGGTTCGTAGTTCCGGCAGGAACGGTCTGGTTTTTGTGGAGAGCGGGTCCGAAAAGCCCCGCGAGCGAGAA
>CAZCPB010000004.1:0-34396 GCA_964500365.1 uncultured Phycisphaeraceae bacterium
GAGGCCCGCGATGAGCAACGCCACGACCGCGATGCCGAGCTTGACGGTGTTCCCTTTGTCCAATGAACCGCCTGCCATGTGAGTCACTCCAAGGGTTGGCCGTGGAACCACGGCTGGGCGATTCTAGGTGTCCCTGCGCGGGCGCGTCAGCCCACGTCGCGCTTCTGAAACAGGAAGACCGCGACCGCGAGCGCCGCGGCGATCTGCAGGCCCGCGTAGCCCGCGGCGGTCCACACGTGCGCGGGCGGGATCTTCTGGTTCTGGGACACCGCGTCCAGGAGCCAGAAGTGCTGCAGGTTGGGGAGGGCGGCCCACGCGCCGGCGGCGGCGCGGTTGACGCGCGTGGGTTCGAGGAAGGCGAAGTCGCCCTTGCGCGGGGGGCGCTGGACCGGCACGGGCGCGGCGCCGACGTTGCGGACCGTGAGCTGCCGGTCCTGCGCCGCGGTGACAATCACTCCGGGGGCGGCTTGCGCGCCCAGGAGGCCTGGGCCGGGATCGAGCGAGCCCGTGAACGGCGCGAACTCGGGCACGGCGAGGTCGGCCCCGCTCGGATTGGGCCCGTAGTAGAACGCAGCGCCGGCCCGGACGGGCACGGGCGGGACGGCCTCGAGCGTGATCGTGTAGGTGTCGCCGCGTTCGGCGAAGGACGTGCGGGTGGGGTCGGCGGGCGTCGCCTCGGCGATCGCGCCGATGGCGGCGTCGTTGGTGTACGCGAAGCGCCCGATGAGGTGGTTGCTGAGGAGCGAGAGGACGAAGACGCCGGCGCACACGACGATCGTCATCACCTGCCCGAGGCGCGTGGAGGCGGCGACCGCGACGGCGGTGAGCACCAGGATGGCCATGGTGAGGCAGGCCGAGGCGAGCATGATCTGCGGCTTGAAGTCGTGGCCTGGTTCCTGCAGCTTCCATTCCTTGCCGACCAGCAGGACGCCCGCGTAGGCCAGGATGCACAGCGGCGCCATGAACACGACGCTCATCTGCGGGAAGGACCACCCGTAGAAATAATTGCACCAGGCGGCGAGCGCCAGCGAGAGGCCGACGGCGAGGAAAGAGAAGACGACGACGGGCCCGTCCACGGTGTCGGCGGCGGTGGTCATGACCCCGTGCCGGATCCCGAAGAGCAGGAAGGTCAGCATGATGACGACGGCGACGAGGATGGCGCCGGCGATGCCGAGGTACTTGCCCAGGACGAGCACGGGGCGACCGACCGGCTTGCTCACCACGGTGAGCACGGTGCGGTTTTCGATCTCGCGGCTGAGGACCGCGGTCGCGACGAAGGCGGCCAGCAGCATCCCCATGACGAAGACCGTGCCCAGGCCGATGTCGAGCAGGAGCTTGTTGTCGCCGGAGACCTCGGAGGTGTCCTCGTAGCCCATGGAGTAGCCGGTGCCCCAGGTCGTGAAGAACTGGAAGATGCCAGAGAGCAGAACCAGGACCAGGAAGATGGGCTGGCGGAGGCCCTCAACGAAGGCGTTTCGCGCGATGCTCAGGAGCTGCAGGATCATGCGGGTTGGTGGCGGCCTGCCGCGCGGCTTTGGGAATTGGCGGGGCGCAGAAGCCGCGCCCGCCCCGGGTGAGTGCTGGAACACAATCTTCGCGGCAGACGAACATAGGTTCGCGCGCTGCGTACATCAACGGGCTCCCGGTGCGCCGTGGGCGATCGGGGCCGGCGGGTCCGCGGCGGCGCGGTGGTTCGAAGCCCGGCCCGTTCTGGGCCGGGTGTCCAGTGGACAGCCCGGGGCGGGGTTGCCAGAATACGCCCCTCGCTGCGCGCTACGTCACGCGTGATCCGCGATCGTTGCGGTGCGTCTCGCGCGGCGCGGGTTGATTCGGAGTTCGGGGCGCGATCAACGCCCCGTGTTCAGGGGCTCGGATGAAGGGCGATTTTCTCAGTTACCGCGTGGCCGCCGGACGGGCGGTCCTCGGGCTGGTCATCCAGGCGGTCGCGACCGCGTCGCTGCTGGTGTACGCGTTCCTGGCGAACGACCACGCGGCGATGACGGCGGTGATCTACTCGGCGCTGGGGCTGCCGGTGTGGCTGAGCCTGGCGATCGTGTTCGATCAGCACCGGCGCGAGCGGATCGAGGCGATGGAGGCCGAGACGCTCGCGGAGGGGGTGGGCAAGTCGTCGGTCTTCGAGTCCGAGGCGGGGGAGTTCCGGGTCGCCCGGTCGCGCCTGGCGGCGATGCACAAGTTCCTGCTCCCGGCGGTGAGCGTGCTGGTGGGCGGGGCGATGCTCACGGTGGGCCTGGTCCGGTTGCTGGGCGCGCGGGACCACTTCGCGCCCGACGCGTTCGTCAAGCCGACGCTGCCGGTGTGGGGCCTTGGGCTCGGCGCCGCGGTCGCGTTCGTCGGGTTCATCTTTGCGCGGTACGTCTCGGGGATGGCCAAACAGGCGGTGTGGCAGAACCTTCGCGCGGGCGCCGCGTGGGCGGCCGGCACGGCGCTGATGGGCCTGCTGATCGCGGGCGCCGCGGCGCTGCGGCTGGCGCAGGCGGACGTGCTGTCGCGGTACATCCTGATCGTCTTCCCGGTGGTGCTGATCGTCCTCGGGGTCGAGGTCTTCCTGAACTTTCTGTTGAACCTGTACCGGCCGCGCCGCGCCGGGGAAGTGGCGCGTCCGGCGTTCGATTCGCGGGTGCTGGGGTTCGTGGCGGCGCCGGACAAGATCGCCGAGTCGATCAGCGATGCGATCAATTACCAGCTGGGGTTCGATGTATCTTCGACGTGGTTCTACCGGCTGCTGAGCCGTTCGCTCGGGCGGCTGGTGGTTCTTGGGTTGGGGGTGCTCTGGCTGCTGTCGTGCCTGGCGGTGGTGCAGCCGCACGAGCGCGGGATGGTCCTGCGGTTCGGACGCGTGGTGCGGGCGGATGTCGGGCCGGGGCTGCACTTCAAGCTCCCGTGGCCGATCGACCGGGTGGAAGTCCCGGCGGACACCCGGAAGAACGAGCGCGGGCGCGTGATCGTGATCGGCCGCACCGCCACAGGGGTCCGCTCGATTGACCTGGGGACGCCGCCGCCCGCGGACCAGAAGAAGGCGATTCTCTGGACCAACGAGCACGCGGGGGAGGAGATCTACCAGATCGTGCAGCCGTCGCCCGACGACGCGGAGGCCGGCGGCTCGCCGTCGGCGGACGCGTCGCGCGACCTGGCGATGGTCTCGGCGGAGATCCCCCTGCGGTACGCGGTGCGGGACGTGAAGCTGTTCGAGGAGCTGGCGCCGGTCGAGTTCCGCGAGGAACTGCTCAAGAGCGTCGCGCAGCGGGAGATCGTGCGGTTCTTCTCGTCGGCCAACGTGGACCAGATCCTCGGCGGCGACCAGACGAGAATCTCGGAGGAACTGCGGCGGCGGATCAGCGCGGCGTTCGACGGGCTGAACCCCGACCCGGCCGGCGGCAAGGCCCGGGGCGCCGGGGTCGAGGTCTTGTTCGTGGGCCTGACGGATGTGCACCCGCCGAAGGACGCGGCGGCGAACTTCGAACGCGTGGTGCAGGCCGAGCAGCTGCGCCAGGCCGCGATCGAAGCGGCCGAGGCCGACGCCATCGGCTCCCTGACGCAGGTGGTGGGGAGCCTCAAGCTGGCCAACGAGATCGTGGCCGAGCACGCGGAACTGGAGCGGCTGAAGGCGGGCAATGCGGCCGTCGCGGCGGTCGCCGAACAGGAAGCCAAAATCCTGTTGCTGATCGAGAAGGCGGGGGGCTCGGCGGCGGAAGAGATCGCGCGGGCCCGCGCCGACCGGTGGGCGCGCCACATGAGCGAACGCGGGAGGCTGGCGCGGTACCGCGGGCAGCTCGCGTCCTACGAGGCGTCGCCGCTGTATTACAAGTCCTCGCTGTACTTCGACGCGCTGGGCGAGGCCATGGCCCAGGCCCGCCTGTACATCGTCAGCGACAAGATCGCCAACCTGTGGTTCGACTTCGACCTCAAGGACACCTCCGCGGCCGCGAACGTGCTGGACACGAACCGGGAGAAGATCGAGTGAATCACGACCGCACGCGCCGCGCCGGCGCTGGGAGCCCGCATCCGTGAAACGAGCCGTCGTCATCGTGGTCGCCTGCGTCTTCCTGCTGGCCCTGCTGGCGTACACCGTCACGTACACGGTCCGGTTCACCGAATCGGCCGTGCTGACCACGTTCGGCAAGGCCGGCGAGGGCGCCATCAAGAGCGACGCGGGGCTGTACGTCAAGTGGCCGAGCCCGATCCAGTCGGTGACCAAGTACGACACGCGGGTGCGGTTCCTGCAGGCCCGCTCGCAGACGCAGCAGACCGCCGATCAGCGCCAGTTGATCGTGGAGGCGTACTGCACGTGGCGGGTCGCCGACCCGCTCAAGTTCTTCCAGAAGTTCAGCAACGCGGGCGACCGGGCCGAGCAGCACTTCGCCAAGGCGGAGGAGGCGCTGCGCTCGAGCCTGCGCTCGGCGATCGGCGCGACCAGCCGGTTCACGATCCGTGACCTGTTCAACCCCGAGAAGGACAGCTCGAAACTCCCCGAGCTGGAGCGGGCGATCCTGGGCGCGATGGCCTCGGCCGACGGGTCGAGCCTGGGCAGCTTCGGGCTCTCGGTCGAGGACGTGGGCATCAGCCGGATCATGCTCCCCGAGGAGACGACGAAGGAAGTCTTCAAGCGCATGGGGACCAACCGCGACAAGGTGGCCAAGGAGATCGAAGAGCAGGGCCTGGCGGCAGCCTCGTCGATCCGCGCGTCGGGCGCCAATGCCGCGGCAATCATCACGAACTTCGCGAAGTACCGCGCTCAGGAGATCCGCAACGAGGGCGAGCGCGAGGCGGCGGAGTTCCTCAAGGAGATGCGGTCCGACGAGGAACTGGCGGTGTTCCTCAAGAGCATGGAGTTCTTCCGGACCGCGCTGGCCAAGCGCACGACGCTGGTGTTCTCGACGAACACGCCCGGGTTCGGGCTCTTCAGCCCGGACGCGCTGAACTCGATGCCGCCGGGCCGGGTGCCCTCGACGGGCCTGCACGACGGCTTCCAGCCGCGCCTGGCCGAGCCGGGCCGCGGGGCGCCGGCGGGCGGCAAGGTCTCGACGGGGGCTAACCCGTGAGCGGCACCGGCTCCAATCCGCCGTACGACCCTGCGGCGCTCGGTGCGCGGCGGGCGTCGGTGACGCTGCGCGCCTCGCAGGACTCGGCCGACGCCGCGGCGCTGATGGACCCCGCGAACGCGTCGCTGGCGGACGCGCTGCGGATCACGTACCGGGTAATCCAGGGGCTGATGATCGCGCTGGCGGCGCTGTACGTGTTCAGCGGGTTCCAGACCGTCAGGGAGACGGAGCAGGGGATCCGCGTGCTGTTCGGGCGGATGCGCGACGTGGGGCTCGAGCCGGGGTTCCGCTTCAGCTACCCCGCGCCGCTGGGCGAGCTCGTGAAGGTGAACACGGGCAACCAGACGCTTGAGCTGTACGACGACTTCTGGTTCTACGTCTCCGAAGACCAGAAGAACGCGAAGATCTCCGACCTGAGCCCGACGCCCTCGCTCAACCCCGAGCGCGACGGGTCGCTGCTCACGGCGGACAACAACGTCGCGCACGCCAAGGTCCAGGTGATCTACCGGCGCGACCCCGCCCAGATCGGCGTGTTCGCGCAGAACATCATCCCGCACGAGCCGCCCGAGCCCGGGGTCCCGAAGCACGTCGCCGAGGGCGGCCCCGCCGACATGGAGCAGGCCATCGTGCGCGGGGCGGTCCGCCGCGCGATGGTGCAGTCGGTGGCGGGCGTGACGATCGACGAGCTGCTCCGCCAGGGCTCCGACGATTCGGGCTCGGTCGCCGCGCGCGCCAGGGACATCGCGCAGCAGATCCTCGACCGCTCGAAGACGGGCCTGGTGATCGACCAGCTCAAGGTCGAGGAGAAGATGCCGCCGCTGAACCTCCGGGAGAAGTTCACCAACGTGCAGACCGCGACGGCGGCGGCGGCGGGCGCCATCGAGGCGGCCCGGCAGCAGCGCAGCGCGGACCTCAACAAGGCGGCCGGTCAGGCCGCCGAGGTGCTCATGCGCATGATCGACCGGCTCGAACTGGCCATCGCCAAGGGTGACGCCGGGGCGCGCGAGCGGCTGATGGCCTCGATCATCGACGTGCTGGAGGGGCGCGCCGTCGAGTTCGAGGGGCGGCCGGTGCCCGCGGGCCTGGTGACCGGCCAGGTGACGACGATCCTCGCGGAGGCGCGCCAGTACAAGGACGCCGTGGTGCGCCAGAGGAAGGCCGACGCGGAGACGTTCCGGATCAAGCGCGAGCAGTACAGGGTGAGCCCCGCGTTCACGGTGTACCGCGAATGGGCGGACTCGATGACCGCGTTCATGGACCGCGACACGGTGCAGATGCTGGTCGCGCCCATGGGGACAGACACGCTGCAGCTCACGATCAACGCCGACCCCGAAATCGTGCGGGCCCAGGACCGCGCCCGCAAGATCGCCGAGGGCGAGGCGGTCGAGAAGAAGCGCGCCGAAGAGCACAAGGCGGCGCAGTTCAAGGTGGACACGGGCCTCAAGGTGCGCGGCGATTGAGCGCCCGGCGCGGGAACAGGTCATGAGCGTCAACGCGGCGTCAACCCCCGGCTCCCCAGGCGCCCCCGGCGCTCCCGTGGTGGTGTGCCAGCGGCTGAGCAAGGTCTTCAAGGACTTCTGGATGCGCGACCGGGCCCGCGCGGTGGACGGCCTTGACCTCGAGATCCGGCCGCGCGAGGTCTTCGGGCTGCTGGGGCCGAACGGCTCGGGCAAGAGCACGACGATCAAGATGATCCTGGGGCTGCTCCGGCCGACCTCGGGGCGCGTGGCGGTCTTCGGCAAGCCCCCGACCGACGTGTTCGTCAAGAGCCGGATCGGGTACCTGCCCGAGGAGTCGTACCTCTACCCGTTCCTCAACGCCCGCGAGACGCTCGACTACTACGCCAAGCTCTTCGGGCTGGACCTGCGCGTCCGCAAGCGCCGGATCGACGAACTGCTCGACATGGTGGGGCTCGAGGGCGCGCAGTTCCGGCAGGTCCGCGAGTACTCCAAGGGCATGCAGCGGCGCATCGGCATCGCCCAGGCGCTCATCAACGACCCCGACTTGCTCATCCTCGACGAGCCCACCACCGGCCTGGACCCTGTGGGCACCAAGCAGATCAAGGACCTGATCATCCTGCTGGGGCGGCGCGGCAAGACGATCCTGCTCTCCAGCCACCTGCTGGCCGACGTCGAGGACTGCGTAGACCGCATGGTGATCCTCTACGGCGGGAAGATCCAGCGCGAAGGAACCTGCGAGCAGCTCCTCGAGAGCCAGAGCAAGACGTCGATCGAGACCGACACGCTCGACGACGAGACCATCGCCGAGATCGACCGGGTCGTCCGGGCGCGGTCGGGCGGGGCCAAGTCGCTGCTGAAGGTCGCGCGTCCGCGCCAGCGGCTCGAGGACCTGTTCCTCGACATCGTCGAGGAGGCTCGCACGCGCCAGCTGGCCAACGCCGGTGCCGCGCACGGCGGCCAGACCGCCTCGTTCCTGCGTGGCGGCGAGGAGGATTCGACCGCGCTGATCGAGCGCCTGGTGCACACGGAGACGCCCCCCGCCCCTGCGCCGGCGGTCGCGCCCGCTCCGAGGGTCACCTCGCCCGGCGCTGACGAATCGGTGATCGAGTCGCTGACGACCGTGCGCCCGCCCGCCCAGCCCGGCCCGCCGCCCCGCGCAAGCGAGCGCCCGACCCCGCGTCCGGGCCCGCCCGCGCCCGATCCCGCGGACGTCGATCAGTCGGTCATCGGTTCGCTGCTGGGCGACGGCGGTGAGCCGGGCGCGAGGCCGAAGCCGTGACCTTCCGCGAGCGGCTGTCCCAACTCAACCGGCTCCAGAACTCGAGGATGTTCAAGATCGTCGCCTCGTGCGCGGCGGTGCTGCTGTACCTCGGCGGGCTCGTGGCGTACGGGGTCGTCGCGGCCAAGCACGGGGGCGGGCCGGAAGCGCCGGCGCCCGGCGCGACCGGCGGCGCGGCGGTCGAGCGGCCCGAGGGTGCCGTCGCCGAGAAGGGGGCGACGACCGTCGCCCCGACCGCGATCGAGGAGTCCGAGGCGATCGTCCGATCGATCGCGAGCGCCCGTGGCGGGTTCGTGCTGGTGCTGTCGGCGGCGTCGATTGTGCTTCTGGCGTTCCTGGCGATCACCTGGCTCGGTCTGCTGCTGACGTACCTCGCGCTCATGGTGTGCGCGGGGCTGGTCGTGCTCCCCGGGGCGTGGGTGCCTGGGTACCGCCCGTACGCGGTGCTCTTGGGCGGGGCCGTCGCGCTGGCGATCGCCTTCACGATCCTGATGCGGCTCGCCCAGATCGCGCTGGGCGGGAAAGGGCCGGTGCTGGCGGTCGCGCGGAACGTGCTCGCCGAGGCGGTGCGGATGAAGGTCTCGGTCGTCTTCATCGTGCTGCTGATCCTCGGGCTCGCGTCCCTGCCGGGATGGCTCAACCCCGCGGAGTTCCTCAGGTACCGCGTGCAGGTGTTCCTGCAGTACGGCACGGGGGGCGCGTTCTGGGTGATCGCGATCCTGACGCTGGCGTTCTCGGCCTCCACGGTGGCCTTCGACCAGCGCGACCGCACGATCTGGCAGACGATGACCAAGCCGGTCGCGCCGTGGCAGTACATCCTGGGCAAGTGGCTCGGGGTCGTGACGCTGAACGCGGTGCTGCTGGCGGTGACGGGAACGGCGGTGTTCCAGTTCACCGAGTTCCTGAGGTCGCAGCCGGCGGCGGGCGAGCGCGAGGCGTACGAGGTCCGGGGCGGGCAACTCTCGGAAGACCGGCGGATCCTCGAGACGCAGGTGCTCACGGCGCGGGTCGCGGTGGAGGCCGAGCCGCCGGTCCTGGACCCGGGGGTCTTCGAGCAGAACGTCGAGTTCCGGGTGGAGGAAGAGGCGAAAGCCTCTGGGGTGCGTCCCCCGCCGGACATGGTGGCCAAGATCCGCAAGGATCTGCGCGAGTCGTGGGTGCAGTCGTACCGGTCGCTGGCGCCGGGGCAGAACGAGATGTACGTCTTCAGCGGGCTGGGCGAGGCCCGCGACCGGAAGCTGCCGCTGACCTTCCGGTGGCGCATCAACTCGGGCTCCAACGCGCCGGACCAGATCTACCGCCTCTCGCTGGCCTTCAGCGGCGATTCGCCGGTGGTCCAGCCGTGCGGCCTGGGGTACTTCCACTCGCTGCAGCTCTTCCCGAGCGTCGTTGACGCCGAGGGCCTTGTCCCGGTCGAGATATGGAACGGCGACGTCTACGAGGGGATCCCGAACCCGAGCTCGGTCAGCTTCCCGCCGGGCGGGCTCGAGATCTCGTACGTCGCGGCGGGCTTCCGATCGAATTTCGCCCGCGTGATCTTCGTCCTGTGGGTGAAGCTCGCGTTCCTGGCGATGGTCGCGATCTGCGCGTCCACGTTCCTGAGCTTCCCGGTCGCGTGCCTCGTCGCGTTCGGGACGTTCTTCTGCGCGGAGAGCGCGACGTTTCTCTCCGAGGCGCTCGAGAATTACGCCTCGGTGGATGACAAGAACAACGTGATCTGGTACGCGGTGATCATCCGCGGGATCGCGGTCGCGGTCTCGGGCACGTTCAAGGTCTACGCCGACCTGCGGCCCACCGGGCGGCTGGTCGAGGGGACGCTGCTGCCGTGGAGGAGTGTGGCCGGGGGGGTCGCGGCCATCGCCGCGGCGACGGCGGTGCTGTACGGCGCGGCGGTGATGATCCTCCGGCGGCGCGAACTCGCGGTGTACTCGGGGCACTAGAACAGAATCAGCGAAGCCTTCTCCATGACCCGTGACTCGATCATCCAGGTGATTGCCGCGGCGGTGCTGGGGGCGTCGCTCGTGGGCTCGGCGGCGCTGGCCCCGCGCCTGTCGAACTCGGCGGCGCGCCACCGGCTGGTCTACACGGACACCGCCGAGAAGGGGGCGCCGCCCGAGGTCGCGCTGGGCATCGCCATGGGGGCGTTCCGCGGCGTGTTCGTGAACTACCTCTGGATGCGGGCCAACACGCTGAAGGAGGCCGGGAAGTTCTACGAGGCGGTGCAGCTCTCCGACGCGATCACGCGCCTCCAGCCGCGCTTCCCCCGCGTGTGGGTCTTCCACGCGTGGAACATGGCGTACAACATCTCCGTCACGACCCAGACCCGCGAGGAGCGGTGGAAGTGGGTCAACGACGGGATCGCGCTGCTGCGCGACCGGGGGATCCCGGCCAACCCAAACGACATGCTCCTGCACAAGGAGCTGGCGTGGTTCTTCCAGCACAAGATCGGCGGGTTCACCGACGACGCCAACGGGTACTACAAGAGGAAGCTGGCCGAGGAGTGGACCATCGTGCTGGGGCCGCCGCCGCCTCACGACCCGTCGGTGCGCGATCGGGACACGGCGATCCAGCGGTACGTCGACTGGCTGACCCCCGTCGCCGAGGCGCCGGACAGCCTGGACGAGGTGATCCGGCGCGAGCCGTCGGTCGCGGAGCTGGCGCGGCGGCTCCGCGACGAGGTCGGCGAGGAGCTGGGCTTTTACACGCTGAGGCGGTACGAGCTGGCGCGCGCGGCCAAGAAGTCGCTCCGCGCATCGCAGGCGCTCCAGTCCCAGGGGCCCAAGAGCGCGGCGATGTGGCGGTTGATCGAAGACACCGGACTGGCGGGGGCGTGGGAGGCCCTGCTCCCGCACCTGCGCCGGCGCGTGCTCATCGACCGCTACCACATGGAGCCGGAGCGGATGGTCCGCTACACGCGCGAGTACGGGCCGCTGGATTGGCGCATCGCCGCGGCGCACGCCCTGTACTGGTCGGCGCGGGGCGTCGAGAACTCGCAGTTCCGCTGGACGGAGGCGAACAAGCAGGACTTCGACTTCATCAACACCGACCGCGTCACGATCCAGTCCGTGCAGGACCTGGCCCGCTACGGCGACCTGTACTTCGACTTCCTGGGCTTCGCCAACTCCGGGCGGTCGATGTACCTGGCCGTTCCGAACACGCACTTCATCCAGACCTACGGCGACAAGCTGGGGCAGATGGTGGACCGGAGCTGGGCCGACACCCAGAAGCGGGCGTACAGCTTCTACTCGGCCGGGTACGAGAACTTCCTCCGGGACCACATCCGCTTCTACTGGCGGCGCGGTCAACGCGAGCGGGCCGAGGAGCTTTACACGCGGCTCCGCACGTACCCGGGGCAGAACATGAACGACCCGGGCCGGGTGAAGGAGCTCTCGCAGCCGCTCGAGGACTGGGTCGCCAACGAGATCGCCGACCAGCTTCGCGTGAGCTACGTCGCGCTCCAGGAGGTGACGGCGGGGCTCCAGGGCGCGTACATCAGCCTGCTGGCGGGGGACCGGCAGTTGTTCGAATCGCAGTTCGCCTACGCGATGGCGTTCCACATGAACTACATGGCGCACCAGCTCCGCGTCAACCCCATCGACCCGACCGGCGGGCGGCAGGAGCTGATGCCCAAGGACTTCCGGCTGATGGCGTCGCAGGTGCTCTGGGCGATGCTGCAGACCGTGGACCTCGACGACGCCGAGACGATCTACGACAACGCGCCGGAGGACCTGAAGCAGGCCGCCTACGACCTCATCCGCGACCGCTTCAAAGAGGAACTGGACAAGAACCCGACCGCCGACGGCCGGAAGTTCGACCGGGTGTTCCCGGAGCCCCCCGGCATGGACGAGTACCGCCGGATGGTGGCGGCGTGGCAGGCCGAGGCGGAGGCCGCGGCGCGTCCGGAAGTTCAGCAGAAATAGGGGAGTTGGGCGGGGAGCTGCGCCCGCGCAGGGCTCAAACGCGGCCAGAACGGTTTTTCATTCCGGCCAGCGCCGGGCCTCACGTATGGGTCGAAACCGTGCGGGGTAATCCCCGCCCGGCAATGACGAAACGATCCGAAAAGGTGACCGCATCGTGGTTCGCGCTGCAGGCGTGCGCCTGGGTGGCGGTGCTGTTCCTGGGGCGGGATCTGCTGATCCCCATCGCGATGTCGATCCTGCTGACGTTCCTGCTCGTGCCCGCGGTGGCGTGGGTCGAGCGCCGGTTGCGGAGCCGCGTCGGATCGGTGCTGTGCGTGATCACGGTGGCGTCGGCCCTGGTGGTGGGTGTTCTGGTGCTCTTCGGCAATCAGGCCGCCCGACTCGCCGCCGATCTGCCGGGTTACCGGGAGACGATCGCACGGAAGGTGCGGGAGATCCGCTCGGGCGCGGCGACGGTTGTGGGAGGGGCGGCGGAGACGATCCAGGCGGTGGGCGAAGAACTGGACGAATCGCCGGCGTCGGACGGGTCGGGGTCGAAGCCCGCGGACGCGGAGGCGACACCGGCGCCCGAGCCGAAGCCCCCCAGTTCGCTGGTGCTCGTCGGCCAGGCCGTGACGCCGTTCGTCAAGCCGCTGGTCACGGCGGGCGTCGTGGTCGTGGTGACGGGGCTCATGCTGATTTCGCGGGAGGGCATCCGAGATCGTGTCATCCGCCTGGCCGGTCTCGGACACATCGTCCTGACCACGCGGGCCCTCGAAGACGCCGGGCAACGCGTGGCTGCGTACCTCCGGGCGCAACTGGCCATCAACTCCGTGTACGGCGCCGCGATCGGTCTTGGGTTGCTCGTGATCGGCATCCCGGGGGCACTGGTGTGCGGCCTGCTCGCGGGCGTCCTGCGCTTCGTGCCGGCCCTGGGGGTGGTCCTGGGCGCGGTGCTGCCGGTAGCCCTTTCCATCGCCGTCTTCGAGGGGTGGAACCACGCGCTGATGGTGCTGGCACTGTTCATCGCGCTCGAAGTCGTCAACAACGCGTTCCTCGAGCCGTGGATCTACGGCGCGAAGACCGGCATGACGAGCCTGGGTGTCGTCCTGTGCGTGATCTTCTGGACGAGGGTGTGGGGGGCGATCGGGCTCGTGATGGCCGTGCCTTTCACCGTGTGCGCGATCGTGTTCGCGCGGCAGGTCCCGCGGCTGGCGTTCCTGCCGATCCTGCTCGGGGACGAGCCGGCGCTCTCTGAGCCTGTCCGGTTCTACCAGCGGCTGCTCAGCCGCGATGAGCACGAGGCGGCGCAGCTGCTGAAGCGGGCGGGAGGGGCGGAACCGGGCCCCGAGACTCTCGACACGATCGTCGTGCCCGCGCTTCGGGCGCTCCGGGCGGACGTAAGGCGAGGCGGTCTGCCCGACGACGTTTCCGAATCGGTCGCGCGGACGGCGCGGGAGCTCGCGGTCGGGTTTCTTTCCGAGACGGCACCCGCCCAACCCATGGCCGGCTCCGCGGTGGTTGCGTGCATCCCTGCCGCCGACGCCGTTGACCAGAGCGCGGCCGAAATCCTTGCCGCGGCGATCCGAGCGCGGGGTGTCACCGCGACCGCGGCGGGTCCCAACCAGTTTCTCGGGGAGATGCTGGAGGCGGCCGAGCGTGACGGCGCGACAATCATCGTGATCTCGAGCGTGCCGCCGGTCGGTGTCGTGCACGTGCGCCGGGTCTGCAAGGCGGTGCGGCGGCGCCTCCCCGGGGCGCGGCTGGTGGTCGGCTCGTGGGGCACCCCCCGGCAGGGGGTTCCGGCCCCGCTGGCGCCGTGCGAGCCGGACGCGCTCGTGCACACGCTGCGTGAAGCGGCCGACGCGGTGGTTGCGTTGGTTGTGCGCACCGCGGTGAGCGAACGTTCGGCGCGGGTCGCGGGATGACACGCGGCGCGCAAAGCCAATGACTCGGGGCCCGGGCATTCAGATCAGGCCGCGGCCATACCACGTCAGTGCATCAGCGCCGCTCGCGGGCCCGGGCCGCGAGGACGGCGCGGACGAACGCCTCGGGCACGGACCCGTTCACGGGCTCGTCGGTCGGCCTGAGGGCTTCCTTCCCGAGGCTGACCGTGGTCCGGTACGAGTCGAGGTACGCAACGCACGACGGGCACACGCCCAGGTGCCGCTCGAACTCGACCCGGGGGGCGTCGTCGAGCCCGCCGTCCAGGTACTCGGCGATGAAGTCGATCAGCTCGCGGCAGGTGATGTAGGGTCGTTCGCTCACCGGTGATCCTCGACAAAGTGAGGGTCGAGCAGGGCGCGGAGCGCCTGGCGGGCGCGGTGCAGGCGGGTCTTCACGGCGGCGGGGCTGATCGCGAGCACCGCGGCCGTCTCGTCGGTGTCAAGCTCTTCGATGTCGCGAAGGATCAGGATCATCCGGTACGGCTCGGGGAGTTCTTCGATCTTGTCGCGGACCAGCGCGCGCACCTCATCGCGTTCGATGCCGGCGGATTCGGCAGGTTTCCAACTTCTCGACGGATTCTTCTGGTGGCCGTCCGGGAGGAACTCGGGGAGCAAGTCCTCGATCGACCGCTCCGGGCGGCGGCGCTGAGCCCGCAGCCGCATCAGGCAGGCGTTCACGACGATGCGGTGCAGCCACGTGGTGAGGCGTGACCGCTCATCGAACCGGTCGAGCGATCGGAACGCCGAAAGAAACGCCTCCTGCACGGCGTCCTGAGCGTCCTCTTCCCGGTCGAGCATCCGGCGGGCCACGGCCAGCAGGCGGGGGCCGGCCAGGCGCACCAACTCCTCGAAAGCGGCCTCCTCCCCGGCCCTCAGGCGGGCGGTGAGTTCGGGCCCGGTCTCGGGTGGCGATTCGTCGGGGGCTCGCTCGTCGGCGTGCATCGGCGTGGATCTCGATACGGGGCTGAGCATCATGGGTTCGTCTCCTCGATGAGGCGACTGACGTAAAGGGAGCAGCCGATCAGCCCGTGGCCGGCGTGCACCAGTTCGCGCAGGAACGCGCATCCGGCCGGATCAACCGAAGCGACACCGAAGAGGTCGAGATCAACGTTCGGCCGTCGCGCAAACGCGGAAAGCGCGGTCCGGACCTCGGGGATCCGGTCGGCACCGAGCCGGCCTTCGAGCTTGATCACGATCCGATCGGGGCTGATTTCATGAGTCGAAATGCGGAGCATGCACGCGGACGGGAGGCAAACTTCATGCCGCGCACGGATGGCGTTCTCCCCGCGCGCGTAAGTAATGGATGGTCAGCGATTTGTGGAAGAAACCGGCCGGGGCTCCCGGTTTCTGGGGAATTCGTGGGCGCGACCCGTCGTGCCAAGCGCGGCGGGCCGTCGCGCCGATCAGGGCTTGATGCCCAGGCGTTCCATGCGGCTTCGGAGCGTGCTGGGCGGGACGCCGAGAATTCTCGCCGCGCCGTTGGGTCCCGCGATCGCGTTGCCGGTCTGCCTCAGGGCGTTGCGGATGTGTTCGCGCTCGGCGTCGGCGAGGGTTACCAGACGGGCGGAGGGCTCGGGGTTCCGGCTCGGCGCGCGGAGGTCGGCGTCCTCGATCCGAAGGATCGGGCTGTCGGCGAGGATGATCGCGCGCTCCAGAACGTTGCGGAGCTCGCGGATGTTCCCCGGCCAGCGGTACGCCGAGAGGCGGTCCATCGCGGCCTGATCAATTCGCTCGATGCGCCTGCCGACGGCGGTGCTCAGGCGCGTCACGAAGAACGACACGAGCAGCGGGATGTCTTGCGGGCGCTCGCGGAGCGGCGGGACGTGGATCGGGAATACGTTGAGCCGGTAGAACAGGTCGGCGCGGAACTTCTCCGTGGCGATGTCAGCGGCGAGGTCTCGGTTGGTCGCGGCGATCACGCGCACGTCGGTCCGGAGCGTCTCACTGCCGCCGATGCGCTCGAAGTCGCCCTCCTGGAGCACGCGCAGGATCTTGGCCTGCACGGATGGAGCAAGCTCGCCGATCTCGTCGAGGAAGATCGTGGCGTGATTGGCCAGCTCGAAGCGGCCGATCCTCCGGGCGACGGCGCCGCTGAACGCGCCCTTCTCGTGCCCGAAGAGCTCGGACTCGACGAGTCCCGCCGGCAGGGCGGCGCAGTTCACCTTCACGAGGGGCCGCTCGTGGCGGCGGCTGGCGGCGTGGACGGCGCGGGCGATCAGTTCCTTGCCCGTGCCGGTCTCGCCGGTGATCAGCACGGCGGCGTCGGTGGGGGCAACTCGCTTCACGGCGTCGAGCACGGCGGTCATCGCGGGGCTGCTCCCCACGATGTCCTCGAAGTGGTTCGTCGCGCGGATCTCTTCCTGCAGGTACTGGTTCTGGGCCGCGAGGCGTGCCTGCTCCTGCTCCATGAGCACGCGCTCGGTGATGTCGAGGAACATCGTGCGCGTGAACGCGCCGCCGGGATCGGGGCGCGACCACCACTGGATCCAGACGGGCCTGCCGTCGTCGCGTCGGCGCAGCTCGAGCACGACCCCCGCGGTGTCCGAGCCGCGCCCGATCGACTCGAGCGCGTCCCTGAGGCGCTTCTGCGCGTCGGGCGTGTCGGGCACGAAGTCCTTCCCGAAGGTGCCCTGGATCTGGTCGGGGGTGATGCCGAGGATCCGCAGCGCGGCGCGATTGGCGCGGATGAAGCGGGAGTCGAGGCCCTCGTTGACGTAGGCGATCGGTGCCTCATCGAAGAGGTCGCGGAGCTGGTCCTGCGACGCGGCGAGGTCACGCTCGAGACGGATCCTGAGGAGCTCGGACGCGGCACGCGCGGCGAAGACCCGGAAGATGGCCAGGTTCCGAGGCTCGGCGGGCATCGGGCGCGTGTCCATCACGAACAGGTGGCCGAGCACCACGCCGCGCGTGTCGAGCAGCGGGACCCCGAGATAGCTCTCGGCCTGGAGTTCGACCAGGGGCTTGTCCTCCGGGAAGCGCTCGCGCAGGCCGGCGGGGTGATGGCTGAAGTTCCCGCCGATGACGGCCTCGCAGGGTGTTCCGGCGAGCGTCCACGCGACGCCCTCGAGGAACCGGTCGCCGGACCAGAAGGCCAGGGCACGGACGGAGGCCGAGTCGGGGAGGAATTCCGCGACGACCGCGTACTTGACTCCGATGGCCCGAGCGAGATTGGAGGTCATCGCCCGGAAGCACTCCTCGCCGGCCGTCGAAGCGACGCCCCGCAGGAGCGAGAAGAGCAGGGAATCTTCGGTGAGAAGCTCGGGCGCGGGCGGGGCGTGGAAGTCGGTCGTGATCGGCCCGTTCGGCGTGTTCGAGGCGGGATCGTCGGGGACCATGTCGCGGACGCCCTCGATTGGCGGGTTCGTGCCTTCGCGCGGGCATCATAGCGGGACCGGTCACGGACCCGCCATCGCGAAACCGCGCACGGTCCCCGGCATCTCATCGGCCATGACCACCATCGACCGAATGTCGAGCGCCGCTATCCGCGACCTCTTGCCCGAGCAACTGCCCGAAGTGGTGATGCCCGCGTGCGAAGCGCGCCCGGTCCTCAAGGGCCAGACCGCGATCGTCACGGGCGCTTCGTCGGGGATCGGGCGGGGCATCGCCCACGCGCTCTGCGCCGCGGGCGCGAACGTCATCGTGAACTACATCGGGCCCGAGGCCCCCGCCCGGGACGTCGTCGACGAGGCGACGCACTGCGGGTGCGAGCACCGCGGCCGGGCCGTGCCCGTCCACGCCGACGTCTCCGACGAGGGGCAGGTCGAGGCGATGTTCGAGCGCGCCATCGACGAGTTCGGGACGGTGGACATCCTGATCAACAACGCCGGCCTGCAGCAGGACGCGCCCGTCGAGCGCATGACCCTCGCGCAGTGGCGGAAGGTGATCGATGTCAACCTCACGGGACAGTTCCTGTGCGCCCGCGCGGCGGTGCGGGAGTTCAAGAAGCGCGGCGTCAGGCCGGGCGTGTCGTGTGCGGCGGGGAAGATCGTGTGCGTGTCGAGCGTGCACGAGGTGATCCCGTGGGCGGGGCACGTGAACTACGCCGCCAGCAAGGGCGGCGTGATGCTGCTGATGAAGAGCATCGCGCAGGAGGTCGCGCCGTGGCGGATCCGCGTGAACTCGGTCTGCCCGGGGGCGATCCGCACGCCCATCAACCGGCCGGCGTGGGAATCGCCCGAGGCGTACAGCGACCTCATGAAGCTGATCCCGTACAAGCGCATCGGCGAGCCCGAGGACATCGCGCGCCTTGCGGTGTGGCTGTGCTCCGACGAGGCCGACTACATCACGGGCGCGAGCCTCTTCGTGGACGGCGGGATGACGCTCTACCCCGGCTTCGAGACCGGCGGCTGAACGGACGGGCCAGGCCATGCTCGACGCGCTGCGGTTTCACTGGCCGGAATACCTCATCGAGGGCGCGCTTCTCGGGGCCTTCATGGTCGCGGCGTGCGTAGGCGTCTTCCTGATCGAGCACCCCGCGTCGCCGGCGGCGCGTCGCGTGCGGCCACCCCTGGCCCGGCGCGCCCTGATGGGCGTGCTGATGGGGATCACCGCGGTCGCGCTGATCTACTCGCCGTGGGGGGCGCGCTCGGGGGCGCACATGAACCCCGGGACGACGCTGTCGTTCCTGGTGCTGGGCAAGGTCGCGCCCTGGGACGCGGCGTTCTACATCGCGGCGCAGTTCGCGGGGGGCCTGGCCGGCGTGCTGATCTCGGGCCTGGTGCTGCGGTCGGGGATCAGGCACGCGAGCGTAAATCACGCCGTCACCGTGCCGGGCCCGGCGGGGGTTGCGCCGGCGTGGGCGGCGGAGTTCGCCATCTCGATGGGCATGATGGTCCTGGTGCTGTGGTCGAGCAACCGGGCCGACGCCGCGCCGTTCACGGGGTGGCTCGCGGGCGCGCTGCTGGCCGTGTACATCACCGTCGAGGCGCCGCTCTCGGGGATGAGCATCAACCCGGCCCGAACGCTCGCCTCCGCCCTGCCCGCGCGCACGTTCCGCGGGCTGTGGGTCTACTTCACGGCCCCGCCCCTGGGGATGCTGTGCGCCGCCCTCGCGTACACGGCCGTCACCGGCGATGCGGCGGTGCGCTGCGCCAAGCTGAATCACGCGGGCGACGGGCCGTGCATTTTCCGGTGCCGGATCGCCGAATCGACGGGCGCCGCACCGTTACCGGGCGGGACGGCGGGCATCGAACAGGCCGACAACGTTCGCGTCGAGCCGGGCGCAGAGTAAACGGCGCCCATACGCGGCGGGGAGCGGCCCATGTCCAGCGACATGCATTACGACGTGATCATCATCGGCACCGGCGCGGGTGGGGGAACGATCGCGCACGAGCTGGCAGCGCCCGGCAAGCGCGTGCTGATCCTCGAACGCGGGGATTTCCTGGCGCGCGAGCGAGAGAACTGGGACACGCGGGCCGTGTTCGAAGAGAAGCGATACCTCGCGCCCGAGACGTGGTTCGACAAGTATGACCGTTCCTTCGCGCCGTACACGCACTACTGGGTGGGCGGGAACACCAAGGTGTACGGGGCGGCGCTGCTGCGCATGCGCGAGTTCGACTTCGGCGCGGTGCGGCACTTCGGCGGCGTCTCTCCCGCCTGGCCGATCTCGTACGCGGACTTCGAGCCCTACTACACGCGGGCCGAGCGGATGTACAGCGTGCACGGCGAGCGCGGGCTCGACCCGTTCGACCCCCCCGCGTCGGGGCCGTACCCGTTCCCGGCCGTCGCGCCCGAGCCGCGGATGAAGGAGATCTACGACGACCTGACCGCCCTGGGCTGCCGGCCATTCCCGATCCCGCTCGGCGTGCGGCTCGAACACAGCGGGGGCGCGGCCCCATACCGCCTGAGCAACTTCGACGGGTACCCCGACCTCACCGAGGTCAAGTCCGATGCGCACGTGGTCGGCATCAAGCCGATCCTGGCCCGCCGGAACGTGACGCTCCTCACGCGCGCGTTCGCGGAGCGGCTCAATACCGATCGGTCCGGCGGCGCCGTGACCGAGGTGGTCGTGCGGCGTGACGGCGAGCGGCTGGTCTTCCGTGGCGATCTCGTGGTCGTGTCGTGCGGCGCGATCAACTCGGCGGCACTCCTTCTGCGGTCCCGGAGCGAGGCGCACCCGCGCGGGCTGGCCAACGGCTCGGGCCAGGTCGGCCGCAATTACATGTGCCACCAGAACGGGTGCTTCGTCGCGGTCATGGAGAAGGAGAACCCGAGCCAGTTCCAGAAGTCCTTCGGGATCACCGATTTCTACCGTGGCGCGGACGACTCGACCCTGCCGCTCGGCACGATCCAATTGATGGGCAAGCCCGACCCGGGCACGCTCGAATGGCTGCGCGCGGGAGCGCTGCCGGGCGTTCCGCTGAGCGACATCGCCCGGCGCACGGTCGATTTCTTCCTGACGGCGGAGGACCTGCCCGACCCCGAGAACCGCGTGACGCTCCGCGATGACGGTTCGATCCGACTGTCGTACACGCCCAACAACACGGAGGCGTACGACCGGCTGCAGGGAAAGCTCACGGCGCTGCTGGAGGCGATGGAAGCGCGGCGCTCTCGTGCGAAGCCCGTCATCCTCGCGTCACGCCTGGGGGTGAGCGGCGTGAGCCACCAGAACGGGACGCTGCGGTTCGGCACGAGCGCGGCGACGAGCGTGCTGGACATCAACTGCAAGGCGCACGAGCTGGACAATCTTTACGTCGTCGACTCGTCGTTTTTCCCGTCGAGCAGCGCGGTGAACCCGTCCCTGACGATCATGGCGAACGCCCTGCGCGTGGGGGAACACATCGCCGCGAGGCTCGGGTGCTCGGTCCGCACACTCCAGGAGGCCGGCGCGTGAGCACGTTCCCTGTCCCCGCGACGTTCGGACGCCGCTGGCTGATCGGCGCGGCGGCGGTCCTGATCGCCTCCGGCGCCGTGGGCGCGCCTCCGCTGAAGAGCACGCAGGTGGTCGGCGTGGCGAAATCGGTCGCCTCCGATCACGCCGCGGTCGAGAGCGTCGTCGCGGTCGGCATGACCGTCGCCGACCTGGACCGGGCCGTGGCCTTCTACACCGGGGTGCTCTCGTTCGAGTTGACGGGCGAGGGCGAGCATCACGGTCCGGGGCTGGAGCGCCTGACGGGGGTGTTCGGCGCGCGGGCGCGGACGGCTCGCCTGCGGCTCGGGGACGAGCGGATCGAACTGACCGAGTTCCTCGCCCCCGAGGGACGGCCAATGCCGACGGATTCCCGCTCGAACGACCGCTGGTTCCAGCACATCGCGGTCGTGGTGAGCGACATCGACCGCGCGTACGCGCACCTGCGCGCGCACAAAGCGCGACACGCCTCGCCCGGCCCGCAGACGCTGCCCGCGTGGAACCCCGGCGCGGGGGGCATCAGCGCGTTCTACTTCAAGGACCCCGACGGGCACGTGCTCGAGGTCATCCACTTCCCTGCGGGCAAGGGCGACCCGCGCTGGCAGCGCGGGGGCGCGGACCGGCTCTTCCTGGGCATCGATCACACCGCGATCGTCGTGGCCGACACGGACCGGAGCGTCGCGTTCTACCGGGACGTGCTGGGGATGCGCGTGGCGGGCGAGAGCGAGAACTTCGGGCCCGAGCAGGAGCGGTTGAACAACGTCTTCGGTGCGCGGCTCAGGATCACGGGGATGCGGGCGGCGTCGGGTCCGGGCGTCGAGTTTCTCGAGTACCTCGCTCCGACCAACGGGCGCGACTACCCGCGGGACGCGCGCGAGAATGACGTGATGCACTGGCACACCGTGCTCGCGGCGGCCGACGCGGACGCGCTCGCGGCGCGCCTGCGGGCGGCCCGTGCGTCCATGGTGACGCCCGGGATCGAGCGCGGCGCGGAGGCGTTCGCCGGGCTCGCGGAAGCCTTCGACGTGCGTGACCCCGACGGGCACGTGCTCCGCATCGGCCGGGGGACGGTGTCGAGCGCTTCGCCGGGGGGCGAGGCCGGAGGTCGTTGAGACCGTCGTGCGCGCCCGGCATCCAAGGCGGTGCGTCGGGAGCACAGCACGTCGCCGCGGCGGCGTGCTGAACCCGGGACTCATCCAGGAGTGACGTCGGATGCGCCTCTTCTCACGGATCGGACTGATCAGCGCGATAGCTTTCTCACCCTTCGGTCACGCGCCGTTCGCCGCCAGGCTCGGCGAGCCCCCGGGGGTCGTCGGCGTGATGGACGGTCGGGTGTTCCGCATGAACGAAGCCGCGGGGGCCGTGCTCGCCGTGCATTTCCTGCCGGAGAGTCCCGACGCCGAAGGCGCCGCGCTTGTCCGCGAGTACTCCTCGCGCGCCGCGACGGTGGCCGGCGTCAAGCACCTATTCGTTACGGGCGCGGGCCAGGCGGGCGCGAAGGAATGGGCGGCGCGGGCCGGCGACGCCGCTCGGTTCGTGTACCTCGACGAGGGCGGCGCGCTGGCCGGCGAGCTGGGCGTGGCCCCCGGCGCGGCCCTACCCGTCACGGTCGTGCTCGGGACCGATGGGCGCGAGCTCTTCCGGCACGCGGGTTCTTCGGCCGCGGACTCACTAAAGTTCGCGGACTTCGCCGCGCGCCTCGATTCGCTCACCCGCCGCCCGACGCTTTCCGACTACAACCTGCCCAAGGGAAATGCGCTCGCCGTGGACGGTTACGACGTGGTGGCGTACTTCGTCCAGGGCAAGGCCGTGAAGGGCAAGCCCGACCTGGTCTCGAGTTATCGCGGCGTCACGTACCGGTTCTCGTCTCCGGAGATGCGCGAGCGGTTCGCCGCAGACCCCGAGCGGTACCTGCCCACCTACGGCGGCTGGTGCGCCAGCGCGATGGGCGACTCGGGCAAGAAGGTCGAGATCGACCCGGAGAATTTCAAGGTCAAGGACGGGCGCCTGTTCCTCTTCTACAAGAGCTTCTTCGGCGATGCGCTCAAGGACTGGAACAAGCGTGAGAAGGAATGGGAGCCCGCCGCGGACCGCAACTGGAAAAAACTGACGGGCGAGGACCCGGTGAAGCCCGGCGCCTGACACCGCGGTGGGGCAGCGCGGCGCCGGCCGCCGCGGGGAGCATGTCATGGCACGTACCAGAACGGGATCGATCGTGAGCTGGGCCGCGCAGGTCGTCGTCGCGGCGATCCTCCTGCAAACACTGTTCTTCAAGTTCACGGGGGCGGAAGAGTCGAAGTTCATCTTCACCACGCTCGGCCTCGAGCCGGCGGGGCGCATCGGGTCGGGGATCGCGGAACTCGTTGCCGCGGTGCTTCTGCTCATCCCGCGGACGGTGGTCTTCGGGGCGGCCCTGGCCCTGGTGATCATCACCGGTGCGATCGCGAGTCACCTGACCAGGCTGGGGATTGTCGTGCAGGACGACGGCGGGCTTCTTTTCGGCCTGGCGTGCGCGGTGTTCGCGGGCTCGCTGACGGTGCTCGTCGTCCGCCGTGCGCAGATCCCCTGGATCGGCGCCTCGCTCCGACCGTCCGCACCGGCGACGCCCAAGGCGGCTTGATCTCCCTCAAAGCACTCCGAGAGAATCACGAATGAACGACCGATCCACGCGTGCTTCCGCATCGAGGCCGGCGTCCAACCCGGACGCGCTCGGTGCGAACGACCCCGAATCGCTTCGCCTAACTGAGGCTGATCGCGAGCTCGTCGCGTGGCGCCGGTGGGGGCCGTATCTCTCCGAGAGGCAGTGGGGGACGGTGCGCGAGGACTATTCGCCGCACGGCGACTGCTGGAACTCGCTGCCGCACGACCACGCGCGGAGCCGCGCGTACCGCTGGGGCGAGGACGGGCTGCTCGGGATCTGCGACGAGCAGTGCCGGCTGTGCTTCGCGCTGGCGCTATGGAACGGGCGCGACCCGATCCTCAAGGAGCGGCTCTTCGGCCTCACCGGCCCCGAGGGAAACCACGGCGAGGACGTGAAGGAGCACTACTTCTACCTCGATTCGACGCCGACGCACTCGTACATGAAGGCTCTCTACAAGTACCCGCAGGCAGAGTTCCCTTACGCGCGCCTCGCCGAGGAGAGCCGCCGTCGCGGCAGGCACGAGCGCGAGTTCGAGCTGAGCGACACGGGGGTCTTCGATGAGGAACGCTACTTCGACGTGCAGGTCGAGTACGCCAAGGCGGGCCCCGAGGACATCCTGATCAGGCTCACGATCTCCAACCGCGGGCCCGAGCCGGCGACGGTGCACGCGCTCCCGACACTCTGGTTCCGTAACACCTGGTCCTGGGGCGCGTCGCCGAGTCTCGGCGACGGCGCGGATCGCCGCCCGGTTCTCAGGGCCGCCGGGCGGTCCATCGCCGCCGAACACCACGACCTCGGCGGGTACCGGCTCGATTGCATCGACTCGGGAACGGCGACGGCGCCCGAACTGCTGTTCACGGAGAACGTCACGAACGCCCGTCGTCTGTGGGACGCGCCCAACGACTCGCCGTTCGTCAAGGACGCGTTCCACGAGCGGGTCGTGCACGGGCGCGCGGAGGCCGTGAACTCCGCTCGCGAGGGAACCAAGGCCGCGTTCTGGCACACCGTGAGCGTCCCTGCCGGCGGGTCGATCACGCTCAGGTACCGGCTGGCGTCCGATCGAGCCGGCGGCCCGGTGCCTGCGCGGGCTGACGCGTTCGACGGGGTCTTCGACCAGCGGCGGCGCGAGTGTGACGAGTTCTACCACGCCCCGCCCCGGAACCACGGGACACTCCTGCCCGACGAGCGGATCGTGGCCCGTCAGGCGGCGGCGGGGCTGCTCTGGTCCAAGCAGTTCTACTACTTCGACGTGCGCGAGTGGCTGCGGGGCGACCCCGCCCAGCCCGCGCCTCCGGAAGCGCGCCGGCACGGCCGCAACGCCGACTGGGAGCACCTCAACAACGCGGACATCATCTCGATGCCCGACAAGTGGGAGTACCCCTGGTACGCCGCGTGGGACCTGGCGTTCCAGATGATCCCGTTCGCGCGTCTCGACCCTCGCTTCGCCAAGGACCAGCTCGTGCTCATGCTGCGCGAGTGGTACATGCACCCGTCGGGGCAGATCCCGGCGTACGAATTCGCGTTCGGGGACGTCAACCCGCCGGTGCACGCGTGGGCGGTGTGGCGCGTGTACAAGATGACGGGCTCGCGCGGCGGGCGCGACCGGGTCTTTCTCGCCCGCTGCTTCCAGAAGCTGCTCCTCAACTTCAACTGGTGGGTCAACCGAAAGGACCCGTCCGGCAAGAACATCTTCTCGGGCGGGTTTCTCGGGATGGACAACGTCGGGGTCTTCGACCGTTCGCAGCCGCTCCCGACCGGCGGCCGCCTCGAACAGGCCGACGGCACGGCGTGGATGGCCTTCTACTGCGGCACAATGCTCAGCATGGCGCTGGAGCTTGCCGCGGGCGATCCTGCCTACGAGGACATCGCGACCAAGTTCTTCGAGCACTTCATCGCCATCACGGACGCGATGAACACGCTGGGCGGGTCGGGGCTGTGGGACGAGCAGGACGGCTTCTACTACGACCAGATCCGGCACGACGACGGAAGCGCCGGCACGCCGATCCCGCTCCGCGTGCGCTCGCTGGTCGGGATGGTGCCCCTGCTGGCGGTTGAGGTACTCGAAAGCGACGTGATCGACCGGCTCCCGGACTTCAGGCGGCGCATGGAGTGGTTCCTGAAGAACCGCACCGATCTGCCCTGGCACGGCGCGTGCGCGTGCGCGCACGGGGGTGACTCGGGATCGCACGGGGACCCGGCGCGCCACCGTCTCCTGGCGATCCCCTCGCGCGACCGGCTCGAACGTGTCGTCGGGTACCTCATGGACGAGGCGGAGTTCCTGTCACCGTACGGCGTGCGGTCCGTCAGCAAGGTGCACGAGAAGAAACCGTTCGTGCTCCACGCCGGGGGGCAGGAGCACCGGGTGGACTACACGCCGGGCGAATCGGTCACGGGGCTCTTCGGCGGCAACAGTAACTGGCGCGGGCCGATCTGGTTCCCTCTCAACCACCTCCTCATCGAGGCCCTCGAGCGGTACCACCACTACTACGGAGACACGCTCACGGTGGAGTTCCCCGCGGGCTCGGGCTCTCGCATCACCCTGCGGCAGGCGGCGGACGAGATCCGGGCGCGGCTCGCCGCGTTGTTCTTGCCCGGACCCGACGGCCGACGGCCGTGCCACGGGGTTGAGGAGCGGTTCGCTTCCGACCCGTGCTGGAAGGGCCTCGTGTACTTCCACGAGCACTTCCACGCCGACACGGGGCGCGGGCTCGGGGCCACGCACCAGACCGGGTGGACCGCCCTGATCCTCGAGATGCTCGGCCTAAGGGAACTGACGGGCGCGCCGCGTCGGGCGGAGAGAACGATCCGCGAGCCCGCCGTGCGTCCTGCGGGAGCCGCGAGGAAAACGACCGCGGTCCGGGCGTGATCCGGCACCAACACAACCTCTCGGGGGCTTGGAAATGATGTACCGCGTTCACGCGGCGATGACTTGCGGGCTCGCCGCGCTGGCGATGAGCGGCTGCGCCGGGGGCCACCGCCACGCGCCGATCGGCGAGATCTACTCGCGGAGCGCCCAGGAGATCGGCGCCGAGCGCAATCCCGTGGTCGTCATTCCCGGGATCCTGGGCTCAACGCTCGTGGAGCAGGGGACCGGGCGGATCGTGTGGGGCGCCTTCACGTACGGCGCGGCCGACCCCGACTACCCCGACGGCGCGCGGCTCTTCGCGCTCCCGATGCGGGAGGGCGAGCCGCTCTCATCGCTCCGCGACGGGGTCGAGCCCGACGGCCTGCTGGAATCCCTCGAGGCCAACGTGTCGGTGCTGAAAGTGACGGCGCTCGAGCCCTATCGAGGGATCATCGAGACGCTCGCCGCGGGGCGGTACGTGGACCGTGACATCGCGCAGGCCGCAGCGCGGCGCTCGGGGCTCGGTCCCGTGGACTACGCCGGCCTTCACTACACGTGCTTCCAGTTCGACTACGACTGGAGGCGCGATGTTTCCGAAAACGCCGCCCGTCTCGATGTGTTGATCCAATCCGCCGCGCGGGCCACGCAGGCCGCCCGGGGGTCGCCCGACCCGGTGAAGGTTGACGTGGTCGCCCACTCGATGGGAGGGCTCGTGCTCCGCTACTACCTCCGCTACGGCACGCAGCCGCTCCCCGACGACGGCTCGCTGCCCGCGCTGACCTGGGCCGGGGCGGCGAACGTCGAGCAGGCGATCCTGGTCGGTACGCCCAGCGCCGGCTCGGTTCTCGCGCTCCAGCAGCTCGTCGACGGGGTGAGCTACAGCCCCATCACTCCCGAGTACCGTCCGGCGGTGATCGGGACGATGCCCTCGATCTATCAGTTGCTGCCCCGGGACAGGCACGCGCGCGTGGTGAGCGACGACTCCGGCGAGCCGGTCGGGAGTCTCTTCGACACCGCCACGTGGGAGCGGAACGGCTGGGGCCTGGCAGATCCGTCGCAGGATCGGTATCTCGCGTGGCTGCTTCCGGAGGTTGCGGACCCGGCCGACCGCCGGCGCATCGCTCTCGAGCACCTTCGCAAGTGCCTCGCCCGCGCCGACCAGTTGCATCGGTCGCTCGACCTGCCCGCGACGCCGCCGGACGGGCTGTTGCTCTCGCTGGTCCTCGGCGACTCGGAGCGGACACCCTCGGTTCTGGGTGTGGATTCCGGTTCGGGCCGGGTCCGCGTGAGGGAGTTCGCGCCGGGGGACGGCACCGTGACACGCGCCAGCGCCCTGATGGACGAGCGGATCGGCGGTCGGTTTGAGGCGCGCCTCAGGTCCCCGGTCCGATGGAGCCAGGTGCAGTTCATCGGCGCCGACCACATCGCGCTCACGTCGCATCCCTCGTTCGTGAACGCCCTGCTCTACACGCTCCTCGAGAAACCCCGCTGAGCGGGCCGAAACTCGCCGGCCCGTCCGGCATCAGATCTGCACGGCGCGGGGCCTCAAGCCCTGCGATCAAGACCAACGCACGTTGCGAGTTGCGCGCACGCGTCGACTTCGACCGCGGCCGCACGCAATGTCATCGTTCACCCAAGGAGCACGACATGAACCGCCCGATCCTTGCCTGCATCGCCGTTGTCAGCGTCGCCGGCGCCGCGTCTCTTGCCGGCGTCTTCGCGCCGGGAGCGTCTGCCACGCCCGATGCGCCGTCCGCCTGCTGTTCGAGCGCGGCGGGCGACTCGGTGTCCGTCAAGCACACGCTCACCCTCGCGGGAGCAGAACGCGTCATCGCCGCGGCCGTCGCCGAGGCAGAGTCGCGGGATGCCCGGGGGGCCATCGCCGTCGTCGATGACGGCGGGAGCCTGATCGCGTTTCACCGGATCGACGGAACGTTCGCCGCGGGCGCCGAGGTTTCGATCGGCAAGGCCCGCACCGCGGCGATGTTCAGGAAGCCCACGGCGGCGTTCGAGGACGCGATCAAGGGCGGGCGCGCCGCGCTGCTGGGGGTCCGCGAGATGACGCCGCTGCAGGGCGGCGTTCCCATCGTCCACGAGGGCCAAGTCATCGGGGCCGTCGGCGTGAGCGGCGCTCACAGCCAGCAGGAGGACGAGCAGCTCGCGATGGCGGGGGCAGCCGCGGTCGCGTCGATCGCCGGCGCGGCAGGAAAATAAGGCAAATTCAGCGATCGGTCCGCTCGACCAACTCGCCGAGCGCTCAACTTCGGATTCATCGACCCGACACCGGAGGCAATGCACATGAAGTCCGTTCGAACACTGATAATGACCGGGTGCGCCGGCGCGATGCTCGTCGCGGCCGGGTGCTCAGGCCCGGGCCGCTGCGTCGGCGTGGGCGTCGAGGGCGCGCCCGCGGCAGAACGAACCCTCACCAACATCAACAACGACGGCCTGGTCATCGAGGGGTACGACCCGGTCGCGTACTTCTCCGATCGCAAGCCGGTCAAGGGCGAAGCGCGCTTTCGAACGACCTGGTCGGGGGGCGTGTATCAGTTCGCCAGCGCCGAGCACAAGGCGATGTTCGACGCGCAGCCGGAAAAGTACGCCCCGCAGTTCGGAGGCTACTGCGCCTATGCCGCGTCGATCGACACGATCTCGCCCATCGATCCCGAGTACTGGGAGATCGTGGACGGCCGGCTCCTGCTGCAGCACAACCAGCGCGCCTGGGATCTCTGGCACAAGGACGCGCCGGGAAACCTGGTCAAGGCCGATCGGAACTGGCCGGGCCTGGTGGAGCGTGAGGGCGCGCCGCCACGGGCGCTCGTGAACATCGACGAACGCGGGCTCGCCCTCGGGGGCTATGACCCGGTCGCGTACTTCGCCGACAGGAAGCCGCTCAAGGGCGACCCCGCCATCGAGCGCACCTACAACGGCGCGACCTACCGATTCGCCAGCAAGACGCACAAGGACGCGTTCGAAAAGAACCCCAGCGCGTACGTGCCCGCGTTTGGCGGCTTCTGCGGGTACGCGGCATCGATCAACCGTGTCTCGCCCGTAAACCCGGAGATCTGGCAGATCGTGGACGGCCGGCTCGTGCTGCAGCACACGCCGAAGGCGTACGAACTCTTCAACGCCGACGTGCATGGCAACTTCGCCCGCGCCAGCGAGAACTGGCCCGCGCTCATGAGCAAGCGCTGCAATTAGAAAGATCCTCCCCCCTCGGGCCCGGCGGCGGCGGGCCAGCGCTCGCCGCCCCGGGTCTCTCCGCCCGCTCGAACTCGCGCCGGCGCGTGCCGCCGGCGAAAGGGAAGTGTCATGCGAAGTCTTCTTGCCATCCTGAGCGCGTCCGCGTCCTGCGTTCTGTGCGCCGGCGTTCACGGCGTGACGGACCAGTCTCCGCCGTTGCCCGACGCCGTCGTCGATCTTCGCACGGACGAGGGCGCGGCGGCGGTGAACGGCCGCTGGCGGTACACCGACGCAGAACTGACCGTGGCCGATCATCGCGCCGCCGGCGCCGACAACAAGCCTTCCGGACCAGCGGTGAAGACGCACGACGTCAAGCCGAGGGCGGACGCGGGAGACTTCGACAGCGCGGCGTGGCGGGACATCCCGGCCCGGTCGGTCGAGCAGCGGCGCACGAACGGGCGACTTGCGTTCGGTTGGTACCGGTTCGATTTCACCGTCCCGGAGCGGGCCGGAGATTTCTCAACGACCGGTTCGACGATCGTCCTTGAAGTCGTGGTCGATGACTACGCCGAGGTCTGGATCGACAGCGAAGCGCCCACGGTCCTCGGCCAGCGCGGCGGCACGTTGATCGGCGGCTGGAACGCGCCCAACCGCGTCATCGTCCGACGCGATGCACGCCCCGGCGCGAACGTCCGCGTCGCGATCTTCGCCGCCAACGGACCGCTCTCGAACCCGCCGCCGAATTACGTATGGATCAGGTCCGCGACGCTCGATTTCTACAAGCCAGGACGCGCGCCCTCGAACGCGCCCGTGCCCGTCGCCGCGAGGATCGAACGGGCCGACCCCGCGTTCGACGCGGTCATCGCCCCGGATGCCCGCGTCGAGCGGCTCGCGGACGGGTTCTCGTTCACCGAAGGCCCGCTCTGGGTCCCGGTCGTGAACGACGCCCGCTACGGCGGCGGCGGCCGCGGCGGGTACCTGCTCTTCAGCGACCCGAACAAGAACGTGATCCACCGTTTCGACCCGCTTTCCGGCGAAGTTTCCATATTCCGCACCAAGAGCGGCTATAGCGGTGCGGGCGGCGTGCCAATCGGCGAGTACCACCAGCCGGGTTCCAACGGCCTGGCCCTCGATCCACAGGGCCGTCTCACCATCTGCGAGCACGGCAACCGGCGCATCACCCGGCTGGAGCCGAACGGCTCGATCACCGTCCTGGCCGACCGCTATGAGGGCGCGCGTCTCAACAGCCCCAACGACCTGGTGTACCGCTCCGACGGGACGCTGTACTTCACGGACCCGCCCTACGGCCTCCCGAAGGTCTACGACGATCCGCGCAAGGAGCTCCCGTACAGCGGCGTCTTCTGCGTCTACAACGGCCGACTCAAACTCGTTTCGACCGAGTTGAAGGGCCCGAACGGGCTGGCCTTCTCACCCGACGAAAAGCACCTCTACGTGGACAACTGGGACGAGCAGAGGAAGGTGGTGCTGCGCTACGACGCCGGGCCTGACGGCGAGCTCTCAAACCCCGTGGTCTTCGTCGACCTGACGAGCATAAAGGGCGAGATCTGTTTCGACGGGCTCAAGGTGGACACCACCGGCAACGTCTACGTCTCGGGCCCGGGCGGCGTGTGGGTGTTCTCCGGCGCGGGCCGGCACCTGGGCACGATCTCGCCGCCGGAGATCCCTGCCAACTTCGCGTTCGGCGATGATGACCGCCGGACGCTCTACATGACCGCCCGCACCGGTCTCTACCGGGTCCGGCTCAACGTGCCCGGGAACCGTTGATCTGCCGGTGCACGTACTCGGGCGCGCGGACGATGAGCGTTCCTTGGAAATACTCGGCCTCCGCCCCGTCCCCGCCGTTGACGCGCCATTGCTCGGGCTCGATGAACCGAGCCAGCAGCGCGATGAGCTGTTCGGCGCTGGTTTCGGGGGACTTGGCCTCGGTCCCTCCCGGCCCGGCGCCCGGCGCGTTCTGCGGAGATTCCCTGAACACGCTCCCGCCGCCGGATCCCTGGTTCTGCAGCGCGCTCTGCAGGTCGAGGCTGGGCGCGTTCGTGAACTCGGGCGTCTCGCGGAGCAGGTCACCGACCGGGTACACCTCGATGCGCTTGAACTCGTTGAGGCGCACGCGCGGCCCGACCTGAACCGTGCCCCGCTCGGTCACCTGCCACGTGCACCCGCCGCTGAACTCCGCGGGGACCGCGCCGAGCACGCGTTCGAGCAGGGTCAGCGCGCCGAGACTCTCGAACTTCAACGCGACCGTGTGCTCGCGGTCGAGCCCCGCGGCGTGGTCGTCATCGATCCAGAGCGGCTCGAACGCAACGCCCGTGACTTCGGCGATGTACGAGATCGCATCCTCGAGCCGATCGCCCTTGAATTCCCCCGAGAGCGGCTTCGAGAGCTTTTCGATCGCATCCCGGGCCGGAGCGGCCGGGGCGCGCAGGTCGATGGTCAGGCTCAACGTACGGGCGGAAGCCCCCGGACACAACGCCAGAATCCCCCCGAGCACGGCGGAGAACGCGGTGCGTTTCATGGTTGATCCCCTTGGCCGGCACTGTCGCGAACCCGCGAACCGGGCCGGTCTGGAGCGAGTACGCCCCGACGTGCGTCAAGTTCCGCGGATTCACACGCACTGAGGGTTGAGGGATTCTCGGAGAACCCGAATGCCGGAGGAGGGACTCGAACCCACACACCTTTTGAGGGTAACGGATTTTGAATCCGTCGCGTCTGCCAGTTCCGCCACTCCGGCCGGAGTGTTTCGCGGCGATTGTATCTTCGGCGGTTCACCGGGCGCCGGTCAGTCGAGCAGGCTCCCGCATGGATCCCACCCCGGCTCGGGATTGAACGCTTCGAGCGTGGACGCGGCGCGGTCGGTGTTCTCCCCGAGGTCGCGCTCGTAGACCAGACCGTGATGGCTCGTGATGAATGTCTTGATGCCCGACTTTCCGTACTCCGCGGGCCACGCGACCAGGCCGAAGCCGCCGATCATGCGGCCGTCCACCACGAAGTTCACCGCGCCGCCCATCGCCGCGGGGCCCTGCCTCGTCAGGATGCGGTAGAAGTACCCGCGATACGGCGTGCGCTCACCCTCGCGGCGCCGGTAGCCCTCCGCGGCGGCCGCGGCGACGAACGAGCCGAGCGGGCTTTGCATCTCACCCGTTCCCGCGGGCCAGTAGAGGCCGTTCTTTTTTCCCGGATCACTCGCGAAGGTCTGCGCGTACTCGGGCCACCCGCTGCCCATGGGGTCCGCCGCGGCGTACTCACGCTGCGCATCCGCGATCGCCAGGCACGTCTGGATGGCGTCCAGCTCGTTCCGCCCGATGCGCCGCACCAGCATCTCGTCGAGGCCCGCCGCGGTGTCGAAATACCAGCCCTTGTCGGCCTTGACGACCGGGATGGGCATCGGCCAGTCGGTGGCCCCGACCTCGAGCGTTATGTACTCATCACTTTCGTGGGCGAGCTGGTGCTTCTCGTCGTAGAGCTTCAGGAATTCCCGGCGTCGATTCGCGTCGGCCACCTCGTCACCGGAAGTAAGCACCTCGTCGGCGTCGGGACCGAGGATGCGCTCCAGCGAACCGCGGTCATCGGCCCTCAACGCGACGATCAGCGAGTCCACCGCGGCCCGCGGCGTGGCGAACGACTGGGGCTCCGATGCGCACCCGCTCAGTGCCATCACCCCGAGGCCGGCCAGCGCCGGAACCAGCCAGTGTCGCCCCGCCCGCCCGGAAAGGCTGCCTTGAAGCATGTGTCGTCCTTCGAGTATGCGTGCCACGAAACCCTGAGTGCTTCTTGCGTTCGGCTACCGCCGCCCGCCGCGTCCGCCGCCCCCGCGTCCACCGCCTCCCCGCGAGGCCCCGGACGACCGCGACGGGGAAGCCCGTTGCGCCGACGGCGACGACGATCGGCTGGAGTATCCGCGGCTTCCGGCATCTCGTGCCGCGGCCCCGCCACGGTTCACGTCCCCGAACGCGCCGGCGCTCGACCCGGAACCGGCCGCGCGATTCGCAGTGCTCGGCGACCTCGTCGCTCCGGCACGGTTGGCCGCCGATGCCCCTTTGAACGAGTCCGCGCCGCCGCGCGAGATATCGGTGCGCCCCGCATCGGCCCGTCCCCGGTAGTCGCTCCGCGCCTGCGTGGCACGTGCCGACGTAGTGCCCGCCCCGACGTTCCGCGCGGAAGCCGAGTTGCGGTACGCGGCACCCTGCCTGTGCGAAGGGTCGTGCTTCCAACTGCCCTGCCCGCGTCCGCCCTGGACGTTCTGCTTGTACTTGCTCCGGTCGATGTTGTTGTTGATATTCGTGTTGCGGTTGATGTCGATGTCAACGTCGCCGTGGCCCCAGTTGCAGTTGCCCCAGGCGTAGCCCCAGGCCACGCCGCACGCGACGCCGAGTCCGAACGAGACCACGTTGCTCGCGACGTACCCGGGCGGGTAGTACGGGTAGGGCGGGTACGACGGGTACGGCCACGATCCGTACACGACGGTCGGGCTGTACTGCGGCACGTAGATCACTTCCGGCGATGACGACTCGATCACGATGACCTGCGCGCCCGCGTCCGACGTCTCGGTCTTGACGGTCTGCTCTTTCGTCGATTCCAGGTTCCCGGTGGACTTGGCCTTGGCACGCAGCTTCTGCACCGTGTCCATCACTTCCTTCTGCTGGCCGATGAACGCGTCGCCGATCTTGACCGTCGTGCTGAGGTTCTCGCTCATCATCGCGAGGACCTGCGGGAAGTTCACGAGTGACTTCACGCTCGGGTCCCAGGGCTGCTTCTCCAGTTCCTTCGCGAGGGCGTCGCCTTTCAGCGCGGCGTTCGCCTTCGTCCAGCGGTCGGCCTCCACGATTTCCACCGGGTACGTCGATGCCATGAAGACCTGGGACAGGAGCGAGTCCGGGTACAGCGCGATGGGCGCGAGCATCTGCTCGAGTTCTTCCTGCTTGAACGCGGGCTTGTCCGCCGCGGGGGCGCCGACGGGCTGGGCCGCCTGAGCCGGCTGGGCTTCCGCGCCCGTCGGGGGCGGCGGGTTTCGGTCCGTCTGGGCGGGCGCGGGCATGTGGGCGACCAACGCGGCTAATGCGAACCCGAGGACTCGGAAGGTCTTCATTTCAAGGCTCCCGTTCAGAACTCCGAGGCGCGGCAGGCCTGCCGTCGACAGCGAGAGAGTACCGTTGCGGCGGTTCTCACGCGAGTGGGGCCCGGGGCGGGCCAGTCTGGCTCCCAGGGGCGTCCCCAG
>CAZCPB010000004.1:34406-43182 GCA_964500365.1 uncultured Phycisphaeraceae bacterium
AGCACTGCCCGACCCGATTATCATGGCCCACGATGTCCGGTGCCAGTGCCGGTTCGTTCCATGATCGGAGGGCCTCAGTCGTGTCCGCCGTGGCTCCCATCCCTGCGCAGCCCGGGCCCGCACATCGCCACATCCATCTTCGAGTGCTGCCGAAGGCCGGATCCCGGAGCGAGCGGTCCGATCCGCCGGTCGCGCCCGCGCGGGTTCACCGCCAGCGCCGCTTGATCGACTCGCACGGGCGCACGATCCGCGACCTGCGCCTGAGCATCACCGACCGTTGCAACTTCCGGTGCATCTACTGCATGGAGCCGGACGTCCGGTTCGCGCCAGCCGACGAGCTCCTGACCGTGGACGAGATCGCGCGCCTTTCCCGCGTCGCCGCGTCGCTTGGGGTGCACAAAATCAGGCTGACCGGCGGCGAGCCGACCGTGCGGCACGACCTGACGGAAATCATCGCCGCCGTCCGAGGCGCTGCGACCGTCGAACTCGCCATGATCACCAACGGCTCCCGCGCGACGCGGGCGGACCTCCGCGAATGGAAGCGGGCCGGGCTGGACCGGGTCACCGTGAGCATCGACTCGCTCCGACACGACCGTTTCCTGCGTCTTTCGCGGTCGGCCACATCGCCCGCGACCGTGCTCGCGGCTATCGAGGACGCCGCTGCCGAGGGCCTCGGCCCCGTCAAGGTCAACGCGGTGCTGATCCGCGGCATCAACGACGACGAGGCCGTGGACCTCGCGGGGGTCGCGCGCGAAATCGCGGTCGAGGTCCGCTTCATCGAGTACATGCCCCTCGACTCCGCCCATGCGTGGGACGCGGGCCGATTCGTCCCCGCCGCCGAGACCCGCGCGGCGATCGAAGCCCGATACCCGCTCGTCGCGTGCGGGGACGACGACGCGTCGAGCACGGCCCGCACGTTCCGTTTCGCCGACGGCGCTCCCGGGCGCATCGGGTTCATCGCCCCCGTGTCCAGCCCGTTCTGCGGCGCGTGCAGCCGCCTGCGCATCACCGCCGACGCCAAGGTCCGGCCCTGCCTCTTCAGCACGCGCGAGTGGGACCTGCGACCGCTCCTGCGCCCCGCCGACCACGCCGGCGTGCCGGCGACCGACGACGATCTCACGGCGTTCCTGATCGACGCCACGTGGACCAAGCAGGCCGGGCACGGAATCTCGTCGCCGTCGTTCGAACAGCCGGCGCGGCCAATGTCCGCGATCGGGGGATAGGCCGTCGGACGGGTGTCGGTCGCGGGAAAGCCGGCGTACGTCGCTCTTGGCGCAGGCTTCGCGCCGTCCCGGGGCGATCTGGTTTGCTCTTCCCCCAGTTGACCGGGCCCCGGCCCCTGTTACCTTTTTGGCTTCCCCTTTTCAGGGCCACCGGCCCACCGGGGGCAGGAACGTGGCACGTGGCGTCGCCGCAGGGCGTCCGCCGCGGGCGCTGTCCGTGTTTGGAGAGGATTCTCGATGCCACTGGTCCTTGGCCTGAACTCGCGCCACCCCGACGCATCAGCGGTCCTGATGAGCGAGAAGGGCGTGATCGCCGCGATCGCCGAGGAGCGGATCAACCGCAACAAGCACTGCGCGGGCTTCCCGGCGCTGGCCATCAAGGAAGTGCTGCGGATGGGGGGCGCATCGCTCAAGGACGTGACCGACGTCGCGATCGCGCGCGACCCCAGGGCCAATCTCGGCGCCAAGATCGGCTTCGTGCTCAGCAACCCGCAGGTCGGCTGGGGGATGATCAAGGCCCGGCTCGGCGGCGGGTACAAGGAGACGACCGACAGCGCTTCGGCCGCCGCGGAGCAGGAGGTCCAGGCCGGCCTCACCCACGCGCGGGTGCACCACGTGGAGCACCACCTCGCCCACGTCGCGAGCACGTTCTTCTGGTCCCCCTTCGAGCGGGCCAGCGCGATCACGGTGGACGGGTCGGGCGACTTTGCGACCGTCATGGTCGCCAAGTGCGAAGGCAACAAAATCGAGATCCTCCGGCGCAACGTCCTGCCGCACTCGCTCGGCCTCTACTACTCGGCGGTCTGCAACTTCCTGGGCTTCAACAAGTACGGCGAGGAATACAAGGTGATGGGCTTGTCCGCCTACGGCGAGGACAAGTACCGCGAGCAGATGAAGAAGCTGGCGTGGTTCGACCCCCAGCGCGGCGTCGTGCTCGACACCTCGTACTACCGCTTCTTCCAGGGGCGCGAGGGCGCCCAGATGCAGGGGAACATCCACGCCACCATGAAGGACGGCGAGATCGTCCTCCCCGAGCTCTGGAGCGAGCGGTTCATCGAGCTCTTCGGCCCCGCGCGCAAGCGCGGCGAGCCGCTCACGCAGCGCGACAAGGACATGTCGCAGTCCATGCAGCGTCACTTCGAGGACGTCTACATGGCGCTGATCCGGGACTCGGTCTCGCGCGCGGGCTGCCGCGACGCGGTGCTCGCCGGCGGCTGCGCGCTCAACGGCGTCGCCAACGGTCGCGTGGTGAACGAGGGGCTGGTGGACCGGGTCTACATCCAGCCCGCGGCGGGCGACGACGGCACGGCCGCGGGCGCCGCGTCGTACGTGATGCACTCTGTTCACGGCGTGGGGCGGCTTCCCGCGATCGAGCAGGCCTACTGGGGCACGGAGTGGACGGACGACCAGATCGAGCCCGAGACGAAGAACGTGCCGGGGTACACGGTGCGGAAGCTCTCGCGCGAGCAGCTCATGTCCACCGCCGCCGATGCGCTCTCTCAAGGCAAGATCATCGGCTGGTTCCAGGGGCGCGAGGAGTGGGGGCCTAGGGCGCTGGGCAACCGTTCGATCCTCTGCCACCCGGGCTGGCCGGACATGAAGGCGATCCTGAACGCCCGCGTGAAGAACCGCGAGCCGTTCCGGCCCTTCGCCCCGGCGGTGCTCGAGGAGCGTCTCTCGGACTGCTTCGAGGGCGCGCACCCCGTGCCTTTCATGAACATCGTCTTCAAGGTGCAGCCCAAGTGGCGGGCCCAGCTCTCGGCGACGACGCACGAGGACGGGACGGGGCGGGTTCAGTCCGTCCGGCGCGACCAGAACCAGACGTATTACGACCTGATCAGCGCGTTCTGCGAGAAGACCGGGACCCCCGTCCTGCTCAACACCAGCTTCAACGAGAACGAGCCGATCGTGCACACGCCCAAGCACGCCGTCGAGTGCTTCAAGCGCACCCGCATGGACGCCCTGGGGGTCGGGTCGTTCTGGATCGAGAAGCCGACCGAGCTGGCGACGCAGGGCGAGGCGGTGTGACGGCGCCGGGGTCGTTTCCGACCCCGCGGTGCCGTCGTCCCGTGCCTTTGCGATCCCCCCGAACTAGACTTCTCCCCTTGCCGCCGGGCCGACCGGCCCCTGTTCGATTCAACGGAGTCCGACCATGACCACCGCCGCCGAAGTCCGCACCAGCGTCAAGATCATCGACGCCGGCCCCAGCCTCAAGCGCCTGGCCTTCGAGATCCCCGCCGACACCGTCAGCGCGCGCCTGAAGGAGGCGATGGACACGGTGGCGGGGGCGGCGGCGTTGCCCGGCTTCCGGCCCGGGCGCGTGCCCCGCTCGCTGATCGAGAAGCGGTTCGGCCCCGGGGCCCGCCAGGAGACCCGCGACCGGCTGATGGCCGAGTCGTACCGCAACGCTGTCGATGAGCACAAGCTCAAGGTCGTCGGCGACCCCAGCCAGCCCGACGTGGAGAAGATCGAACTCGAGGACGGCAAGCCGCTCTCGTTCGAGATCGAGGTCGAGGTGATGCCGGAGTTCGAGATGCCGAAGTTCGAGGGGATCGCGGTCAAGAAGCCGGTCATCGAGATCGACGACGCGATGGTCGAGAAGGAGATTGAGAAGATCACGATCAACGAGGGCACCCTGGAGTCACGCGAAACCCCCGGGCCGGGCGATTACCTGACCGGGCACGCCGTCATGCGCGGCGAAGACAAGACGGAGTACTACAACCTCAACGGCGCCGTTGTGCAGATCCCGTCGGCCGACAAGAACGGCAAGGGCATGATCCTCGGGATCATGGTGGACGACTTCGCGGGGCAGTTCGGCGCGCCGAAGGTCGGCCAGACCGCGACGGTGACCACGGTCGGCCCCGAGAACCACGAGAACGAGAAGATCCGGGGCCTGAAGGTCACGATCACGTTCAAGGTCGAGCGGATCGACCGCATCATCCCGGCGAACATCGAGGATTGTGCGCGGTCGTTCGGGTTCGAGAGCGTGGACCAGCTCCGCGAGCAGATGGTCGCGCGGATGCGCCAGCGGGTCATGGTTCAGCAGCAGTCGGCCATGCGCCAGCAGATTGCCCGCTGGCTCATCGACAACACGGCCGTCGAGTTGCCCAAGCGACTCACGGCGACCCAGGCGTCCCGCAACCTCGACCGCCAGCGGTTCGAGCTGATGTACCGCGGCGTCGAGCCCGCCAAGATCGAGGAGAACATCGCCGAGCTGCGCGCCGCGTCCGACGAGGCCGCCGGCGCCGAGCTCAAGCTGTTCTTCGTCCTCGCCCGCATCGCCGACGAGCTGAAGGTCAAGGTGAGCGACACGGACATCAACACCCGGATCTCCCAGCTCGCGGCCGAGAACGGCGTCCGTCCCGACAAGCTCCGCCAGGACCTCCTGGCCCAGAAGCGGATCCCGGCGATCTACCAGCAGGTCCGCGAGCACAAGGCGCTGGACGCCCTGCTGGCCCGCGCGAGCATCACCGAGATCTCGGCCGAGGACTTCGACCGCGAGCAGAAGGCGTGGGCCGAGGCGCGCAAGCTCGGAGGCAAGACCCAGAAGTAGGGGGCACGGTCACGCGGGGCGGTCGCCCGCGGCCGGCTGGTTGACCGCGCCGCAGTCGGCGCAGGCGACCCCGTGCTCTCCGACCGGCCGCTTGTGGATCGGCGAGCCGCACCCCAGGCAGACCGGGGAATCCAGGCGCGAGGCGAGCCGGTTGACGGCCACGACCGCGCAGGCCACCGCGACGCCCAACACCGGCCAGGCCGGGAGCGTCGTCAGCGAGATCACGCCGAGCGCAAAGAGCGCGATCGCCACCAGGTAGGTCAGCGCTCGCAGCCTGATTCTGGACATCCAGTTCATCGGTCGGCCTTGGGCGCGGCACGCGGACCGCGAGCCGGGGAGTGCGTGGGGGTGAGTGTAGCGTCGATTCGCTCCGCCGCCATTCCCTATAGTCGGGCACAGCATGCGGGTCCTGCTGATCAACTGGGCGCGAATCTGGGACGGCGCGACCAACGGCGGGGGGGTCAACGGGTACTGCCAGTCGCTGGCCCTCGAGCTTGCCGCGCGTGGCCACGACGTCTCGTACCTGTTCGCCGGCGTGACGTGCACGTCGCCGCCCATGGGCGGGGATGCGCCCGAGCCGGCCTGCGGAGTGCGTCGGCACCCCGACTGGCTGGGGATCCGCGTCTTCGAAGTAATGAACTCACCGGTGCTTGCGCCGGCGGCGTTCCAGTTCCGCGACCCGGCCACCGAGGGCCAGTGCCCCGAACTCGCGCGGGTGGTCGGCGGCTTTGTGGACCTGCTCGCGCCGGACGTCGTCCATTTTCACAACATCGAGGGTCTCTCTGCCGACTGCGTCCAGGCGGCCCGCGGCGCCTCGCGCAACCGCGTCGTGCTCTACAGCATTCACAACTACCACACGATGTGCCCGCAGGTCTACCTGCTGCGCGGCTACACCACGCCGTGCCTTGACTCGGACGGCGGGCGTGCGTGCGAGTCGTGCATCGACGCCCCGGACCCTGCTGCCGAGCGGGTTCGACGGCGCCGGGAGCACGCGGCGTCGGTCGGCTTCGCGCCCTTGACGGTGTCGCGGGGGGCGGCGCCCGAGATTGAGTCCGGGGTTCCCGATTACCAGTCGCGGATCGCGGGCGTGCAGAGCCGCGCCGCGGTGCGGCCGTTCGAGCCGCCCTGGCCGGGAGCGCCCTGCCGCGACGACGAGGATGTGAACCGACCGCACCCGTTCGCGGGAACGGACGGGCGAGGACAGACCGCCCAGATCCTGGCCGAGCGTGCAGCCCGCGCGGACGCCGACCCCACGGACCCGTCGCGCCGAGCGGTCCGAAACGAGGTCTCGACCGAGCCGCGCGTCGATCCGGCGGACCCGGGCGCCAACCGCTACGGTGCGCGGCGCTCGCGCATGATCGATGCCCTCAACTCGTGCGACCGGGTGCTGGCGGTCTCGGAGTACGTGCGCCGGCGGTACGTCGCGGCGGGCGTGGAGGCCGAACGGATCGAAGTCCAGTCGATCGGGACACGGATCAACCGCACGGTCGAGCGGCTGCGCGATCTTGTCTTCGACCCGCCGCCGTTCGATCCGGCGCGCCCCAGGCCGATCCGGCTGGTGTTCATGGGGTACAACAACGTCTACAAAGGGCTGCCCCTGCTCGCCGAGACGCTCGAGCTCATGACCCCCGAGTATCTTTCGCGGTTCCACCTGTACCTGTTCGCGCAGGCGGGGGAGTCGATCGAATGGCGCTTCCGCCGCATGGAGCCGCGCCTGGGCGGGTTGTCGGTGTACCACGGCTACCAGCACCACGACATTCCCTGGATGCTCGGCGGCAAGGACCTGGGCGTTGTGCCGAGCATCTGGTGGGACAACGCTCCGCAGACGGTGTTCGAGTTCTTCGCGTGCGGCGTCCCGGTGCTGGGCGCCGACATCGGCGGCATCCCGGACTTCGTCCGTGACGGTCACAACGGCCTGCTCTTCACCGCCAACGACCGGTTCGACCTGGCGCGCCGGCTGGCCGCGGTCGCGCGGCGCCCCGGGGACCTCGAACGCCTCCGGCGCAACGTGCGGCCGCCCAAGGACATCGCCGATCACGCGGCGGAACTGGAAAGCGTGTACGGGGAGTGTTTATCCTCCCGTGAGGCGGGGCTCTCCGTTCGCGACGGACACGCCGCCGAGGCGGAGCGGATCGCCGCTCCTCGAGCCGAGACCGAGGGCCTCGGCACCCCGGACCCTCTTGCGACAGGCCGAACCGCGTGCTGATCGAACCCATCACCAAGCCCAAGCCGGTCGGGGGTGCGTGCTTCGAGCCGAGGCCGGAAGCCCCCGCGCCCGCGCGCCTGGCCGTGATCATCGTGACGTGGAACCGGCGCGAAGACGTGTGCGGCGCGCTGCGAGCCCTGTCGCGCCAAACCTTCGGTCCCGAGCGGTTCGACGTCGTCGTGGTGGACAACGCGGGCACCGACGGGACGCTCGACCTGCTCGCGGAGCGTTTCCGTCCCGAGGCCATCGTCGAGAACCACGCCGATGTAGCCCACGAGCCGCGCTTTCAGTCCCCGCTGAGCCGGACCCCGGGCCAGCCGAACACGCTCGGGCTGGGGTCGCTCACCGTTGTCCGCAACCGCCAGAATTTCGGCGGGTGCGGGGGCTTCAACACGGGCTTCGCGTACGTCGCGGAGGCGCTCGACGAGCGCCGCGTCCGCGCGGGCGGCGACTCGCCGGCCTTCGTGTGGCTCGTGGACGACGACATCGACCTTGCGGACGACGCGTGCGAGCACCTGGTGCGGGCCGCCGATGCCGACCCGAGAATCGGGCTGGTCGGGAGCCGCACGGTCAACATCGCCGACCGCGCGACAACGATCGAGACGACGATCTACTTCGACGAGCGGACGGGCCGGATGGGCGACGAGCCGGAGCCGGGGCACCGCCTGAGGGCGTCGCACGACGCGTGGGTCGCGGGCGTGGGGGGCACAAGGGGAGATCGTCCCTTCAAGGGCGTGCGCGACGTGGACGTCTGCTCGGCGTGCAGCCTCCTGGCGCGGTGGGACGCCGTGCGCCGCATCGGGTTCTGGGACCACCGATTCTTCATCTACTCCGACGACGCGGACTGGTGCCTGCGCTTCGGGCGGGCGGGCTACCGCGTCGTCCTGAGTCTCGACGCCGTCGTGTACCACACGCCATGGCATCACAAGCTGACACCCGTGCGCGCGTACTACGCCGAACGCAACATCCTCTGGGTGATCCAGAAGGCCGTGCCGCCCGACCGGTTGCGCGCCGCGTACGCCCGCCGCGTGGCCGGGATGCTCAAGCACGCGGCGGTGGCGAGCACACACCGGCGCCTTTTCCATGCCGAGATCGTGCGGCGCTCGGTCGCCGACGCGGTCTCGGGCCGGGGCGGCAAGCTTGACTTTGAGGGCCCCGCCTTCGAGGAACTCGGCCCCGCGCTCGACCGTGCGGGCCTGCTGCGCCGGGGCCGGCGCATCGCGGTCATGTGCAACTGGCCCGAGTCGCTCGAGTGGTCGGCCGAACTCCGCGTGCGCTGCGCCGAGTTCCTGGGCCGCGGCGGGCGCTGCGGGGACATGCCGGAGTGGATCGAGGTCGTCCGCAACGACGTGCCCGGGGCGCCGTCGCCCCCGCCGAGCGGTGTGCTCCGGATTGTCTACGCGGCCAGGGCGCTCTCGCGGATTCGACGGCAACTCCCGCTGCTTCTTCGGGCGCCGCACGCCGTGGTCGTCTTCAATCAATTCAACGACTTCCCGCTCGTCCGCGGCGGAAAGAACGTCCACATCGACCGGCGGCGGGCCGCGCAGTGCCAGATCGAAGGCGATGGGCTCGCGGCGCGACTGAGGTTCTTCGTGCGATGGTCGGCGACCTTTGCGCGGGCGGTGTTCGCCATCGCTACACTCCGGCCTTACACGTCCCCGACGAAGTACGGGTGAGCAGAAGTGAGAGACGCGAGGGTGGGTGTTGGGTCCCCGTCCCGCTCGAACGAAATCCGGCCACTCGCCTGTTCGTGCGGGGGGCCGTGAGCGCACGAACCAGAGCGCGACAAGATGC
>CAZCPB010000005.1:0-34037 GCA_964500365.1 uncultured Phycisphaeraceae bacterium
GTCGGCCTCGGCGATTGCCGCGGCGGGGAGCAGGATCTCCTCGGCCTCGGCGAAGCGCTCCAGCTTCGTCAGCGTGGTCACCAGGTGCGTTACGGAGGTGAGCGTCTCGCGGTGACGCTCGCCGAAGACCCGCCCGCGGCCTTCGAGCGCGGCGCGCAGGAGCGGCTCGGCCTCGCCGGGCATGCCGCGCCGCGAGAGCAGCACGCCGAGGTTGCTCGTCGAAGTGAGCGTCACCGGATGATCGTTCCCGAAGCGACGGCGCCGGCCCTCGGCCGCCTCGCGGAGCGCCGCCTCGGCCTCGTCGATCCGGCCCAGCTCTTCGAGCAGATAGGCGAGGTTGTGGAGCGATGTCAGCACGGAGTGGTGGTCGGCGCCGAAGAGTTGCCGGCGGCGCTCGAGGCACTCGACCGCGACCGCCTCGGCCTCCTCGAACCGCTTCAGCGCGGTCAGCACCGCCGAGAGATTGCCGAGCGATACGAGCGTGTCGGGGTGGTCCCCGCCGAGGGTGCGCCGGCGCCCCTCCGCGGCGGCGCGGAAGGACGCTTCGGCCTCTTCCATCCGGCCCTGCCGGTACCGCAGGACGCCCGTCTGGTCGACCGACTGCAGCGTCGAAGGATGATCCTCGCCGAGCGAAGCGCGCCAGCCTTCGAGCTCGACCGCCGCGAGGCCCTCGGCGTCTTCGAGCCTGCCCAGGTTGATGAGGAGCCCGACGAGGTTGTGCGTGACGGTGAGCGTGTCCGGGTGTCGCTCGCCGTGCGCCCGGGCGCTGGCCGCGAGCGACTCGCGCAGCAGGGGCTCGGCCTCGGCGTATCGGCCCTGCTGCTGAAGGGCCCAGCCGAGATTGGCCAGGGACGAGAGCGACCTGGGGCTGTCGTTGCCGTAGGCGCGCCGGGTGCCCTCGAGCGCCTCGCGGAAGCACGGCTCGGCCTCGGCGAAGCGGCCCTGGTCCTGCAGGGCGATCCCGAGGTTCTCGAGCGTCGTGAGCGTGTCGGGGTGCGATGCGCCGAGGGTGGCGCGCCGGCCCTCGAGCGCCGCGCGCAGCGCCGTCGCGGCGTCGGCGGGGCGGCGCTGCTTGAGCAGCGTGACGCCGACGAGGTTCAGGGCGCTGAGCGTGTCGGGGTGGTTCTCGCCCAGCACGCGCCGGGCGCGCTCGAAGGCCTCGCGGTACCGGCCCTCGGCCTCGGAGAACTTGCCGCGGAGTTCCAGCACCCCGGCCAGGCCCAGCAGCGACCTCATCGTGGACCGGTCATCGGGGCCGAGCGCGCGCTCGCGCAGTTCGAACGCCTCGCGCAGGCGGGCCTCGGCGTCCGCAAGACGGTTGAGGTTGAGCAGGACGCCGCCGAGCGCGTGCAGCGCCGCCGCGGTCCCCGGGTGGGAATCGCCATGCACGCGCCTCGTCCGCTCGACGTTCTCCTCGGCCAGCGGGAGCGCCTCGGCGTGCCGCCCGAGATCGTTCAGCAGGGTCACCAGGTTGCCCAGCGAGACCAGCGTGTCGCTGTCGTCCTCGCCGAAGACGCGCCGGCGCGCCTCGAGCGCCTCGCGGCAGAGCGCTTCGGCCTCGGCGAAGCGCCCCGTCACCCGCATCAGGATCGCCGCGTGGCTGATCGAGAGGAGCGTCTCGCGGTGCTCGTCCCCCAGCTCTTTCCGCCGGATCTCGAGGGCCCGCTCCTGCAGCGGCAAGGCCCGTTCGTACAGGCCGAGTTCCTCGCAGCGGTCGGCCAGCACCTGGCGCAGCCGGGCATCGACCAGGGGCTGATCCTTGAACTGCGTGTCGAGCGTGACGATGGCCGGCTTGAGGATCGTTTCTTCGATCAGCGCCATGGCCGCGTCCGTCGCGTTGACCCGCGACCACTCCTCGCGGAACGCTCGAGCGCGGCTCTCGCGCTCCTCGCCGGGGATGGCGAGCCCGGCGAGCGATGCGGCGAACCGGCGGTTGACATCGCCGGCCAGGCGCAGGCCCGCCTCGGTCGGGTCGATCTGGGCGAGCATGCCGGCCTGGAAATCCGAGACCAGCTTGAGTTCCTTGGCGCGCTCGCTGGTCTCTGCCTCGGCTTTCACGGCCCGGTCGCGCTGCTCCTCGGCGAGCTTGCGCTGGGTCTCTTCGGCGGTCCGGGCGGCGACGGCGGCATCGCGCTGCGTGTCGGCTTCCTTGCGCGCGGCGGCCTCGGCGTCGCGGGCCCTGACGGCCTGCCCGAGGCCGATGCTCGTGCCGATGACGCCGGCGATCAGAAGAACAAACGCCGTCGCAAGCCCAGCGACCAGCCCCCTGTTGCGCTTGGCGAACTTCGCGGCCTGGTACCACGTGCTGGCGGGGCGTGCCGCGATCGGCTCGTCCTTCAGGTAGCGGCGGATGTCGGAGGCGAGGGATTCGGCGGACTGGTACCGGCGGGTCTTCTCCTTCTCGAGCGCCTTGGCGACGATGGTTTCGACGTCGCCACGCAGTGTTCGGTTGATCGAGGAAAGGCGAGTTGGCTCTTCCTCGCGGATGATCCGCGCTGCCTCGTGGATCATCTTGCGGCGGAGGTCGTGGGGAAGGCGTCCGGCCAGCAGTTCGTAGGCGATCACGCCCAGCGCGTAGACATCGGAGCGCGTGTCCAGCTCGAACGGGTCGCCCGTCACCTGCTCCGGGCTCATGTACGGCACGGTGCCGATGAGCTGACCCACATCCGTCTGCATCGTGGTCTGCTGGATGTCGGAGTCGGTGGCCCGAGCGACGCCGAAGTCCAGGATCTTCGGCTGGGCGGAGGTGCTGGGTGCTGGGGGCTGTGTGCCGCGGCCGGAAGGGGGATCAAGTTCGGTGACGAGGATGTTGCCGGGCTTGAGATCCCTGTGGATCACACCCTTCTGGTGCGCGTGGTAGACGGCGTCGCAGACCTTGGCGAGCAGCTCGAGGCGCTCGCGGGTACCCAGCTTCCTCGAGTCGGCGTACTCGGTCAGGGGCACGCCCTTGACGAACTCCATCGCGAAGAACGGAGTCGGCGGAGCTTCCCCTCGCTCGCGCGTCGGGCTCGTCAAGACCCCCGCCTCGTAGATCTGCGCGATCCCCGGGTGCTGCAGCCGCCCCAGTACCTGCGATTCGAGCTCGAACCTTCGCAGCAGTTCCGGCGCGAGGTACCCCGCGCGGATCACCTTCAGCGCCACCTCGCGGCGCGGGTTCTCCTGCTCGGCGAGGTAGACGGTGCCCATCCCGCCCTCGCCCAGGACCCGCTTGATGGTGTAGCGGCCGAGCCGATCGGGGATATTCCTCGCCGCGCCGGGCTCGAGGGGAGTCGGCGAGACGGACGAGGTCGCGTCGTTCGAGCGCGCGGGATTGGCCGAAGCGGACATGCCTCCCGCGTCGAGCGGGCCCGTCGGAACATCGCCCATGCGTGAGTTTACTCGTGACATGAACTTGCGTTCGCCCCGGCGGCTTTCAACGGCCCGGTGTTCGGGCGGCGTCGGGCGCGGCGTCGAGCCTGGACTTCCACTCGGCGGCCTTCAGGTCGTGGCCCTTGCCCGGCTCGGACTTGTCCCAGGCTTCGTAGACAGAGGCTCGGCCTCCGCGTACCTGGCCTGGGCGACCAGGCAGGCTCCCAGCCCGACTTTATCTCGGACACGGGCCAGCGCCGGGGGTTCGGCGTCCGGGGCGTTCAGCTCTCGGCGGCGAGAGGCCGCACCAGCTCCATCGCCCGCTCCGGTCGCGGCGGGTCGGCCAGGTCGATGGGCAGGTACGCGCCCCGCTCGTGGTCGCTGTTGAGGACGACGGCGCAGGGCGGGACGAACCGCGCCCCGTTCTCGGCCTTCTCGTGCCCGAGGATGAACAGGCCGACGCCCCACCGCTCGGCGAGGTCTTCGAGCTGCTCGGCGTCGTAGCCGCGCCCCCAGACCATGAGGTGCGCCGCGCCGCGGCGCGGCTCGTAGTCGGCCTCGGTGAGATCGCGCTCGAGGACGGACGGGTCGAAGCGGGCCATGATGGGCGCCGCCGGCACGCTGTGGGCGCAGAGGATGTCCCCCCCGCCGCGCGGGTGTACGCAGCGGAGCGCCAGGGGCATGCTCTTGACGAACGCGCCGACGCCCTCGAGCACCAGCCCCGCCTCCTCGCCGAAGACGTACTCGAGGCCCATGTTGAACGCGTCCACCACCCGCACCCCGTCCTTCACGATCCCGGCGCCGGTGATCTGCGAGAGCTCGTGGTTGGCCAGGAGGGTGTGGACGCGCTCGGGGAATCGGGTCTTCAGTGCCGCGACGCGGGCGAGGGCGCGGTAGCTGAAGTCCATGCCGTTGATGAGCCGGTCGGAGTGGATGAGCTCGTGGAGGACGAGGTGGGTAAGGTCAGAGCCGTCGGAAGGAACCGAAGGCGCGCCATCGGCGGGTTCGGCGTCGCTCATGCCGGCGATGCGGACGAGCGCGGCAAAGTGAAGCGGGTTGTCGTGAAGGTCGCCCGTGGCGATCAGCGTGCCCGGCCCTTCCACGCGGTCGATCGAGCCGCGCCGGCACGCGGCGGAAAAGTTCGCCTCCGCCGCGCCGAAGAAGAGGTCGCGAACGGTCCCGGCGTCCTGCAGGTCGAGGGGTGGTGAACTCAGGGCCGTCTCCGAGCCGCGTGGTTCGGGAACTGCCGCGCCGGCGCCTGGACCGGGTCGCGCGGGGCTCAGTCCGCGGCAGAATCGAGGGCGTTGAAGGACGATTCGCCGTTCTTGCGTGCCGCCTCGGCCCGGAGGAGCCCGAGGATGAGGGTGAGGCGGTCCACGACGACGTTCATGTCGGCGGGGCGCTTCTCGGGGTCCACCTCGACGCACTGCATGGTCAGCTCGCTGAGGCGGGCGGGGATGCGCGGGTTGATCTCGATCGCCGGGGTGGGCTTCTGGATCATGTTGTCGTCGAGCGAGCCGACGAGGGAATCGCCCCGGGCCAGCGCGGTGGGGATGAAGTTGCGGGTCAGGACCCAGTACATGGTCGCGCCGAGGTTGTAGACGTCGGTCTTGGGGGTGATCGGGCGGCGGTGGACCTGCTCGGGGGCGATGTAGTCGGGGGTGCCCTGGATGCGGGGCTTGACGGTGCCGATGGGGCAGGACTGGCCGAGGTCGATGATCTTGGCCACGCCCTTGTCGGTGACGATGATGTTGTTGGGCTTCATGTCCGCGTGGACGAAGCCCTTGGCGTGCATGTGGGCCATGGCCTGGGCGATCTGGAGGAAGACGTTCACGGCCCACTCGAAGGTCTTCGGCGGGACCTTGTCGAGCGTGCCGCCGTCCACGAGCTCCATGACGAGGTAGAGCTCCTTGAGGGTCAGGAAGCGCTGGGTCTTCTTGATGCAGCGCTCGATCCGGCGGATGCCGGGGTGGGAGAGCTGCTGGGCGACCTTGAACTCGTACTCGGCCTGGTCGAGGAAGCGGGCGTCCTTGGCCCCGTGGTGGCGCTCGACGTGCTTGAGGGCCCAGACCTGCTTGGTCTTGGGGTCCTGCACCAGGTAAATGATGGAGGCCGCGCCCCGGCCGAGCTCGGCGAGGACCTTGTAGCCCTCGATCATGTCGCCGGCTTTGATGGTGATAGTTGGTGCGGCCATCCCTCGACGCGTCCGGGCAAAGATTCGACCCGCAGATCCTTCGCTGTTCCCACAACCTCCGCAAGCCGACCACGTTCGGGCGGGACGGAACCCGTCCGGGGGCTGAACGCACCGACCCCATCGACCCCAACGACCCCACGGCCCCCTCGCCCACCCGCCCCAGAACGGGACGGGCAATCCGGGACAGGCAGTATCGCCTGCTTCCGGCCAAAGATCAACGGAAGGATCGCGCCCAATCGCGCCGGGACCGTTCTGAAGGGCCGCCGGGTCTACGCCGATCGATCCCCCCGGGCCTTATCGGCCGCCGAGCCCGGCACGGAACTCCGCCGCCGGGAAGAGCATCCCGGGGTCGGCGACCGGGGCGATCTCGCTGTGCAGGAGGATCCGCTCGCGCGCCACGCCGAACTCGCGGGCCAGGGCGTCCACGAGCTGATCGAGCCGGCGGAGCTGCGTGGGCGTGAATCGCTGGCGCTGCCCGTTGCCCACGAGGCACACGCCGATCGAATGGAGGTTGTACCAGTCGGCATCCTTGCCCGCCGCGTGGGCGCCGGGGAGCTGGTCGAGCCAGCGGTAGCCGACGTGGATCTCCCCGTCGTCAAGGCCGTGGCCGTTGCCGATCACGAAGTGGTGTCCCAGGCCCCGGAGGCCGGCGGCGCGGGCCTGGGCCTCGAGCGTTTCGGGCGTGCCGGACGCGGTGCCGGAGTGGTGGACCACGATCGAGAGCCAGCGCTGCTTGTCGAGCGCGGCGCGGGTCCTGAAGACGCCCTCGACCGAGGACGGTCCCGCGGGCGCGACCAGCGCGGGCAGCGAGAGCCCGTCGATCCGCACACCGGCCTTGCCGTCGAGCGCGAAGAGCAGCGCGCCGGCGGCGGTCATCGCGCCGAGCAACGCACCCCACACTACCTTGGTCCGGTTCATCGCGGTCGTTCCTCGCCCCTGCCGCCGGCCCTCGTCGTCCGCTCGAATTGCCGGTCCGCGTTTCGGCTATCACAATCGTCAGAAACGCTCCCGCGCGCTCAAAGTGAGATCATAACGACAACTGACGTTGCCCCGGCGCACCCCGCGCACTCCGCACGGACGGCGCCCGCGCGTGATCGCTCACTGCCTGGTCATGAGCCGTCCCCGCAGGTTGGGATGGCGGCGCCCGAACTCGTCCTCCACGTAGGGCGGCGCGCTCTGGCCGCGGATCGCATCGTACCGGTCGTACTGGCTGCGCTCGGAGTCGGGCGCGAAGAGCGGCTTCTCACAGCCCGGCGCGCTCAGGGCGATGAGGCCGAGCGCCACCACAGAACCGGTGGTGCGCCGTGCCTTCACCAACTGCTTGTGGTGCCCCGCGTTCATCCGGTTCGTCCTCGTGCCGCGATCGTCCGGGTCCAAAAACAGTGTACCGCCCCGAAGTCGGGGCGGCACACCGGAGAAGAGAGGAGGACATCGAGGAGAATCGAACGTGTGTTTCCACCCTTCCATACGGAATCGGCGCGCGCGGGTTCGCGCGGTCCGGGCGAGTTTCCGGTCCCAACGCGTCTCGATTCGGTGTGTGTTCGGATAACTCGCAAAATCACGCCGCGGCAGCAAAAAAAAGCCCCGGGCACGGAGCCCGGGGCCGGACGGTACTCGTGGTGTATTTGAGGCCTCGGGGTCAGCCATTCAGTCAATTCAACACCCCGCTTCGAACGCCGCGGCAAAGCCGTCGAAGTCGTCGCCATTAACGAAGCCGTTGTGGTCCACGTCCGCGCCCGGCAGGCCGAGCTCGAAGTCGAGAACGAAGGAGTCGAAGTCGTCCCCGTTGACAAACGTGTTGGCGTCGTAGTCGGCGAGACAGAGGACGCTCACGGCCGCGGGCTTGCTTGTGGCGCTGCCGCAGGCGTTCTCGAAGACGGCGGTGTAAGCGCCGGCGTCGGAGACGCGGACGCCGGTGATGGTGAGCGTGGCGGGAGAGTTGGACGTGGGCGACGCAAGTGTTCCCGAGGAGCCCGAAACGCTGCCCCCGCCGAGTGAAGCACCGCCAGGACCGTCTTCGATAGGCGCACCGTCGCGGAACCACTGGTACGTCACGTTCGAGTACCCGTTGGCGGGAGTGGCCGCCAGCGTGAGCGTGGCGTTCTCGTTCAGCGCAGCAGGCTCGGGGTCTACGGAAACCCACGGCGCGCCGGTCTGGGTCCGGTGCGACAGAAACGCCGTCGCAGTCCAGGGAAGCCCCGGGGGGTCCCAGTTGCCGCTGGCGATGAGACCGCCTCCGTCAGGCGCATTGTCGATCGCGAACACATTGTGACGGTCCAACTCGAGACCCAGACCGGTCCACGACACCCCGTCCCAGAGCGCGATCGGATGCCCACCCGCTGGGGAGAATGGGAAACCGCCGGCGACGACATCGCCGCTGGGCAATACGTCAAGCGCGAAGACGGTGCCTAGCCCGGACCCCATGGGGGTCCACGCCGCACCATCCCATCGCGCGATGCCTTGCACGAAGGTACTGCCAATGTAAACAAACTCTCCCCCAGCGATAACATCCCCGCTAGGCGTGACGCACAGCGCCCACATGTAGCTGTCGAAATAGTCTCCCAATTGAACCCAAGTGGTTCCCGTCCAGCGCGCCACAGCGAAATCACCGATCCCATCCTGCGAAATTACGCCGCCGATGATGAGGTCCCCCGAGGGCGTTAGCGCCATCGCCTCGATGCCGGTTTCCCATTCGGGGCTCAGCGCGGTCCAGGCGCTGCCGTCCCATCGCGCCGCCCCGTTCATCTCCTCGCCGCCCGCGAGCCTGAAATAGCCGCCAGCGATCAGGTCGCCTCCCGGGAGGACGATCAGCGCCGTGATGATGTCGTCCATTTCCGCGCCGAGAGTTGACCACGCGGCGCCGTCCCAGCGCCGTACACGGTGGATTTCCAGACCTTGCGGTGACGTGTAACTCTCGGCTACGCACAGATCGCCGTTGGGGAGTGCCGCGATCGCCCAGACAAGGCCCTCGACACCGTCGCCCAGGGCCGACCACGAACTCCCGTTCCATGCGGCGATGTTGTGCGCCGGGGGGAGCCCCTCGATGTCAAAGCCCCCGGCTATGACCATCCGGAACGCCAGCGGTCCCGGCCCGTCTGGGTCCCACACCGTCTGGCAGCAGACGCCGCTTGCCCCTTGCTGCGGGAAGCCACCGGCGGGCAGCCACTGCTCGCCACACATCTGAGCGTGAACGGACGAGGGCAGAACGCACGCCGCGAGGACGAGGACACTGGCGACAAGTTTCGGGCGGTCAAAGAGCATCTCTGTTCGCGCCATCGAGCGCTGCCGCGAAGGCTTGCCGTTTGGCAGGCTACCCCGAGACGGTGCTGGGAGCAACCCCCCATGCCCTATCACGGGGGGCAGGCCCGCGCGCTGGACGGTGGAACGGACCTTCGAGGACGCCAAGGGGGAGCTGGGCCTTTCGCACTTCGGGATCAGGACCTTCACGTCGCTGGTGCGTCACCTGATCCTGACGGCGGTGAGCCTCTTCCTCCTGGCCCGTTCGCTACCGGCGGCGGGGGAAAGGCCTGGCCCTGACGATTTGCCCGATCCGCCGGTCGCTCTCGCGTCTCATCCGACGGGCGTGGGATCGCGCGTCGAACTGGCGTGACCGGCTCCGGTACCACCAGCGCAACATCCAGGACGCCGCCGCGTCGCACGCCAAGAAAAGAAAAGAGCGACTCCGCGCCGCGGGAGTCGCTCCTGATTTGGTCTCATTGAAGGGCGAAGTGGCGTTGTAAGTCAGCACCCCGACTCAAAGGCGGCGACGAAGGCGTCGAAGTCGTCGCCGGTCACGAACGTGTCGAGGTTGAAGTCCGCGCTGGGCAGCCCGAAGTAGAACGCGTCCACGAACTCGTCGAAGTCCTCGCCGGTGACGAAGCCGTCGCCGTTGTAGTCGGCGCGGCACATGGGCGGCAGGGTCGCCTTCCACGCCCCGCGCCCGTACGTGCCCGCCGTCAGAATCCGGTTCGCCGAGTCCAGCCACAGGTCCGCCACGTTCACGTTCGGCAGGCTCGCATCGTTCTTGATCCAGCTCGCCCCGCCGTCGAGGCTCATGTAGAGGCCGGCGCCCGCGCCGACGTAGAGCCCGTGCGGCGTCGCGTCGAAGTCGACGGCGAGGGCGTTGGCCCGCACGCCCTGCACGAGCGTGCCGGTCACGTCCGTCCAGTTCACGCCGAAGTCGGTCGTCTTGAAGACTCGCGCGTTGGTGGTCTTGTAGAACGAGACGTACGCCGTCCCGGGGTCGTAGGGCGAGATCACGATGTCGCTGATCTCCTGGGCCGGGAGGCCGGTCGAGCGGTTGTTCCACGTCGCGGCGTTGGTGGTGACGTACACCTTGCCCGTGCTCGAGCCGCTGTAGATGGTGTTGGAGGCGCCCTTGGCGACGGCGATCGCGTTGATCGTGCCGCCGCCGGCGACGGTGCTGGTCGAGATCGCGGTCCACGTCGGGCTCCCCGAGCTGGCGTTGGTCGTCCGCCAGATCCGGTTCGTTCCGCCCAGGAGGGTTGTCGCGCTGTTGGGGTCGCCGACGAGGGGGGCGATGAAGTTGGCCGGGTCCGAGCCCCACGGGCCGGTGATGTCCGAGCCCGACGAGTTGTTCCAGCGGTAGATCGCGAGGTAGACGTAGGTCGTGTAGCGGCGGGTCGTGCCCGTCCAGTCGAAGACGCTGAACCCGCCGTCACCGGCCTGGAGCTGCGGCCAGGTCTGGCTGCTGCCGGTCTTCTCGGGCGTGCCGTTGTCCTGCGTCCCGCCGAGCGCGCGGTTCAGCGAGGTCGGGTGGACGACGATGTTGTAGATCTGCGAGGCGCCGAGCGTGGCGTTGAGGTTGGTCCAGTTGGTCCCGCCGTCGGTGGACTTGTAGATCCCGCCGTCGTTGCCCTCCCAGATGATGCCGGTCGGTCCCCAGGCGATGCAGTGGTGGTCGGGGTGGACCGTGGGGGTCGAGGGTCCGTCGGAGACTTCGGACCACGAGTCGCCGCCGTTGGTGGACTTGATGATCCCGGCCGTCGCGTAGCGGGGGTCGACGCCGCCGCAGAAGACGATGTTCTCGTTGTTGGGATCGACGCCCACGTACGCGTTCCACGACCCCTGCGGGCTCGGGAAGTTCGGCGTCGCGTTCTTCTTGGTCCAGGTCGTGCCGCCGTCGGCCGAGCGGTAGAGCCCCTGGAGGCTGCCGCCGCTGATGAGCGCCGCGTAGATCACCTGCGGGTTGCTCTTGCAGAGGTCCATCACGACCGTGCTGAACCCGCTGGTGGGCAGGCCGCCCGCCATCTTCGTGAGCGAGGTGCCGCCGTTGGTGCTGCGGTAGACACCCTGGCTGACGCGTCCGACGAAGAGCGTGTCGGGAGTGGTCGGGTTGATCTCGAGCGCCGTGCACGCGCTGCTCAGGCGCTGCGACCACGTCGCGCCGCCGTCGAGCGAGCGGTAATAGCCGCTCGAGGTTGCCGCGTGGATGATGTTCGAGTTGGTCGGATGGACGGCGATCTCGTTGACCTGCGTCCCCACCTGGCCGGTGGTCGCGATCTGCGTCCAGGTCGCGCCGCCGTCGGTCGAGCGGAAGATGCCGTCACCGCTGGTGCCGGACTGGTACGCGCCGGTCCCGATGTAGACGGTGTTGGGGCTCTGCGGGTCGAGGGCCACGCAGCCGTGGTTCATGATCGAGAGCTGGTCGGTGAGCGGCGTCCAGGTGGTGCCGCCGTTGGTGGTCTTCCAGACGCCGCCGGAGTCGGCGGCGATGTAGCAGGTGTTGGGGTCGGTGGGATGCGGGGCGATGCCGTTGATGTGACCGCCGGCGTTCCCCTCGCCCGACCAGTACTCGCTCGACATCGGCTGGGGCCCGATGAACGTCCAGGCCAGGGGCGAGTAGCGGGTCTCGAACTCCTCCTGCGGCGGCTTCCAGTTGGGCACCGGCTCGCCGATGATCTTGATGTAGCCGTACGGAGGCGGCCCGGTCTCCCAGTCCTTTTCATCGCGGTGGAGCTTCACGCCCTCGGGCTTCACGGCTGGGAGACGGGCCCAGTCGCCGACTCGAAGCTCGTTCTTCATGACCAGGCGCGGCCCGGCGTCGCCGTCGGCCGAGCACCCGCCGAGCATTGCCGCGCCCGCCAGCCCGGCCACCGCCGCCAGCCCGGCGGCACGCCGTCCCACGTTCCCGCCGATAACACGCCCGAACGATGCTGAGAACACGCTCATCGACCCTTCTCCATTTCGGCGGTAACTACCGCAAAAACAATGGTTTACGACCCGTGATGCATGGCACGGCAGCACCGGCCCCCACGGCCCGAACGAGAATCATCGAGCCCGGCCGCGCCGCCCTGTAACGAACCCACAGATAAAGAGTTTCAAGGACCCGAGCGGAGTACATCCCCTACGCCGAGTTTCGGCCGGGGGTTGCGGGCACCCCTCGCTGCGAGGCGGGCTCCGACACGGGCGCCGACACGGACCTCGACGAATGCTTCACGCCCCCGCCCCGCCCTCGAGCTTCGCTCGCAGCGCCGGGGCCAGAGCCCGCGCCAGTGCCGCGTTTCCCTCGACCGTCATGTGCCCGTCGCCGGGGAAGTAGAACCCCCGGCGCTCCGACGGCGGGCTCGCCGCGAGGGCCCCGAGCGGGTCGATGAACGAGCCGCCCGCCGACTCGGCCGCCTCGCGCAGTCGCTCCTGGTACGCCCCCGGGCTGGCCAGGCCCTCGACATACTGCGGCAGAGGGATCGGCACCACCGCCGCAGGCCCGTCGTGCCCCGCGATCCACTCGCGGATCACCGCGCGCATCACCGGCCACGCGCCGCGCTCCGGGGTGTCGTACTCGGGGAGCGGGCGGTAGCCGGCCATCCGCATGAACCGGTCCTTGAGCCCGGACTTCACCACCGCCCGCTCGAACGCCGGGTGGCGGCGGAGGCTGGTGAACGCGCGCTTGAGGCGGGGGAACCGCGCGGTCGCCGCGATCGACGCCGCGGCACCGGGGTCGAGGGTTGCCGCGTCGATGGGCGCGGCGGGCACGGGCACGCCCCGCAGCGCGAGCTTGCCGTCCTCGAGCTCAAAGTAAGGCTTGGCGTAGAGCACCCGCCGGCCCCGGTCGTCCTGGAACCAGCGGTACTTCGAGCCCACGCGCCGGATGTTCTCGACGTACACGGCGATCAGGAGCAGGTCGTGCTCGATCCCCCGCGCGAACTCGCGGCAGATCAGGTAGTGCTGGTCGGTCCCGGTCGCGGGGAGGCCGAAGTTGTAGAACTCAACGCCCGGGATGAGGCGTTCCAGTTCGTCGGTCCAGCGCTTGCCGTTGGAGACCCCCTCGCCGGCGGTGAACGAATCGCCGAAGACGAGCACGCGCTTCACGCCCGGCGTGCGGGCCGCGGCGAACTCGCGGTCATCGCGGAAGCCGGTCGAGTTGGTCCTGACCAGGTAGCCGCCGCCCTCGTGGGGGAGGCGCGCCTTGACGCCCGGGATGAACCGGAACCCGACGACGGGGTGATGCTCGTAGACCTGCCTCATCGCTGCGCCGCCGGGACGGCCCTTCTCCTTGGCGCCGAAGCCGCGGCCGGCGCATGGTACCGATCGGGCTATCGCGGGCGTTTCTTCAGCCGGCGGGCGAGCGCGCGGGCCGGCTCGAGGAGGTGTGCCGCGCGGACCGCGTCGGCGAGGTTGCTCCGCCCGCTCCGCGGCCCGTCCCCCTCGGGCGAGTCGCACCAGACGCGGTTGACGACCCACGGTCGCTCGCGCCGGAGGTTGTTGGTGTCGTAGACCAGGTCGATGGCGCCGCACCCGGCGCGCACGGCGTCGAGGCGTTCGCGCGAGAGCATCACGCCGTTGAAGGGGATGGCGATGGGCACCTTCGGTGCGCCGACCAACTCGGCGACGAAGCGGCAGGAATCGGCGATCTGCGCTGCTGCGGCATCCCATGGCAGGTCGGCGAGGTTCGGGTGGTCGCAGGTGTGCCCGCCGAGGGTGAAGCCGTCGCGGGCGAGGGTGAGCGCCTGCTCGGTGGTCATGTAGGGCCGGCGCTCGCGCAGGAAGGCGTGGGGTTCGAAGCCGACGGCTTCGCACGCCGCGTCGAGCTCGCGCTGATGCGTCCACTTCAGGCCGTCGATCCACGCGCGCAGCGCCGCGCGATCGGGGACGGGGGCGCCGACCTTCGAGCACACGGATTCGCACGCGCCCGCCGCCGCGGGCTCGTCCATCCGGTCCAGGCGCTCGATGCAGCACGCCGCGGCGTTGCGGTACATCAGCGAGCGGTTGTCGAGGAGGTTCTTCACCAGGAAGAAGGTGCAGGGAACGCGGTGCTGGAGCAGGAGGGGGCGCACGAGCGTGAAGCACTCGGCGAGGCCGTCGTCGAAGCTGACCTGCGCGGCGTTCTGCGGCAGCGGCGCGCGGCCCTCGCACGCGGCAGCGACCTCGGCGTGCCCGACGGGCGTGAAGTGCTCCTTGAGGAAGAGGAGATCGCGCTCGAACGCCTCGGCGGTCTTGTGCGCGTAGAGGGGCGCGATGTGGGGCAGGGGTTCGGGGGCGACGGTGTGGTAGAAGACGCTGAGCAGGGGGCGCGGGCAGACGCGGCGCGCAAGCGCGAGGGGCACGAAGGAGGCGAGGCGGCCGAGCCGGAGGGGGGTCATGCCCGAGACTCCTGCACTCGAGTCGATTCACCCGTCAGTTCGCCGCTACGTGCCAAGTCAATCTCCGGTCGTCGTCCACGGGAACTGCGACGTGGCTCCCCGACCTCGGAGAGCAGCGCCGAGGCATCCCCTCGATCCTCAGCAGCCGGCCTCGAACGCCGCCACGAACCGATCGAAGTCCTCGCCGGTCACGAACCCGTCACCGTCCACGTCCGCGCCGATGTCCGCGGCGCTGAACAATTCCACGAACAGGTCGAAATCCTGCCCGTTCACGAACCCGTCGCAGTCGAGCTCCGCGGTGCAGACCGCCAGGAGCGCCGGCGCGCTCGCGGCCTGCCCGCACTGGTTGGACGCGAGGCAGTCGTACAGGCCGGCGTCGGCGTGCGAAAGCCCGGCGATGGACAGCACGGCGGACTGGGCGCCCGAGATCATCGCGCCGCCCGCGGTGGTTCCATCGACGAGCGGCGCGCCGTCGCGCCGCCATTGGTACGCGATCGGCCCGCTCCCCGAGGTGCTGACGGCGAACTCCATCGCGCCGCCCGGGCAGGCGACGGCGTCCAAGGGCCCGGCGTCGATCGCGGGCGGGACGGGCTCGCGCCAGCGGGCGAAGTGGGGGGAGAGTTTGTCGCCCCAGGTCCAGAACGCACCCCCGACAAGGAGGGTGTCGCCAAGTCCTTTCATGCTGTTGACTTCCCGCTGCGTCGTAAATGGATCATGCGTGATCTCCGCCAGCCTGTGCCACGACGCCCCGTTCCACCGGAAGATACCCGTCGACGTGCCCGCCACCATTGCACCGTTCCATTCCGACAGGACCGCCACGTCGCCCACGATTCCCTCGCTTGCGTTCTGCCATGCCGCGCCGTCCCATCGCGCCACGTCGCCGGTCCAGTTCGCGATGATCCGAGACCCCGCGGCGAAGAGAGTCCCGTCATGAACGAGCGCCGTTCGCGCCGGCCCAAGCAGTTCCGCCCCCATCGCGTGCCATGACTGGCCGTCCCAAAGCGCCGCGTTCTGTGCTTCGAGATCGTCAACAGAACCGAAGTACCCCAGCGCGACCAGGTTCCCGCCGAACGACGCCAGAGCCGAGATCGACTCCACCCTTCCCGCCCAAACCTCTTCCCACGCTGCGCCGGTCCAGCGCACCAGCCGGTATCCCTCGCCGTCCAGATCGCAGTATGCGTAGAGGTTTCCATCGTAGATCGCGGTGACGGCTCCCCACGGGTAGCGATCGCCGAGCCGCCGCCACCGTGCGCCGTCCCACCGCGCGATCGGGCCGACGGATTCCCCGTCCGCGCGCACGATCGTGCCCTGGGCCAGCACCTCGCCGTCCAACACCGTCAGTTTCTCGATGCCGCTCAACTCTTCGAGCGGTTCGCCCCACGCGCTCCATCCCATCGGCCTCCATTCGGCAATCGCCACCGCCGGCTCACCTCCCGCCTCGCGAAACGTTCCAGCCACCAGCACACGCCCATTGTGCACGCACATGCTGCGCACGCGCGACGGATCGCCGGTGTTCGGGTTGATCCCGATTGGCCCACCGCCGAGGCCGAACCAACGATCCCCCTTCAGTATTGCCGCATGGCGATACGTTTCGGGAAACCAGGAAAGAGCTCCGGCAGCGATCAGCGCGCCTCCCAACGCCGCGTACTTCCCGGGCCCCCCCAATGTTGTCGGCGGTACCAGATTCCACGCCGCGCCGTCCCACGCACGACCCGCGGCGACAACCCCGCCGTTCCACACGGTGAACGACGAAACGTCAACGTTGTTTCCGATCCCTCCTCCGAGCGCGCTCCACGCTTGCCCGTCCCACCGCTGCACGCTCCCGACAACAGAGTTCGGAGAAACCCCTGCGCTGCCGACGAGCAAGTCGCCGCCATACTGCCCCAGCGTTGTCGCCACCTTCGGCGTGTTCGTTCCCAGAGCCAGCCACCACGGGTCGTTCCATTCAAGGACCCCGACCGGCTTGTACTGCCCGTCGACCCACCCGTACAGGGAGCCGGCGATCACCAGCTTCCCATTCCACACGGCCATGTCCGCAACATTCCACGCCGGGCTTGCTGCGAATGCCAGCCACGTCGCACCATCCCACCGCGCCATCGAAGCATGGACGTCGTTCGCAAGCTCGAACGTCATCCCCCAATTGAGCGGTGCCGCGTACAGCACATCATCGAACTCAACAAACTTTCCGACGGTCCCGCTCTCCAGCCCATCGCTCATCTCTACCCACTGCGCGCCGTCCCACATACTTACACCGTCCGCCGATCCGTTGTCGTATCCGGCGTACGAAGCGACAAGGCGGCCATTGGATGTCCCGATCGCCCACACCGTGAACGGCAACCCCGCCCCGAACCGCACCCATCTCGTCCCGTCCCACCCCACGATGTGATTCACGTTCCCAAGATTCCCCGCGTTCAAAAACTCCCCGCCGAACACGATCATCTCCGGCTCCGGCCCCGCACCATCCGGGTCCCAGTTCAGAGTCGCGGTCACCGCGTCATCAAAGTCCGGCAGCCCATCCGTGATCCCGACCTCCCATCCGGGCTCGCACTGTGCCCACGCCGTCGGCGCGGCCATGCAAGCCACGGCCGGGACCAACACCACGGAGCACGCGCGGCCGAAAGAGCGGGGCATTCCCATGCCACTCAGTATCGACCGGCGCATCGACGCCGCTCGAACGCCGGGGGTCACTCGGTCAACCGGCCCTCGCCGTCGATCCGAACCTCTCCCCGCGCCACCAGTTGCCTCACCCCCTCGTACACCACCGCGCACACCGCCGTCGCCACGTTCAGGCTCCGCTCGCCTGCCGCCATCGGCAGCGCCAGGCACGAGGCGGGGCGCGCCTCCAGGATGTCGCGCGGCAGGCCCGCCGTTTCCTTCCCGAAGACCAGGTGGTCGCCGGCGCGGAGGTCCGCATCGAACACCAGGCGCGACGCCTTTGTGGTGAGCAACCACACCCGCGCCGGCCGCTCGCGCGATTCGTACTCCGCCCATGAGGCGTGGCGCCGCACATCGAGGCGCGGCCAGTAGTCGAGCCCCGCCCGGCGGCAGGCCTTCTCGCTGACCTCGAACCCCAGGGGCTCGATCAGGTGCAGCGCGCAGCCCGTGGCGACGCACGTCCGCCCGATGTTCCCCGTGTTGTTGGGGATCTCGGGCTCGTGGAGGACGACGTGGAAGAGGGGCGAGGGCACGCCCGATCATTCGCGCCCGGGTACGCGGGGCAAGAAAAGGGCGATCCAGACATATGGGCGAAGGAGTGGGCGGGGGGAGGAGTAATGCGAATTCGAGGTGCACTCCACCCAGGGGCGTCGGCGGCTGCAGGGTCCCCGGTACGGGCGACGACGCGGGCAGGCTTGGGCGTCGCGTGTGCGCTTGACCGCTCACTCCGTTCGCGGTTCGTCGTGAACACGCTTCGACGTGCGGGAACCATCGACGATTCGCGTGAGCAGCGGCGGCGTGCCACGAACGGAGGGCGATTCTCCCGTTGAGTCGGCCGCCGGCAGCGATTCACCGCACTCCGGGCATAACGCCGCCGGGAGCCCGCGGATGTCGTACCTGCACTTCGGGCATACGCCGCGGCGGATCATCTCCATTCGCTTCTGCAATTCGCGATCGGGTGGATCCAGCCGAAGGGCATCACCAATCCACGCAAGCCCGAGCACCGTCAGCGCAAACACGAGGCACCCGCTGTACAGAAGCCAGAGCAGACATACGGCGGCACGGGCTGACTCCGTGACGATATCGGGCAGCGGCAGGTCGAACACGATCCAGTAGTACACCCCGGAAAGCACGAGGTACGCCACGAGCGGGCGGAACCATGCGCGGCCGGTGTCCACGATCTACGCTTCGCACCGTGACGGAGCCTGATCCCACATTCATTCGCGGCGCGCGGCGCTTCGACGCCGTCGTCTGCGACATCGACGGCTGCCTCGGGCCCGAGTCCGCCGCGCCCGTGGACGCCGAGGGCCTGGCGCGCCTCGCGGCGCACAACAGGGCGGCGCAGTCGCTGGGCGACCGGCCGGTCGTGACCATCTGCTCGGGGCGGCCGCAGCCCTACGCCGAGGCGATCTGCCGCATGATCCACAACGACACGCTGCCGATCGTGTGCGAGAACGGCGTCTGGCTGTGGGACCCGCGCGACAACTCGTACACCCGCGACCCGGCGATCCGGCCCGAGCACGCGGGCGCCGTCGCCGAGGTCTCGCGCTGGATCGAGAGCGAGCTCGGCCCCAAGGGCGTGGTCATCCAGCCGGGGAAGCACGCCGCGATCTCCATCTGGCACGCCGACACCGCGTTCCTCTTCGGGCTGATCCCGATGCTGCGCGAGACCTTCGCGGCACGGTCGTGGCCCTTCCGCGTCTCGACCACGGTCGCGTGGATCAACATCGACCTGACGCACGTCAGCAAGGCGACGGGCCTGCGCCGTTTCATCGAGCGCACGCGCCTCCGCAAGGAGCGGCTGGCGGGCATCGGCGACTCGCCCAGCGACCTGGCGATGCTCGAGCACTGCGCGTTCTTCGCCTGCCCGGCCAACGCGGCGGCCGAGGTCCGGGCGCGGGCGCACTACGTCTCGCCCCGCGAGGAGATCGACGGGGTGCTCGATATCCTGGAGCGGCTGGGATGACCTGGCGCGCCCCTTCCCGATCGAATATCATCGCCCCATGCACGAACCGACGCAGCGCCGCGTGAGCGCGCCGTTCCGACGCGGGATCGCTCTTCTCACCCTGTTCACGGGGACGGTCGTCTGCCTCGTCCCCGCGCTGGCGGCGCCCTCGCCGCAGGCCGCGACGCCCACGTCTTCGAGCCTGTGGGGGCTTTTCACGCAGTCCTTCGACCTGTTCACCATCCTGCTGGTGCTGGGCTCGGTGGTGGCGCTGGCGGTGGTGTTCAGCAGCGTGATGGACATCCGCCAGGGCCGGATCCTGCCGCGGCGCTCGATCGACCGCATCACCGACCTGTCGGGGCAGGGGCTGTGGGACGAGCTGGCCGAGTTCGTGGCGCGCGACGACTCCTTCGTCGGTCACGTGGTCCGCGCGGCGCTCAAGGCATCGAAGGGTTCCGACCGCGACGGCGTGCGGGACGCGGCCGACCTTGCCGCGGCGGAGGAATCCGCCCGCTGGTTCCGGCGGATCGAGCTGCTCAACGTCATCGGCAACCTGGGCCCGCTGGTGGGGCTGGCCGGAACGGTGTGGGGCATGATCCTGGCGTTCACGTCGCTGGGCGAGTCGGGGGGGCAGGCGGGTCCCTCGGACCTGTCGCAGGGGATCTCCAAGGCGCTCTTTCACACGCTGCTTGGCCTGGTCCTGGCGATCCCGTGCCTGCTGGTCTTCGGGATCTACCGGTCGATCATCGACCGCTGGTGCACGCGCGGCACGGTGATCGCGGGCACGATCGTCGAGCGGATGCCGGTCGCGACCGACGGCGGCCAGGGCGCGCCGAACGAGCCGGCCGCCCGCGCCCGCACGGCCCCCGCGAGGTGACATGCGCCGCCGCCGCCGCCACTCCAAGCACGCGATCGGCAAGATCAACGTCACGCCGATGATCGACGTGGTGATGTGCCTGATCATTTTCTATCTCATCGTGGGCAAGCTCGCGGCGGAGCGGATCGAGTTGCCCACCTCCGCCGCGGGATTGACCGACGCCGGGCCCAAGCCGCTGGTGATCGAGATCAGCGCGCCCGACGGGGGGCCGACGCGCCTGAGCGTGGCGGACCGGCCGGTGGACCTGGGCGCCCTGGAAGCGATCGTGAAGGCCGGGGCGGGCGAGGGGACGGCCCGCGCGGTCGAGATCCGCGCCTCGCGCGACCTGCCGTACGAGCGACTGGCGCCGGTGCTGAAGGCCTGCCGCGAGGCGGGCCTCACGAGCGTGCGTCTGGCGGCGGAGCGGGTGCGATGAGCCGCCGCAAGCGCCTGAGCGCCGGGGCGACGTGGGACCTTCACTACGGCCCCAACATGACGCCCATGGTGGACGTGGTGATGGTGATCCTCGTCTTTTTCATGGCGAGCGCGTCGGTGCTGGGGCCGGAGTGGTTCCTGCGGTCGAGCCTGCCGATCGTCCGGCCCGAGCCCGTGACGATCGAGACGCCCGAGGGCCCGAAGAAGGAGTACCGGTACGAGTTCACGCTGACGCGCGAGGGCCGGTCGACGCGCGTCACGGGCGCGGGCCTCGAGAACGCCGAGTTCAACGCGCTGCGGTTCATGCTCGAACAGATCCGGCGTGAGCACCGGGCCGACTCGGTGGCGGTCATCGTGAGGCCCGGCGCCGACGTGCCGTACCAGGAACTGGTGATCGTCCACGCGGCGTGCCAGAAGCTGGGCATCCAGAAGATCGGGATGCTCGACCGGGAGAGCGGCCCGCCGCCGTGAGCGCCGGCGCGCGGACGTTCGCGCTGCTCCCGGCGGTCGTACGATCCGCGCCAGCCACCGGGAGAGACTTGATGAGCGCGACCACCACGGAGACCAGCCCGACCGCCGCGCCGAGCGCGGCCGAGCTCCAGAGCGCGATCGAAACGCTCACGCGTGCCGGGCACCGGGCGGTGCAGCGGCTGGGGTATCACTTCCAGCCGAACCACTTCTATTCGCCCCTCAACGACTGCGACTTCCTCGAAGCCAACCTCGACCTGTGGGCCAACGAGTCCAACCGCGCCCGCTGGGGCGAGTTCGTCCCGGTCGAGATCGATTGGCGCACCGAACACCAGCTCGAGGTCGCCCGCGAGGTCGGCGCATTCGCGCATGAGCTCCGCGATGTGCCGCGCGAGTCGGCCGACCCGGGGACGTACCATTGGAAGAACCCGATGTGGGCGGCGGCCGACCCCATCGTGCAGTACGGCCTGTACCGCTCGCGCAAGCCGCGCCGGGTCGTCGAGATCGGGTGCGGCTGGTCCAGCCTGCTGATGGCGCGGGCGCTGCTCCGCAACCAGGCCGAGGGCGGGGCGCGGACCGAGGTGACGCAGATCGAGCCCCACCCGCGCCCCGAGATCATGGCGTCGCTCCCCCGGCACTGGGCGCAGCACCGGGCGATCCTCCAGCGTGCGCCGTACGCGATCTTCGAGCAGCTGGGCGACGGCGACGTGCTCTTCTATGACGGCTCCCATTGCGCGAAGGTCGCCAGCGACGTGAACTGGTTCTTCTTCCGGGTCTTGCCGCGGCTGCGGCGCGGCGTCCTGATCCACATCCACGACATCATGCTCCCGAAGGACTACCACGAGGAGTGGGTCTTCAAGCGTGGGCAGACCTGGAACGAGCAGTACCTCCTGCAGGCGTTCCTGATGCACAACGACACCTACCAGATCGAGATCGCCAACAGCTACCTCTGCTTCCGGCACGCGGACACGCTGCGCGCCCTGTACGGCGACCTCCAGCCCGTGTACGGCGGCAGCTTGTGGATGCGGAAGGTCGCCGATCCCTCGCCCCGGAACCAGTGATGCCGCACGACGCCGCCCCGGGACCGGACGCGGAGGAAGTCTCGTTCTGGCGCCGCTGGCTCGAGACCCGCGGCGGGGACTGGCCGGAGGAGTTCGCGCAGCGGCTCGACCCGGGCGCGCCCCTGCACTGGGAACTGGCGAACCTTCTTCCCCCGGGCGCGGTGGCGGAGATCCTCGACGTCGGCGCGGGCCCCCTGACTTCGCTCGGCAAGGTGGCGCCCGGGCGGACGCTGCGCATCACCGCCGTCGACCCGCTCGCCGAGGCGTACAGCGCGATGCTGGTGGAGCAGCGCATCGCGCCCCCGGTCCGGACCATGCCGGGCGATGCCGCGGGCCTGCTCGGGCAGTTCGGCGCGGACCGCTTCGACCTCGTCCACGCCCGCAACGCGATCGACCACACGGCCGATGCGCCCCGCGCGGTGCGCGAGATGCTCGCCGTCGCCCGGCCCGGCGGCGCGGTGTACCTCGCGCACGCCCGCAACGAGGGCGAGCGTCAGGGCTACGGGGGCATGCACCGATGGAACTTCGACGTTGAAACGGTGCGCGGCGAGGCTCATTTCATCCTGTGGAACCGCTCCCTGCGCGTCGATCTGACGGAGGAACTCTCGTGCGCCGCGGGGGTGACCGTGCACGCGGTGCCCGAGTGGATCAACGTCACGATCCGCAAGCGCCGCGCGTAGGGGTTTTCTCCACATGGGCCAGCACGCGCTCCGCGGCGGCTTCCAGGCCGGGCACGTCTCTGCCGATCTGGATGCACCGCCCGGGCGCGATCCCCGCCGCGACGGCGGCCTCCACGTCGCGTGGCGCATCGCCGATCATCCACGAGCGGGCGAGGTCGAGCCCGAGTTCATTTGCCGCGGCGAGGATCATCCCGGGCGCCGGCTTGCGCCAGGGGTCCGGCCCTGCGAAGCGAGCGACCGTCCCGCCGGGGCGTGCGGGCGAGTAATAGACGCCCGCGAGCGCGACGCCCTCGCGCGCGAGCAGCTCGCGCATCCGGTCGTTCACGGCCTCGACCTGCTCGAGCGTGCAGACGCCCATGGCGACCCCGCCCTGGTTGGAGACGACGACGAGCACGAAGCCCGCGTCCGCGAGGCGCCTGAGCGCCGCGCCGGCGCCCGGGAGCAGCCGCACCAGCGCGGGCTCGGTGAGGTCGCCCGGGTGCGCGGTCGCCGCGGTGACCTCGCGGTTGGCGATGATCGTGTCGTCGCGGTCGAGAAACACGGCCGGGCGCATCGGCGCAGCATAGCTCACGGCGTGTAGCTCCCCCGCACCGTGCGGGGCGGCATATCGAGGTTGACGACGAGGTAGCGGAGCGCGTCGGCGGCGTGGTCGGGCCCGTCCTTGAGGGGCTCATCGCGCTCGGGGTGGCGCGGGTCGAAGCGGTAGGTCTCGAGGGCCGCGATCAACGCCTCGCAGCGCCGGTGGATGAAGAGCCGGGCCCCTCCCTCGGCGGGTGCGAGGCGCGCGCGGACGAGTTCGAGGCCCACGCGGACGCGGAGGCGTCGCGCCAGCACGCGGTGGCCGGCCTTCCGCAGCACGTCAAGGTCGCTGACGCCGGTCTGCGCATCGGCCCGCGACCCGGCGGGGTCGGCGCCGATCCAGGCGGGGCGCGGCAGGGCGACCGCGTCCATGGCGCGGACGTGGTCCTCGAGGCGCACGCCGGTCTCGCACCGTTCGCCCGCGATCCAGAGCACGTTGGATGCGTCCAGCGCGCCCCAGAGGATCACGGTCGGCGTGCGGTAGCCGAAGTCGATCCCGGCGACCCAGCGCGCGACCTCGACACTTGCCGGCGGCGCTTCATCGACGACGTGGACCCGGGCATCGAACTCGGGGTACACCGACCCGGCGCGGGCCGTGCGCGCGCAGAGCATCTCCGACTCCCACGTGGCCCGCGCGACCCGGCGCTTCATGCCGACCGCGTCGCTCACCGTCACGTGCCCGGCGGTCTTGCGCTTGGCGCGTCCGCGGCAGTCCTGGTACAGCGGACAGTCGCCCTCGCGACCTGTGTCCTCGGCGGCCGACGCCGCCAGCGCGCGGGCGGCCTCGCCGTTCTCGTCGCCGGCGCGGCAGGCGTGCTCGGCGCCGCAGCGGTCCAGCACGTCGACCACGCCCCAGCGGAAGAGCGCGCGCGTTCCCTCTCCGGCTTCCCTCACCAGCCGGTGCATGAGCCCCTGCGAGAGGTGCATCGTCGAGAGGCACTCGACCGCGCCGCGGACCTCGCGCTCGCCGACGCCCGCGATCGTCAGGCGCTCGGAGCGGGTGGTGAGCTGGGCCGCCTCCCAGACGTCGGGGTCGAAGAGCTCGACCTCGTCGCAGCGGAGCTTCTGCACGCGCGTGCCGCGGACGGAGACCTGCGACTGCGCCAGGAGTTCGACGGTCGAGCCGTTCCAGAGTCGGAGGCGGCGCTCGGTGATGTCGCCCTTGACCGTCGGCACGAGGGGCGCGTGCGAGAAGAGTCGCCGCAGATGGGCGTGCATGCGGCGGGACTGGTCGAGGGAGCCGCCGAGGATCCGCACCTCGATGCCGGGCTTGAAGACCAGGTCGAGCATGGTGGCGACGGCGCCGAGGTAGGTCTTGCCCCCGCCGCGGCTGGCCCAGACGACGCAGTCGGCGGGCCGGCGGGGCTCGCGCTCATCCCACGAGGCGCGTCCCTCGAAGAAGGCGTGCACGAGGTAGTCGAAGGGCGGGCGGTGGCCGTCGATGATCGCTTCGCGGGCGATGCGGATGCCGAAGCCCGCGAGCCACGCGGCGAGGGCGTCGGCGTCGGTGGGCGCATCGCCGAGGGCCTTGATCGCCTCCCGGCCCGCGGCTTCGTCGAGGGCACGGGCCGCGGGCTTGCGACGCGTGCGCACGGTCGCCGTGGGTGCACCCCCATCGGGCGCCGGCCCGTCGGCGACGTCGGGGCGCGCCGCGTCCGGAGAGCTCGAAGCAGTCGAGGACTTGGGGTCGTCCGCGGGCGCGGGAGCCTTGCGTTCCGGCTTCTTTACCCCCTTGCTCTTGAGCGATCGCGAGGACTTCGCGCGTCGAGCCCCGCGGGACTTCTTCTTCGGCGCGGGCGTGCCGGCGTCCGGCTCGCCATCGCCGGAGCCGGCGCGGTGCGTCTCGGGCGACCCCTGCGCTCTGGTTTCACGGTCATCGCTGCTCTTCATCGCTCACCCTCTTGTGATCCCGGCCCGGAGCGCCGGGGCTGAGTTCGCATCCGCGCCGTAGACCGTGGGACGCGAAAGGACGCTGGACGCGGCCCGCGCCGCGAGTTCCCACGCCGGGCGCACGCCGATCAGCCGCCTCGTTCCCTTCCCGTCGCGGGCCCAGCGCTCGACGGCTTCGCGCACTTCGCGCCGGCGCATCTGCCTCGCGGCAGCGCCGACTTCGATCAGCGTCCACGCCGGGATGCGCAGGGTGCGGAGCGTGCGGGCCAGGCGCTCATCCCGCCGGGCCGGCGCGAGCGCGAGGGCGCGCATCCCGGCCCGGGCGAAGACCGGGCTCCACGATCCCGCGGCGGCGATCGCCTCGGTGAAGCGCGTGAGCGGGGCATCGAGGTACGCGCGGACGAGCGCCGCGCCGATGCCCCGCCCGCGGAAACGACGCTCGACGATCACGCGCGAGATCGTGCGGACGCCGCGGTTCGCGGCGCGTGCCGCGCCACGCGGGTCGGGCGCGCCGCCGAACTCGCCCGGCCACAGCCGCGCCCGCCACGGCCCGTTCAGGACGGGCATGGACACGCTCAGGACTCCGGCGAGTTCGCCTTCCTCGCGCGCGATCAGCACGAGCACGGGGAACGCGGGCCGGCCCGCGCGGTAGTGGAGCGGCGCGAGCGCGTCGAGGTCGGCGGGCGTGCCGCGCTCGATGCGGACGGTCGCGGCGCTGCGGCGTGCGGTCGCGGCGATCATCACGAACCCCCTTTCAGCCCACGTTTGTCCGTGCTCAGGTCACGAACGCGCACGACCGATGCGCCGCGGATCGTGCCCGCCAGGTCCTCGCGCGACGAGGCCCCGATCGCGCGGACGGCGCGGTGGCGGGCGCACCAGCGGGCGAGCGAGGCGCACAGCGAAACGGCCGTCGCGCGGTCGAGCCCCGACGTGAACTCGTCGATGAGCAGCGTGCAGGGCCGGCCCCGGGCGGCGAGCCTCGCGCAGCGCGCCATCGCCATGGCGAGCCGCGCCCTGGCGCGCTCGCCCTCGGACAGTTCGCCGACGCGGCGCGCCAGGCGCGCCGCCTCGCCGAGCCCGGCGCTGGCGAGGACGCCGAGGCGCTCATCGAGCGGGCCGGGGAGAAGGTCGATCAGGGCGCACGGCTTGGCGCGCCGCGAGTCGCTCGGCGCCACGATCGCCCCGCGCCGACGCCGCACGCGAGCCGCCAGCGCCCTCAGCGCCGTCGTCTTCCCCGAACCGCTCGGGCCGAGCAGGAGCGTGAGGCCGCCCGCGACCGCCAGCGCGTCGAGCGCTGCCGCGCCGCGCCGTGCCCGCCCGTCGTGCATCCCGTCGGCGCCCCTGCCCCGGCGGACCGCCAGGCCGAAGCGGGCGCAGGCCCGAAGCAGGGTCGCGCTGGGGCGGCGCGCCGTGGTGACGATTCGGACCGAGGCACGCCCGAGGTTGCCGGGAATCCCGGTCACGACGCGGCTCCGGAACGCATGGCCTCGATCGCCCGCAGGTGATCGCGCGCGGCGTGAACCTTCAGGCCGGTCGAGCGTGCCGCGGATTCGACCGACTCGCCGTGGAGAACGACCAGCTCGGCGACGCGGCAGCGGTCCGGGGGCCACGCGCCGGTTGCGCCGAACTCCGCGGCGCGCTCGATGTGCGACGAGACAAACACGAAGAGGGGCGAGGTCATGCGCCGAACGATCGCCTTGACTCGCCGCGCCAGGCATCGCGCGCCGTTGCGCACCTCGGCGGTGTCCTTGGGGACGCTGTCCGTGGCCGCGGCCACGCGCGCGAGCTCGCGGAGCGAGCGGCCGTCGCGGTAGACGCTCTCGATCAGCGTGCGCTCGACGCGGGACAGGTGACGGGCCCGCTCGCACATCAGTGCCGCGGCGCTGGGCTCGTTGCGGCGACGAAGATCAACCACGCCCTTGGCCGCAAGGCGGATCGTGATTGGCCCGGAGATTCCTTCGGGGGCCGGGGTCTTTGAAACGGCCGGGAGCGAGATTGGACTGGCGCGGAGCCGCAGGACGGGGACGGAAGTACCCACGTTCCGAGACGTAATGGCCTGTGGACACTGAAGTTGTGCAGACCCTCCCATGACCATCTCTTCCCCTTTCTCCGCCTCCACGGGCGGCCGAGTCCTCGTTCACTCCACAGTGAACCTCGCCGGAAGTCTTGCATGTTCGGGAAAAATTTGCAAGGTTTATGTTGACTTGTTGATCAGATTTTGTACGGTATGTACGGGAAATGGCGCATAACGGCGTACATACCGCTCCCGCACCTTCGTCGAACGGGTACGCGACGCAGTTGGGCGTCGCGCCGACGCCGCCGACGGCGACTCGAATGAGCGCGTTCGGCGTGCTGGTCCGCGACCGGCGGCTCGAGCTGGGCATGACGCTGGGCCAGCTCGCGGAGCGCGCGGGGTGCGCCAAGAGCTATCTCTCGCTGCTGGAGAACGGGCACCGGCGTCCGCCGGAGGATGCGCTGATCGCGGCGCTGGAGCGCGCGCTGGAGATGCCTCCGGGCAGGCTGGGTGCCGCGGCACGGTGGGAGCGGACGCCGGCGCCGGTGCGGCGCGAAGTCGCGCGCCTCGAGAGCCAGCGGCGCCACGACGAGCAACTGGCGCGGCGGCTCACGGAGATTCTTTCGAGCAGCCGCGTGGATGGTCAGGGGCGGCTGCGCGGCTCGCTCGACGAGGCGTACCGCTCGGGCGAGCTGCGCGCGATCGTGGACCGGCTCTCACCGGAGGAGTCGGCGGGGGAGGCGCCGGGGCGGCGGGCCGAGGGCGTGATTCCCGTGGCGCTGCCGGCCGAGATCCCGCTGATCAACAAGGTCGCCGCGGGGTACCCGCGCGAGTTCACCGACCTGGGCTACCCCGCGCGGGTGGCCGACGAGTACGTGCGCTGCCCGGACGTGTCGGACCCGGACGCGTTCGCGGCACGGGTGGTGGGCGAGTCGATGATGCCGGTCTATGCCGCGGGCGACATCGTGATCTTCAGCCCGGCGCGCGCGGTCAAGAGCGGGAACGACTGCTTCGTGCGGCTGGAGGAGAGCGCCGAGTCCACGTTCAAGCGGGTGTACTTCGAGACGGGCGAGGGGGGGGAGGAACTGATCCGGCTGCAGCCCTTGAACAGCGCCTTCCCGCCGCGGGTCGTGGAACGCGAGGGGGTGGCGGGGTTGTACGCGGCGGTGCGGGTGATCAAGGAACTCGGGTGAACCGGCATTCTCCGCGCGCCGCCGGCGCCGCGTAGTCTTCTCGCGCCGAGGAGGCCCGCGATGCCGCAACGTCCCACATCGGTCCTGTTTCTCTGCACGGGGAACTCCTGCCGCAGCCAGATGGCCGAGGGGTGGGCGCGGGCGCTCAAGGGCGGGGTGATCGAGGCGCACTCTGCGGGGACGGAGCCGCACGGGATGAACCCCTTGGCGGTGCGGGCGATGCGCGAGGCGGGCGTGGACATCTCGGGCCACCGCTCCAAGCACGTGCGCGAGTTCGAGGGGGCGGCGATCGACGTGGTGGTGACGGTGTGCGATTCGGCGCGCGAGACGTGCCCGGTATTCCCGGGCGGGTCGCGGGTGGTGCACGCGGGCTTTGATGACCCGCCGCGCCTGGCGCGGGGCGCGGCGAGCGAAGAGGAAGCGATGACGCACTACCGGCGGGTGCGGGACGAGATCAAGGCGTTCGTCGAGACGCTGCCGGGCGGGCTCTCGCGCTGAGACGCGTTGAGGGCGCGTGGGGTTGATGGGCCCGTCACTTCGTTCCGGGTTCGTCGTGAACGCGATTCGTTACTTGCGGACCGGTGACGGTCCGTGTCGCGGGGTTTGGAGGGGGTTGCGGCCGCGCTTCAACTCACGCCAGGCCGAGGCGGCGGGCGAGGCTGGAGGAGAGCTTGCCCTCGGGGTCCACGCTGGAGCGGATGCCGCGGAACTCGGGGAGGCGGGGGTACATGGCCTCGAAGTGCTCGCGCTTCATGCCCGCGTCCTTGGCGAGGTAGCGCCGGCCCTTGTGGCGGATGACGAGCTCGTCGAGCGACGACAGGAACTCGTCGAGGCCGCGCGTGTTGGGGAGATCGAGCGTCAGCGTCCAGCCCGGGCACGGGAACGAGAGCAGCCCGCCGGACTCGGGGCCGAAGGTCTTGAGCACGGCAAGGAAACTCGCGCGCCGGGAATCGACGAGGCGTTGGACCAGTTCGGCGAGGGGGCCGACGCCGGCCTCGAAGGGGATGACGACCTGGTACTGCTGAAAGCCGCGCCGGCCGTAGATGCGGTTCCAGTGCAGGACCGCGTCGAGGGGGTAGAAGTAGGAGTAGTACGGGACAGTCTTGCGCGCGTCGGGGTGGGCGCGGTAGTAGACCGCGTTGAAGGCGCGGCAGGACAGGGAGTTGAGCGCGAAGCCGGGGAAGAAAAAGGGGACGGAGCGGGTGCGCGGGCGCGGGATCGTTCGGTTGCCCGGCACGCTGTCCAGCCGCGGCACATCGGCGCCCCCCGCGTGCTCGCCGCCCATGACCACGCTTCGTCCGAGGGAGCGTCCGCCCGAGAGGCAGTCGATCCACGCGACGCTGTACGTGAACTTCGAGAACTCGCCCTGGAGCAGTGCCGCGCACTCTTCGAGGTTCCGGGCGCGCTTCTCGGTGACGGCAACAAACGCCGACTCGACGCGCCGGAGGCGGAGGCGTGCGCGGGTGATGATGCCGGTGAGACCCATGCCGCCGAGGGTGGCGAAGAAGAGCGCGGGGTTCTCGTCGCGCGAGCAGGTCACTTCGCCGCGGGCGGGGGTCAGGAGCGTGAACGAGTCGAGGAACGGGGCGATCGAGCCGTCGGCGTGGTGGTTCTTGCCGTGGACATCGGCGGCGATGGCGCCGCCGAGGGTGACGAAGCGCGTGCCGGGGGTGACGGGCGGAAAGAACCCGCGGGGCAGGAAGACGTCGATGATGTCGGAGATGGTGGCGCCGGCCTCGGCGTCGAGCGCGCCGGTCTGGGGGTCGAAGGCCAGGAAGCGGTCGAGGCGCTCGTGGAGGACGACGCCGGCGTTCTCGTTGAGCGAGGCGTCGCCGTAGGAGCGGCCCAGGCCCCGCGAGATGAGCGTCGAGCCCGGCGGGGCGTCGAGGAGCGCGGCCAGTTCGCGGCGCTTCTCGGGGCGCGCGACGCGGCAGGTCTGCACGGGCGTGTTGCCCCAGCAGGCCAGGGGCTTGGTGACGGTGCGCACGGGGCGGAGTGTACGGGGCGGCGCGGGGAGCGGGCGGGCTTCAGGGCGCCCGTATCGGCGTCAACCGCCGAAGGCCTGTTCCGCGACGTCGATGGCGCGGGCCAGTGCCGCGCTCTTGTTCACCGTCTCCATGTACTCGGCCTCGGGCTCGGAATCGGCGACGATCCCGCCCGCGGCCTGGAGGTGGTAGGTCCAGGCGTCGCCCGTGTGGAGCGCGGTCGGGACGACGATGGTGCGGAGCGCCAGGGCGATGTCCATCTGGCCGTCGAGGCCGACGCAGCCCATGCCGCCGCCGTAGGGCCCGCGCTTGACGGGCTCGAGCTCGTCGATGATCTGCATGGCGCGGATCTTGGGGGCGCCCGAGATGGTGCCCACGGGCAGCGCGGCGATGAGCGCATCCCAGCAGTCGAGGCCGTCGCGGAGCACGCCGGTCACCGTCGAACTGATGTGCATGACGTGGCTGTATCGTTCGATCTCCATGACGGCGGGGAGCTCGATCGAGCCGGGGATCGCGACGCGCCCGACGTCGTTGCGGCCGAGATCGACGAGCATGATGTGCTCGGCGCACTCCTTCTGGTCGGCGAGCAGCTCGCGCTCGAGCGAGGAATCTTCCTCCGGCGTCGTGCCGCGCCGGCGGGTGCCGGCGAGTGGGCGGTTGGTGACCAGGAACGTGCTGGGTGCCGGCTGCTGGGTGCTGCGGAGACGTGATGGAGATGAGGAACGGTGATGGAGGTGACCGGTCGAGGCGCTTTCCGTACTTGCGCTTTGCGATTTGCGATTTGCGTTTTCGTCCCTGCGGACGCGGCAGAGAATTTCCGGGCTCGACGCGACGAGGATGCACCCTTCGCCCTGCATGTAGACCATGTAGGGGCTGGGGTTGACGGCGCGGAGGGCGCGGTAGACGTCGAAGGGGTCGGCGGTGCTGGTGCGCTCGAAGCGCTGGCCGAGGACGACCTGGAAGATGTCGCCGGCGCGGATGTATTCCTTGGCGCGTTCGACCATGGCGCGGTGCTGCTCGCGCGTGGTGTTGCTGGGCAGCGGGGCCCGCGGGGCCTCACGCTCGACGCGCCCGGCGGGCAGCGGCTTGGAGTGGCGCTGGATCTCGTCGATGCGCCGTTCGATCGCGCCGACGGCGGCGTCGTACGCCGCGCCGATTTCGTCGTCGGTGGTGGCGCCGGGGCGGACCATCGCGAGCTGCACGGCGTGGACGAGCTTGTCCACGTGGTCGAAAGCGACGACGCCGTCGTAGAAGGCGAAATTGAGGTCGGGGAGGTTCCGGTCGTCGCGCGGCGTCGAGGGCTGGAGTCTGGGCTCGCTGAAGCGCACGGTGTCGTACGCCGCGTACCCGACCCAGCCGCCGAGGAAGCAGGCGGGCAGCGGAGAGCGGCGGTCGTGCGGGGGGGTGATGAGCCTGAAGTGCTCCGCGATGTCACGGAGCAGGAAGATCGGGTTGTCGTGATCGCGGTCCTGCTGGCCGTCGATGAGCGAGGTCCACGAGCCGTCGGGATGATCGCGGATGACGGTCGCCTCGCCTCCGGCGACGCAGTTCGCCGGGCAAGGCTCGAGCGTGTGCGTGACGACCTCGAGGATCGGTCGGGCCCCCATGATCGAGTACCGGCCCTGGCGCTCGCCCCCTTCGACGGACTCCAGAAGAAAGGACGGCGCGGTGCGCTCGTCGCCGGAGACGAGGCGGCGGTAGGCCAGGACGGGCGTGAGCTGGTCGGCGAGCAGGCGCACGCCGATGGGGACGGCGATGATCTCGGCGCGGCTGTCCTGTCGAGCGCGGACGAGCGCAAGGAATTCGTCTCGGGTCAGGCTGGGCACGGAGCGGAGTGTAGTGAGGTTGCGTTCAAGGGCTGGCGAAGAAGTATGGACGCTGGTGGATTGGAGAGAGGCGTTATGCATCGCTGCACTGGCGCGCGAACGGGCGCCGGCGAGCCCACCCCCCCGGCCCCCCTCCCTCTGGGAGGGGGAGCGTGAACCTCGGGCGTGGCCCGGCGTCGTACTCTGATGCGCATGAAGCACACCCGATGGGCGTTGGGCGCGCTGGTCACGACGACGCTGTCGATCGCGCAGCCGCCGCCGGACGTGCCGGCGCCGCCGCGGGCTCCGGTGCGCGGGCTGGACGACCTGCCGCCGCCGCAGCGTCTGGGCGCGCGGGCGACGCTGCTGCGCGAGGCGGTCGCGGTGGTGCCCGTCGTGGTGGTGGTGCCCGATGCGCGCTCGTACATCGAGGCGGTGGCGCGGTGGACTCCCGCGGCACGGTTCCCGGTGCTGATCGATGACGGCTCGCGGGGCGGGCTCGAGGACATCGCGCGGTTCGTCCGCGCGTTCAAGCCGGCGAAAGTCGTCCGCTGGTCGTTCAAGGGCGAGGGCGGTTGGCCGGGCGATCCGGCGGAGCGCCGGGCGCTGGTCGAGGGCGCGGTCGCGCGGGCGTGGGGCGCGCGGGCCGGGTCCACGAGCGATGAGCTCATCGCGCACTGGAAGCAGATGGGCCTGACGCCGCCGGGGCTCGTGGTCGCGGGCGCCGCCGACCCCGCGTGGGCCGCGGGCCTCGCGCTGGCCGCCGGGCACGCCCAGCCGATCGCGTGGGTCGAGTGCAAGCAGAGCGTGGGCAACTTCCTTTCGCCCGAGGAGGGCGCCGCGCTGGTGAGCGAGGTCAACGGCGCGGCGGAGAAGACCGGGCTCAAGTGGGTCGCGGTCGGCGACGAGCTCGACGCGGTGACGCTCTGCCTGAACTGCCCGGCGAAGATCCTGGTGACGCCGGGCGAGCCCCTGGGGATCGGGCCCGGGGGCGCGCGCAAGGACGACGTGCAGGCGACGACCGACCGCGTGGGGCGGCTGCCAGCGGGCCAGCGCTGGGCGTGGGCGTCGCAGGTCTTCGGGACCGAGGCGCGGAGCGCGTACAACGCGATGTGCGCGCTGTTCCTGGGGATCGAACGGGCGTGGCTCTTCGACGGCTTCCCGGCCGGGGCGCCGTGGGACGAGTGGGACTGCACCGAGGCCGGCCGGCAGCTCGAGAACGGGCGGATCGCGGCCGTCGTGGACGACCTGCCGCGGGGCGGGCGCGCGGACTGGCGGGCGCGGGCGAGCGAAGTGCTGGACGCGGACCTGGCGCTGATCAACACGCGGGGCGAGTGCTTCTGGTTCGACCTCGCGCCCGGGCAGGGGCGGCCGGGGGACACGCCGATCCTGAACCGGCCGGTGATCGTGCACATGGTGCACTCGTGGTCGCTGCAGTACCCGGCGGGGGTGACGACGGTGGGCGGCCGGTGGATCGAGCACGGGGCGTACGCGTACTTCGGGTCGGTGCAGGAGCCGTACCTCGGGGCCTTTGCGCCGACGCCCGCGGTGGCGGCGCGGCTCGCGGCGGGGTTCGCGTGGAGCGCGGCGTGCCGGCGCGACGATCCGGTCCCCTGGCGCCTGGCGTGCATCGGCGATGCGCTCCTGACGCGGGGGACGACGCTGCGGCGGCTCGGCGCCGAAGCGCTGGCGCTCGAGGGCGCGGGCGACGTGCGCGAGGAGCTCGCGGCGGCGGTGAGCGCCGCCAAGAACGCGGGGCCGAAGGCCGACGTGTTCGGCGCGGTGATCCGCCTGCTCGTGCTGCTGGGCGAGGACGAGAAGGGCGCCGCGCTGGCGGGGGCGCTCTCGCGCGACAACCCGGACCAGTTCACGGCCGACGTCGCGGCGAGCGCGATGCAGGCGCTGGCGCGGACGAAGGACGGGCGCTGGCTGCTGGGGAACGCGTTCGCGAAGCTCAACGGGAAGATCGCGGAGGATCTGGCGCTGCGGGACGCGCTGTGGGTGGGGTCGATCGGCCTCCTGGGCACGACGCAGGACAAGGAGCTGATGACGCAGCTTCGCCGCGCGCTGCGCGACGGCCAGCAGGACCGCGACGCCATGGACCTGGCGCCGGCGTACGCGCGGGTGATGGGCAAGGGCGCGGCGGTCGAGATGCTGCGCGAGGCGCGGGGGACGGCCAAGGACCTCCGCAGGCAGAACGAGATCGACCGCATGATCGAGACGCTGCGGTAAGCGGGGGGGCGGCCGGCCTCCGTCGCCCGCGCGGGCTTGCAACAATCCGCACCCGGTCCCCGCCCCGATCACCGCCCCGCCCGACGCCTCCCCC
>CAZCPB010000005.1:34047-41279 GCA_964500365.1 uncultured Phycisphaeraceae bacterium
CGAGTTCCAATTCCGCCGCTCTTCCCGCGCGCTCGGCGGTGTTCGAGCTTTTGACCGTTGCCGCGCCGGTGGTGACGGCGATGACGTCGTACACGCTGATGAACTTCACGGACCGGTACCTGTGCTCGCGCCTGGGCCCGGAGCCGCTGTACGTGGGGGCGCAGGGCAACGGCGGGCTGGCGACGTGGGTGATGCTCTCGATCGCGCACGGGGGGATCACGATCATCAACACGTTCGTGTCGCAGAACATGGGCGCGGGGCGGCCGGAGCGGGGGCCGGCGTACGCCTGGAACGGGCTGTGGCTGGGGCTCCTGTACTGGGCGCTGGTCCTGGTGCCCTACGGCTTTGCGCTGCCGGCGATCTTCCGGTTCGCGGGGCTCGACGCGGTGCAGGCGGACCTGGCGTCGCAGTACGGGCGGATCCTGGTCTTCGGCTCGATCCTCACGCTGGCGACCCGCTCGATCAGTCAGTACTTCTTCGGGATGCACCGGGGCGGGGTGGTGATGGTCGCGGGTGTGTCGGCGAACCTCGTGAACCTCTTCGCCAGCGCGGTGTTCTCGTACGGGAACGGGCCGACGCCGGACTTCGGCGGCTCGTGGCTGGGGGCGCTGGTGCAGCCGGTGGCCGACGCCGCGACGGTGACGGCGCGGGCGCTGCACATCGCGCCGATGGGCGTGTCGGGGTCGGCGTGGGGGACGATCCTGGCAACGCTGCTGGAGCTGGCGATCCCGATGGCGGTGTTCCTGGGGCCGCGGTTCAATCGGATGTACGCGACGCGGTCGGCGTGGCGGTGGTCGCTGGGGCACGTGAAGGACATCGCGCGCCTGGGCTGGCCGGGCGGGCTCATGTTCGGCAACGAGATGGTCTGCTGGGGCTATTTCATGGTGCACCTGGTGAGCGGCTTCGGGAAGGAGCACGCGACGGCCGGGTGGATCGCCCACTCGTACATGTCGCTGTCGTTCATGCCGGCGGTCGGGATCAGCTTCGCGGCGACGGCGCTGGTGGGGAAGTACCAGGGGATGAAGCGGAGCGACCTGGCGCAGAAGCGGGCGTGGCTGGCGACGGCGCTGGCGGTCTCGTACACGGGCGTGTGCGGGGTGTTCTTCGTGGTGTTCCGCGAGCCGATGATCGACCTCTTCGTCCCGGCCGACGCGACGGAGGAGTCGCGGGCGATGGTGGTGCGCCTGGGCTCGCGCTTCCTGATCGCGACGGCGGCGTTCCAGCTCTTCGACGGCGCGGCGATGATCATGTCGGGCGCGCTGCGGGGCGCGGGGGACACGGTCGTGCCCGGGGTGGCGACGGTGGTGCTCTCGTGGGTGGTGATCGTGGCCGGCGGCGAGGCGCTGGTGCGGTTCGCGCCGCGGCTCGAGTCGCTGGGCCCGTGGCTTGCCGCGGCGAGCTACATCACCCTGCTCTGCCTCTTCCTGACGGCGCGGTTCGTGAGCGGGCGGTGGAAGTCGATCGAGGTGGTGAAGGAGCCGGAGCGCGCGGGGGCGGTTGAATCGGGAGCGGCCGGGGCGACGACGGACGGGGTGGTTTGAGGCGCCACCCTGCCAAGGATTCATGCGAAGGCAATTTCGATTCGTTCGCCGCTTCGTTCGTCGCTGGGTGCTGATTCGAAATCAGCGAGCCGACCCTTCCCCGGGGCGCTGGCTCCCGGAGCCGGCGCCGCCGCGCGCCTTGCCCCGCGCGCCCGGGGGGCGCGCGAGTACACTGCCGCCCGGCGCGGGGGGCACCCGTGCAACGGAGTCTCCCCCGGCCGCATGCCCCGTCACGTGCTCATCGTCGGCGCCACGTCCCCGATCGCCCGGGCGATCGCGGAGCGGTTCGGACGCGCGGGGGACCGGCTGGCGCTGGCGGCGCGCGATGCGGACGAACTGCTGGCGCTCGCGGCCGATGTCCGGCTGCGGACGGGCGCGATCGTCGAGGCCCTGCCCCTGGACGTGACCGATTTCGACGCGTTCCCGGCGTTCGTCGAGCAGGGCGCGGCGGCGCTCGGGGGGCGGATCGACGGCCTGGTCCTGTGCCAGGGGTTCATGGCGGAGCAGGCCGAGGCGGAGAAGAACCCCGAACTTGCCCGGCGCATGGCGGACGTGAACCACGTGTCGGCGGCGGCCCTGGCGTGCATGGTCGGGGAGCGGCTGACGCGCCCGGGCGGGTTCGTGTGCGCGGTCTCGTCGGTGGCGGGGGACCGGGGGCGGCAGAGCAACTTCTTGTACGGCTCTTCGAAGGCGGCGCTCAACGCGGCGATGGAGGGGCTGCGCGTGAAGCTCTCGAAGGAAGGGGTCTCGGTGACGGTGGTCAAGCCGGGGTTCGTAGACACGTCGATGACCTGGGGGATGCCGGGGCTGTTCCTGGTGGCGTCGCCCGAGCGGGTGGCGCGCGACGTGGAGCGGGCGGTCGCGCGGCGGGCGGCCGTCGTCTACACGCCGTGGTTCTGGCGGTGGATCATGCTCATCATCCGGTCGATCCCGGGGTTCATCTTCAACCGTCTGAAGCTGTGAGATTGCCGGGCTTGACGGCGGGGAAGGGCGAAGGCGCCCGCCGCGGAGTGCCGATCTTCTCCGATCAGGAACCCGTACCACTCGGACACGATGATCCTCGACCTCGTCAAGCTGGCGCGCCCCAAGCAGTGGCTCAAGGGCGTCTTCGTGCTCGTCGGGCCGCTGTACGCGGCGGCGACGGGCGTGCCGGTCGACTGGGTGGGCGCGGCGTTCGCGTTCGTCGCGTTCGGGCTGGCGTCGAGCGCGTGCTACGTGGTGAACGACATCCGCGATGCCGCGCTGGACCGTGCCCACCCGCGGAAGCGGCACCGGCCGATCGCCTCGGGGCGCGTGCCGGTGCGCACGGCGTGGACGTTCGCGGCCGTGCTCCTTGCCGCGGCGGCGGTCGCGATCGGGGTCCGGCCGATGCTCGGGCCTGACCGTGCGGGCCAGAGCTGGCTGTGGCTGGTGATGTTCGTCGCGCTGTACGTGGTCAACGTCAACGCGTACAGCGCGGGGATCAAGCGGGTGGTGGTGCTGGACGTGGTGAGCCTGGCGTCGGGGTTCGTGCTGCGGGTGCTCGGGGGCTGTGCCGCGGCGGAGGTCGAGCCGAGCACGTGGCTGCTGAACTGCACGCTGTTCATCTCGATGTTCCTGGCTTTCGGGAAGCGGCTGGGGGAGCGTCGGACGATGGGGGACGCGGGTGCCGCGGGGGTCCGGTCGGTGCAGGCGGATTACACGGACGACTCGCTACGGATGTTCCTGGTGGTGACGGGGGTGGCGTGCCTGGTGACGTACGCGGGGTACGTGCAGGCCCAGGCGGGGCAGTACACGCCGGTGCACGTGTCGGCGGAGCGTCCGGGCGAGTGGGGTTTCAACCTGCTCTGGCTGACCATGCTGCCGGCGACGTTCGGGCTGCTGCGGTGCGTGGTGCAGATCGAGCGCGGGGCGTTCGACGACCCGACCGAACTGGCGACGCGGGACCGGCCTTTCCAGCTCGCGGCGGGGTGTTTCGCGGTGCTGACGGTCGCGGCGGTGTGGCTGGGACGGGGCGGGGCGTAGCCGGTTCGGCCGGCGAGGGGCGGCCGTTTCGGGGTGTGCGGTCGGGCCGGGGGATGACGGGGCTGATAGGATTTGGCGGGAAGGGCGCGAGGGCGCGTCTCTTTTGGGGATAGCGCGTGTTCACGGGCCGGCGCCGGGGCGCCGAGCTGTCGTGCTTTGGAAGCGTCTCGTGCCCCGGCGGACACAACGACAAGGAGCATCGAATGGGTGGCGCAACACGGAGCGGCGTTGTTCTGACTGCCGCGGGGGTGCTGGCGGCGATCGCAGGGACGGTCGGCTACGCCCAGAACGGCCCGGCGCAGGGCCCGGCGGCGCAGGCGGGCGGCCCGATAGGGAACAACGGGCAGGTTGGCGGGCTTCCCGTCGCCCAGGATGATGCGCAGACCGCCCAGCCGAGCCTCGAAGCCCTGCGGGAGATGTTCTCCGGGCGGGGGATGGGCAAGGGCGAGGACAAGGACCTGAAGCCGTTCGCCGACGTGTCGAAGGATTACGAGAAGGTGGTCTCGACGGCGGACGGGCAGGCGAGCTTCTACACCGTGTGGACGCGCCAGAAGGACCAGGGGATGCTGGCCGAGCTGCCGCGGGGCTACGAGAACCAGAAGCACTTCATCGCGCTGACGGTGGCCAGCGGGTACGAGTACGCGGGGCTGCAGTCGGGCGACATGTACGTGTACTGGAAGCGGATCGGCAACCGGCTGGTGCTGATGGAGCCGAACATCGAGACGCGTTCGACGGGCGACAACGAGTCGAAGAGCTCGGTGAAGCGGATCTTCACGGACCGGGTGATCCTGGACGTTCCGATCGCGGCGATCGGCCCGAACGGTCAGCCCGTGATCGACATGAAGGACCTGCTGGTCGACAAGGCCGGGACGTTCTTCGGGGGCCAGGCGCGGGGCGCCAACCACGCGCTGGCGACGATCAAGACGGCCAAGGCGTTCCCCGAGAACATCGAGATCGCGTACGAGATGCCGATGTCGCGGGGCGTGATCCAGAACCTGCACTACTCGATCAGCCTGATCAAGGGCACGCCGAGCTACCAGCCGCGCGTCGCCGACGAGCGGGTCGGGTACTTCACGACGACGTACCGGGACCTGGGGAAGTTCAAGGAGAACGAGAAGTGGGTGCGGTACGTGAACCGCTGGAACCTGGAGAAGAAGGACCCCAAGCTGAAGGTCAGCCCGCCGAAGGAGCCGATCGTTTTCTACGTCGAGCACACGACGCCGGTGCGCTACCGGCCGTTCGTGAAGGACGGCCTGCTGATGTGGAACAAGGCGTTCGAGAAGTGCGGGATCCGTGACGCGGTCGAGGTGTACTACCAGGACCAGGAGACCGGGGCTCACATGGAGAAGGACCCGGAGGACGTGCGGTACAACTTCATCCGCTGGCTGAGCAACGACATGGGCACGGCGATCGGGCCCAGCCGCGTGAACCCGATGACGGGCGAGATCCTGGACGCGGACATCATCCTGACCGACGGGTGGATCCGGCACTTCTGGGGCCAGTACAACGAGCAGCTGCCCGAGATGGCGATGGAGGGTTTCAGCCCCGAGACGCTGGCGTGGCTTGAGAGCCGGCCGAACTGGGACCCGCGGGTGAGGATGGCGCCGCCCGAGCAGCGCAACGAGCTGATCGCCGAGCGTCTGCAGCGCGGCGTGCTCAAGTACGGCGGGCACCCGATCGGGCAGGCGCTCGAGAAGGACTCGCACCTCTACGGCACGCAGGAGTACGACGGCCTGCTCAACCGCACGAGCCAGCTCAACGGGCTGTGCCTGGCGGCCAAGGGCAAGGCCTTCGACATGGCCGTGGGCATGATGAACCTCCAGCTGTCGGGCCTGCTCGACGACCCCGAGGCCGCGGCGCGGGCGGTCGGGCAGGAAACCGCCGAGCCCGACGACAAGAAGGACGACAAGAAGGACGAGGACAAGGAGAAGAAGGACAAGAAGCCCGAGCCCAAGTACGACACGCTCGACGGCATCCCCGACTGGTTCGTCGGGCCGATGCTGACCGACCTGGTCGCGCACGAGGTCGGGCACACGCTGGGGCTGCGCCACAACTTCAAGGCGTCGAGCATCTACACGCTGGCGGAGATCAACAGCCCCGACATCAAGGGCAAGAAGCCGCAGACCTCGTCGGTCATGGACTACAACCCGGTCAACATCAACATGCAGGACGGCGTGCTGCAGGGCGACTTCTGCATGATCGACATCGGGCCGTACGACTTCTGGGCGATCGAGTACGGCTACACGCTGGACGACCCCAAGAAGGTGCTCCAGCGGGTGGCCGAGAAGGAGATCCCCTACGGCACGGACGAGGACACGATCGGGCCCGACCCGCTGATCCGGCGGTACGACTTTGCCGCCGACCCGATCGCCTACGCCAAGAGCAACATGAAGCTGGCCAAGTACCACCGCGACCGGCTCCTCGACAAGTTCGTCAAGGACGGCGACTCGTGGGCCAAGGCGCGGCGGGGCTACGGCATCACGCTGGGCATGCAGACCCGCTCGATCAACATGATGTCGGCGTGGGTCGGCGGCGCCCACGTGAACCGCGACCGCAAGGGCGACCCCAACGGCCGCGCGCCGCTGCAGGTCGTGCCCGCGGCGGACCAGCGTGAGGCGCTGAAGTTCGTGATCGAGAACGCCTTCCGCGACGAGGCCTTCGGCCTCACGCCGCAGCTGCTCGAGCGCATGACCGTGGACAAGTGGATGGACGCGGGCGGGGGCGGGGACGCCTTCGGCGAGTCCACCTACCCAATCCACGACCGGATCATGGGCGTCCAGGCCGCGGCACTCACGATGCTCATGAACCCCACGACGCTGCGGCGCGTCTTCGACAACGAGTACCGCGTGCCGGCCGACCAGGACGCCGTCACGCTGCCCGAGGTGATGGACGCGATCGCGCTGGCGATCTGGACCGAACTCGACTCGACGCCCGGCCAGAAGTTCACGGCCCGGCAGCCGATGATCTCGAGCCTCCGCCGCAACCTGCAGCGCGAGTACGTCGAGCGGCTGATCGACCTGACCCTCCCGGGCGGGGCCTCGGGCGGGGCGGGCAAGGCGGTGGCGACGCTCTCGGTCGCCAAGCTCCGGCAGCTCAAGGAGAAGCTCGGCAAGTTCGTGGACGACAAGAACGGCACGAGCGCGAACCTCGACCCCTACACCGCGGCGCACCTGGCCGAGGCCAAGATCCGCATCGACAAGGCCCTGGACGCGCAGTACGTCTACAACGCCAACTCCTTCGGTGGCGGCGGGTTCCCGTACTTCCTCTTCGGCCGGCCGGCCGGCGGGGACGGCGCGGGCCAGCCGAAGTAACGACGGAGCGGGCGTGAGCCCGGCGAATCACGGTTGACCGGGGCCGGTCCCGAACGGGGCCGGCCCTTTTTCGTTGATTGCCCGGGGAGCGCCGGGGCGCCGTGCCGCTTAGCCTTGGGGGATGTCGCTCGCGCCCACGACGCCGGGACCCGGCACGCTTCAGACCTTCCGGGCCGTGGCCGCGGACATCAAGCTCGCGCACTCGGTCTTCGCGCTGCCGTTCGCGGTGCTCGGCGCGTTCCTGGCTCGCCCGCCCGACGGCGCGTGGAGTCGCTTCGCCGGGCAGCTCGCGCTCGTCGTCGTGTGCATGGTGCTGGCGCGCACGTGGGCGATGGTCGTCAACCGGCTCGCCGACCGCGACATCGACGCCCGCAAC
>CAZCPB010000006.1:0-38682 GCA_964500365.1 uncultured Phycisphaeraceae bacterium
GTCGGCGTGTACGGCGGGTTTGCCGGGAACGAAACAGCACGGTCGCAGCGCGATCCCGCCGCCAACGTGACCGTGCTCTCGGGTGACATCGGGCAGGACGACTACGTCGATCCGAACCCGTTCGCGCAGCCCTGGCCGTGGAATGTGTACCTGAACTCGCCTAATGCCGGGCACGTGGTGGTGGCCAGCGGGGTGGACGCGACGGCGGTGCTCGACGGGGTCCGGATCGTCAAGGGCGCGTACGGGCCCCCGGGAACCCCGGCGGGCGATCCGCTTCTCTACGGGAGTGGTGTGTACTGCATCGCTGGCACCCCCACGATCAACGGCTGTGACTTCAGCGACAACTTCGCGGCCTTCGGGCACGGTGGCGCGATCTACCTCTACAACTCGAGCGCTTCGATTACGAATTGCTCTTTCGACCACAACCTCGCGAGCCAGGGCTCCGGGGGTGCGATCTACGTCGGCGGCGCGAGCAGCCCGGTGATCCGCGACTGCTCGTTCACGTCGAACCTGGTCCTTTCGACGTACGGGCAGACCGGGCAGGGCGGGGCGGTCCAGCTCGACTCCTCGTGGCCGGTGACGATCGCTCGCTGCGTGTTCAATGGGAACATCGCCAGGCCGTTCGGGGCCGGCTCGTACGAGACGCCGCGCGGCGGGGCGGTGAGCTCTTTCTCGCTCGGCACCACGACGCTCATCCGCGACTGCGACTTCCGGAACAACCAGGCGGCGCTCGGCGGGGGGCTCTTCGTGTGGAACCCGACGACGGTGGTGAACTGCGTGCTCCACGGCAACACCGTGTCGATCGAGGGCGCCGGCCTCGCTGCGCAGTGGACCACCGTGGCTGTGCACGATTCCACCGTTGTGAACAACGTCGGGCAGGAATCGGCGGGCATGATGATCGTGGAGACTTTGCCGAATTTTCCTGCTCAGGCGACGATCCGAAACTCGATCGTCTGGGGCAACATCGCGCTGGGGCAGGACGTCTCACCCCGGAACGAAGGGATCCGCGGCCCGTACACGGCGCGGAACTCGTGCATCCAGGCGCTGTTCACGTCCGACCCGGGCGAAGATCCGATCGACCCGGCAAAGTACCCGGGGTGCATCGCGGAGGACCCGCGGTTCATCAACGGGTCGGGGACTCTCGCCTTCGACTTCGCCCTGGCTTCCGACTCACCGTGCATCGACACGGGCGGCAACAGCTACATCCCGCCGTATGTCGCGACGGACCTGGCAGGCATGACGCGCACCGTGCGCGGGCTTCCGGGCGGCGGTGCCGCGGTGGTGGACATGGGCGTGTACGAGTTCGGCGCGGGGCCGACCTGTGCGCCGGTCGTGACGCTGCTCCAGGCGCCGCACGAGGTCTGCCCGGGCGGGTCGATACTGCTCGGAGTGTCGGCAGGGGGGACCGGGCCGTTCACGTACCAGTGGCGAAGGAACGGGAGCAACGTGCCCGGAGCCACGGACGTGGCACTGACGGTTGCCGCGGCCTCGGTCGGAACCGGCGCGACGTACGAATGCAGGGTAACGAACAACTGCGGCACCGTCGCCTCGGAGCCGGTGGAACTCGCCGTCGGCACCGGGTTTTCGATCGGGTCGCAGCCCTTCGACACGTCCGTGTGCCCCGGCGAGATGGCGGGCTTCAGCGTGATCGTCGACGGCTGGCGCCCGGTGACGTACCAGTGGCGGAAGGACGGCGCTCCGATCATCGGAGCGACCGAATTCTCCTACACGATCCCGTCCGCATCAACGGCCGATGTCGGCGTGTACGACTGCGTGATCGCCAGCGAGTGCTCGATCATCCCGAGCGACGCGGCGGCGTTCACGCTTCTGGCGTGCTGCCCGGCGGACTTCGACGGGAACGGATTCGTGAACGGCGAAGATTTCGACGCCTTCGCGTGGGAGTTCGAGTGGGGCACCGGCGCGGCCGACTTCGACGGCAACGGCTTTGTCAATGGCGAGGACTTCGACCTGTTCGCCGCGGCGTTCGAGGCCGGGTGCTGAACCGGTCGATGGGCCGCGTCGAAGGGACCGATCGCATGATCGCTCCCGCAGGGCCGAAGGGTCCGCCGGGGGCTTGGGGATCGCAAGCGGGTGTGCCCGGAAGTTCGCCGTAGCGCGGCACTCGACGGACGCATGCCGCGTGGATGACACAACGGAGACAGATCATGGCGGCATCGAAACCAGCACCGTGTTCGACGCAGGGGTTGTTCAAGGCGGGTGTGCTGATCGCCGCGACAACATCGCTCGCCGGCAGTGCGCTCGCCCAGTGTGAACAGGGATGGCGCAGCATGCCGGGCTTCACCGGCGGCGTCACGTCGGTCAACGCCCTTTCCTGGTGGGATCCGGACGGCGCGGGCCCGGAGCCGTCGCTCCTGATTGCGGGCGGTGAGTTCGACACCGCGGGCGGCGCGGCGTGCCTGAACATCGGGGCGTGGGACGGTTCTGCGTGGGCGCCGCTCGGGGCCGGGATCAACGGGGAAGTCTGGGCGCTGGCCGTGCTGCCGAGCGGCGAACTGGTCGCCGCGGGCGCTTTCAGCGAGGCCGGCGGCGTGCCTTGCTCGAACATCGCCGCGTGGAACGGGAGCGCCTGGCACGCGCTCGGCGCCGGCACCGGCGGCGTGGTGTACGCGCTGACGATGCTGCAGAGCGGCGACCTGGTCGCCGGGGGCAACTTCATCACCGCCGGTGGCGGCGCGGCCTCGGGCATCGCGCGCTGGAACGGAACGGCGTGGTCTCCCTTCGGCTCGGGCATCGGCGGGATCGTGTACGGCCTGGCCGTGAAGCCCGACGGCGAACTGATCGCCGGGGGCAGCTTCCTGACGGCCGGGGGCAACACCGTTCGTCACATCGCTCGCTGGACCGGGACCACCTGGCTGGGCATCGCGGGAGGCATGAACGCCGCGGTACTCGCGGTGGCCGCCCTGCCGAGCGGCGATGTGATCGCCAGCGGGATCTTCTCGCAGCGTATCGGGTGCTACGACGGCACCGCCTGGCAGACGCTGGGCACCGGTCTGAACGCCCAGGCGCTGGTGATCCTGCCGATCGGGTCCAGCGAATTCATCGCTGGTGGTCACTTCACCTTTGCGGGCGGCGCCGCCGCAAGCAAAGTGGCTCGCTGGGACGGCGCCGCGTGGAGTCCGCTCGGCCTGGACATGGATCAGTACGTCAAGGCCTTGGCGGCGATGCCGAACGGCGACCTTGTCGCCGGCGGAGGCTTCACGGCCGCCGACGGGCTGACCGTCGACCGCATCGCGGCCTGGTCTGAGTGCGCGCCCTGTCCTTCGGACTTCAACGGAGACGGCTTCGTCAACGGCGAGGACTTCGACGCGTTCGTCGGGGAATTCGCGCTCGGCGCTGCGCCGGCCGACTTCGACGGGAACGGGTTTGTCAACGGCGAGGACTTCGACCAGTTCGTCGCGGCGTTCGAGGCCGGATGCTGACCTTGCTTCTCACGGCCTGCCCGCGGTGGGTCGGGCAGGCCGCGTCTGCGCCCGTTCTGAGAAATGAGTTGCCGCCCACCTCTGGCTTCGACACTCACGTAAGCCGGTGTTTTCCAGTGATTTGCGGGCACATGGAACTTCCGCGACCTGAACCGCCTCCTATGGAACGACGCGACCCTCGGCACTGGAGGACGCGTCGGGTCCGACCCGATCGCCGCGTGCGGCCGCGCGGAGTCCGGACCAACGGGGGCACGCACCCGTTTGAGGAGACATGGCCATGAGAACATCCGTGACACGCACGTTGGCGACGTTGCTAGGCCTTCTGTGCGCGGGCGCCGGGCTGGGCGCGGCGGCGATCGTCGGTGACGACGGACCGCCCGATTCGCGTGCCTCGACCTACGTCGTCGCCGCGTACAACGACCTGGGCATGCACTGCATGCAGAACGACTTCTCCCAGATGATGATCCTGCCGCCGTTCAACACGCTGCACGCGCAGGTGATCCGTCGCGGCGGCGAGCCCGACATCGTCGAGAACGCCACGATCACGTTCGAGATCCCCCGCAACACGCACTCGTCGGACAAGACCAATTTCTGGGCGTACGCCCAGGCGCTCCTGGGCGCCGCGGTCCCGCCCGACATGGGCCTGGCGGGCTTCGGCATGAGCGGGACGATGGCCTTCGACAGCGTCCGCAAGGACTACCACGCCATCGGGATCCCGGTCACGCCCATCAACGACGACGGCACAGAAGACCCGTACCCGCTGGCGCTGGTGACGGCCAGGGTCGGCGGGACGGTCGTCGGGCAGACGCAGGCGGTGGTGCCCGTTTCCTGGGAGATGTCGTGCAACCTGTGTCACAACACGCCGGGCGAGTCCACCGCGACGAGCATCCTCAAGGCGCACGACAACCTCCACGACACGCACCTCATCGATCAGCAGCCGGTGATGTGCGCGTCATGCCACGCGGACAACGCGCTGGGCGCGCCGGGCCAGCCGGGCGTCTCGAACCTCTCGGCGGCGATGCACGGCGCGCACGCGTCCCGCATGAACCAGATCAACCTCGCCAACGAGTGTTACGCCTGCCACCCCGGCGTGCGCACGACGTGCCAGCGTGACGTGCACACGTCCCGCGGCATGGACTGCAACTCGTGCCACGTCTCCATGGCCGCGGTGGGGAACCCGGCCCGCAATCCCTGGGTGGATCTGCCGCGATGCGCCGACTGCCACAGCCGGCCGGAGTTCGAGTTCGAGCCGGCGGGCGTGCGCTTCCGCGACGCCAGGGGTCACGGCGGCGTGCAGTGCATGACCTGCCACGGCAGCCCGCACGCCATGGGACCGGCCACCACCGCCACCGACAACGCCCAGGCGGTGCGCCTCCAGGGGCACGCCGGCATCCTGAACACCTGCACCGTGTGCCACACCTCGCAGCCCTCGGAACACTTCGAGCACAAGCGCTGATCCAGCGACGGAGGAACGCCATGAAAATCATCTCGACCATGTTCGCGGCGGCGTGCCTGCCCGCGCTCGCCGGCGCTCAGCTGTACGTTCTGGAAGATCTCGGCACGCTGTACGGGCAGTCCGAGGCGTTCGCGATCGGCACCGCCGGGAGGGCGCTGGGCGCGAGCACCAGACTAAGCGCTCACTTCGGCGCGGCGGTGTTCGATTCCGGCGCCGTGGCATTGCCGGAGCTGTTCGGCTTTGCCGAGCATTATGCCTTCGGTTCCGACTCGAGCGGGAACGTGTACGGCACCTCGTACACGCTGGGCGGCATGACGATGGGCGCGTTCGTCGTGAGCAACGGTGTCGCGGCGGGGCTCGGGTCTTTCGCGGCGCGCGGTGTGAACGGCGCGGGCGCCCTGGCGGGCACGTCGCCCGCCGTCGTGTCGGGGCTCACGGTCCCTCGCGCGTGCTTCTACGGCGGCGGAACACTCGACGAGTTGCCCACGCTCGGGGGACTGACGGGGGTGGGGCTCGCGATCGATGAGTTCGGGCGCGTCGCGGGGTCGTCGTCCACCGCCGGCGAGGGCGCAGTGCGACCCTGCCTCTGGATCGGCGGGGCCGCGCACGACCTCGGCACGCTCGGCGGCGCTGCGGGCCAGGCCACGGCGATCGTCGGACCGGTGGTTGTGGGCCACTCGCAGACGGCGTCGGGCATACGCCACGCGACGATGTGGATGCTCGACGGCGCCGGGAACGTGGTTTCGACGACCGACCTCGGGGCGCTGGGAAGCTCATCGAGCTTCGCCTTGGGCTTGAACGCGCTCGGTGACGCCGTGGGAACGAGCGGTTTCCACGCCGTTGTGTGGCACGCGGGACAGATCAGCGATCTCAACGATCTGATCGCGCCCGCACCCGGCTGGACGCTCGAAAAGGCATGGGCGATCGACGATACGGGGACGATCGTCGGAACGGGGTCGCTCCTTGGCTTCCCCCGTGCGTTCCGGCTCGTCCTGGCCTCGGGAGCGTGCGTCAGCGACTTCAACCACGACGGGTTCGTGAACGGTGACGACTTCGATTCGTTCGCCGAGCAGTTCGACATCGGTGGTCCAAGCGCAGACGTCGACCACAACGGCTTCGTGAACGGCGACGACTTCGACCAGTTCACCGCCGCGTTCGTCGCCGGCTGCTGACCCTTACGGCTCGCGTTCAGGAGCGGCCGTGGCTGACGCACGCGCGGACCGCCCGGTCTTACTTCACGTCCACCAGCTCCATCCAGAACACCAGGGTCGCGTTGGGCGGGATGCTGCCGTCGGGCGTGCCGCCGGCGCCGTACCCGAGGTCGGGCGGCACCGTGAGGCGGCGGACGCCGCCGGCGCGCATGCCGGGGACGCCCTCCTGCCAGCCGCGGATCAGCCGGTTGAGCGGGAAGGTCGCGGGCTGGTTGCGTTTGAAGGAGCTGTCGAACACCTTGCCGCCGGTGAGCGTGCCCTCGTAGTGGATCACGACGGTGGACTTGGGGCCGCACTCCTTGCCGCCGCCGATCCTGATTTCCTCGACGATCACGCCGCCGGGGGTCTTCGTCGTGTGGAGGACCGGGTAGTCCTTGGAGTCGGGGCCTTTGACGCTTGCCGCGGTGGTCATGGGGCGATGGTAGCGGGGAATCCGGACGGGCGCTGGCGCTCAGCCGCCCGACGCCTCGCGGCACGCGGCCGCGGTCTCTCGGTATTCGAGCAGCGAGCGGTCACCTTCGGGGAGCACGCTCTCGGCGATCGAGACGGCCTCGTCGGCCTGCTCGCGCGCGCCCCGTCGGTCGCCCTCTTCAAGGCGCGTGCACGCCGAGCGCCACAGCACGCGCGCCAGCAGGCCGGCGCCGTCGGGCCCGAGGCGGCGGAGCATCGACGCCGCCTCGTCGAAGCCGCGTCTGGCCTCGGCCGTGCGCCCCAGGGCGTGCTGCGCCCGCGCCAGGTTGCTGATGTTGTTGGCGAGCGCCGGGTGGTCCGCGCGGAAGACCCGCCGGTGCATCTCCACGCCCTCGCTGAGCGCGGGCTCCGCGTCGGCGGCCCGACCGAGCGCCAGCCTCACGCCCCCCAGGTTGTTGAGCGCCTGCGCGAGGGAGGGATGATCGCCCGGGAACAACCGCCGGTTCATCTCGATCGCCTCGACCAGGAGCGGCTCGGCCTCCGCCCCCCGGCCCAGAGCCAGACGGGCCGCCGCGAGGTTGTTCATGCACGTCGCGACGTCGGGATGGTCCCCTGCGTGCAAGCGACGCTGCATGTCAAGCGACTCGACGAGGAGCGTCTCGGCCTCGGCGAGGCGACCGAGGGCCTGTCGGATCTGCGCCAGGGTGTCGAGGGCGCTCGCCAGCGCGGGATGGTCCCCCGCGTACTGGCTCCGGCGCATCTCCAGCGATCGCACCATCAGGGGCTCGGCCTGCGCGGAGCGATCCGTTGAGTGGTACAGGCGAGCGAGGTTGCTCAGGTCATTGGCGATGTACGGGTGACCCGCCGGGAGGAGCCGCTCGTGCATGGCCAAGGCCTCGAGGTACAGAGGCTCCGCCTCGCCGGGACGGCCGAGCGACTGACGCGTGAACGCGACGTTGTGAAGGCTCGAGGCGATGGACAGGTGGTCACCGCTGAACAGGCGTTTGTTCATTTCGAGCGCCGCGAGGTAGAGAGGCTCGGCCTCGGCGACACGCCCGGTCGCGGAACGGATCGTGGCGAGATTGGCAAGGCTCGTAGATGCGGCGAGGCTGTCGCCGGGGAAGAGGCGGAGCCGCATGTCGAGCGCCTCGGCGAAGATCGGCTCGGCCTCCGCGGCACGTCCGAGCGATTCAAGCACGGTCCCGAGCCTGTCCAGGGACGTCGCCGTATCGGCGTGGTCCCCGGCGTGGAGACGGCGCAGGGTCGCGACGGCGCGTTCGGCCATGGGCAGCGCGTCCGTGGCACGCCCGTTGGACGTGAGAATCTCGGCCGCGGCGCTCAGGATGTCGGCCGCGATCTCGGGCTGTGCGTCCAGCGCGCCCTCGCCGAGGATCTGCACGCCGCGCACAAGCGCGTCGGAGACCAGCATGTCCTGCCGACCCTCGCGGGACGGATCGGAGGCACGGAGCGTGCCGACGAGAAAGTCCTTGAGCGCGGTGGCGCGGCGCGCAGCGCGCAGCGCGGCGTCCTTCTGCGCGGTCTCGCTCTCGCGGGCTCGGATTGCCTCGTTGCGGCTGATCGTCACGCCCACCAGCCCCGCGACCAGGAGCACGAACGACGCCGCGACCCCGCCCACCAGGGCTTTGTTCCGGCGCGCAAACTTGCGTAGCTGGTACGCGGCGCTCGGCGGGCGCGCGAGGATCGCTCGGTCGGCCAGGTGCCTTCGCACGTCCTCGGCCAGCTCGCCCGCCGACTGGTAGCGCCGGGTCCGGTCCTTCTCGAGCGCCTTGGCGACGATTGTTTCGACATCGCCCCGGAACCGCCGATTGAGCGTTGCGAGCGTCGGGGGTTCGACCTCCGTGATGATCCTTACCGCGTCGGGGATCGCCCTCCCGCGAAGATCATGCGGGAGCCTCCCAGTCAGCAGCTCGTAAAGAACGACCCCCAGCGCGTAGACATCGGATCGCACGTCGACGTCCTGTGCGTTGCCCGAGGCCTGCTCGGGGCTCATGTAGGGGACCGTTCCCAGCAGCTGCCCGATGTCCGTGCGGAGCGTGGTTGCGCGAACGTCGGAGTCGGTGACGCGCGCCACGCCGAAATCGAGGATCGTCGGCTGCGCCGCGGGCACGCGGGAGGCTCCCGCGCTCGACGATGCCGGGTCGTCAACGACCAGGATGTTCGCCGGCTTGAGGTCGCGATGGATCACGGCGCGCTGGTGCGCGTACTGCACGGCGTCACAGATCCGCGCGAAAAGGTCGAGCCGCTCGCGGACGCCGAGCCCCGCGCCCGCGGCGTAGCGCAGGAGCGGGAGGCCCTCGACGAGCTCCATCGCGAAGTAAGGCCGGACACCCAGGGGCGTGCGGGCCTCACCGAACTCGTATACCTGCGCGATCCCCGGGTGCCGCAGGCGGGCCAGGACGTCGGCCTCGTGCCGGAAGCGGCGCAGGATCGCGGGCGACATCGCGTCGGGCCGGACGACCTTGAGCGCCACCGCGCGGCCGGGGCTCTCCTGGCGCGCCAGGTACACGACGCCCATGCCGCCCGAGCCGAGCCGACGCACGATCGTGAATGAATTCAGCGCGGCGCCGATGAGGGGGTCGGACACTTCCTTGTCAGCAGTGAGCGCGGCGACATGGACGGCCGGCGCGTTCAGGAACTCCCCTGCACGCCGGTCGGCGTCGAGGAGCGAGGCCAGTTCCGCCGCCAGCGCGCCGTCCTCCTCGCGGGCGCGCGCGAGCAAACCGTCGCGCTCGGCGGGCGCGGCCTCGGAGGCCGCCGCGTACAGCTCGTCAAGCCTCGCCCACTGCGCCGGTGTCACCCGCACCCTCCCGCGAGATCTCCCTGAAGAGCCACGCCCGCGCCATCGCCCAGTCGCGCTTCACGGTCGCCGTGCCCACGCCCAGCGCCTCGGCGATCTCCTCCACGCTCATGCCGCCGAAGAACCTCATTTCCACCAGGCGCGACTTGCGCGCGTCGACGCCGGCCAGCCTCGTCAAGGCCTCGTCGAGCGCGACGAGGTCCACGTCGGGCTCGGGCGCCGGCGTCTGTCGCTCGGCGTCGCTGAGGGAGACGCGGGCCACGCCCCCGCCGCGCTTCTGCCGCGCCCGGTCGCGCGCGTGGGTGATGAGGATCCGGCGCATCGCCTGCGCGGCGACGGCCAGGAAATGAGCCCGCCCGTTGAACCGGAAGTCCGCCGCGTTGCCGCCGACGAGCTTGAGGTACGCCTCGTGAACCAGCGCCGTGGTCTGGAGCGTGTGCCCGGCCCGCTCCTGGGCCAGGAACGACGCCGCGAGCCGGCGCAACTCATCATAAATGATCGGGAAGAGCTCCCCCGCGGCATTGCCGTCGCCCTGCGCGGCACGTCCCAGCAGCGTCGTGATGTCCGCGCTCTCGCTCATGGCGCGACTCGACAAAAAAGACGCACGGGCTGATCCCGCGACCGGCGGGACGGGGCCTTGTGGGATGAGGCCCGCCTGTCCGACGCCCGAGTGTACCGCGGCGGGGCGCAGCGCCACAAGACATTGCCCGAACCGCCTTGCGATTGTTTGCGCCAGGGTCAAGAAGGAGAACCGCCATGAACACGCGTGCCCGCCCCGCTGCTTCGATTCTCGCCCTGGTCCTTATTGCCGGCGCGAGCGCCGCCACCCTGTTCGCCGGCCCTCTGGACCCGCCGTCGGGCCCGATCGCATCGACCTACAAGACCCTGACCGAGGTCGAGCCGCGGATCGCGATCAGCGCGACCAACACCCCCGGCGACGCGGACAGCGTCTTCAATATCACCCAGCCGGGCTCGTACTACCTCACCGGGAACGTCACCGGCGTCAGCGCCAAGCACGGGATCAAGATCGTCGCCAGCAACGTCACGGTGGATCTGAGCGGCTTTGCGCTGCTGGGCGTGCCCGGGTCGCTGGACGGCGTGCGCCACGTCACCGCCAACGCCCATTCGGTACGGGTCGTCAACGGCACCATCAACGGGTTCGGGGGCAGCGGGATCAACACCTTCTCCGCGTTCGTCCGGTCCACGCTCGTCGAGGGCGTGACGGCCTCAAACAACGGCGCTGGCGGGATCGAGGTCTACCAGGGCGTCGTGCGCGCCTGCTCCGCGTACAAGAACACGGGCGACGGCATCCGCGCGACGCTCGCCTCGGTGATTACCGCCTGCGCCGCCCGCGAAAACACCGGCGACGGTTTCAAGGGTAACTCGTCCTGCCAGATCATCGAGTGCACTGCGTCGGCCAACGGCGACGACGGCTTCCAGGTCACCAACGGGAGCACCGTGCGCGGCTGCTCCGCCGAACTCCACTCCGCCGGCGCCGGCGTCCACGCGGTCTCGAGCGACAACCGCATCGAGGCCAACAACCTCCTGACCGGTCTGCGCGGCATCGACGCGGACAACTCCGGGAACTTCATCGCGCGCAACAGCGCCGCCGGCAATGGGACCAACTTCGAAATCGCGGCGGGCAACGTCGGGCTCTATGTCGTGGCCGCAACCTCGGGCGCCGTGAGCGGTGCCTCGGGCGGCGCCGCGATCGGCTCGACCGATCCGTGGGCGAACTTCTCGTACTGAACCCGCCCGCGCCGGCGGGTCGCCGGCTCGCGCACAAGGCACGCATCACACCTCATACAAAGGACTTGGCCATGAACGCTCGTCGCACCGTCACCGCCCTCTCTCTCCTGGCCCTAGCCGGCATCCCGTCGTCGCTCGCCGGCCCGCTCGACCCGCCTGCCGGGCCGATCTCCTCGACATACAAGACGCTCACGGAAGTCGAGCCGCGAATCGCGATCAACGCGGCCAACACGCCCGGCGACGCGAACAGCGTGTTCAGGATCACCCAGCCCGGCTCGTACTACCTCACGGGTAACGTCGCGGGCGTCAGCGGCAAGCACGGCATCGAGATCGCGGCCTCCCACGTCACCATCGACCTCGGCGGGTTCACGGTGCAGGGCGCCGCGGGATCGCTCAACGGACTCTCGACCGAGGGGGTTCGCGACAATCTCACCATTCGGAACGGCGCGGTGAACGGGTGGGGAGGTGCCGGCGTCGAACTCCGCGCCGGGGGAACGGGGTCGGGCTCGCTCATCGAGAACCTGGCCGCGTCGGGCAACACGGGCTTCGGCATCCGCGCCAACGACAACGCCCGCGTGCGCGGGTGTTCGGCGATCGGCAACACGATCACGGGAATCGACGCTTCGAGCAACGCCGTGATCGAGTCGTGCACCGCGGCACAGAACGCCGGCGCGGGCGTCAGCGTCGGTAGCGGATCGACCGTCTCCCACTCCTCGGCGCGCCAGAACAACACCGGGTTCGTTCTCGCCGACAGCAGCACGATCTCCGAGTGCTCCGCCATCTCCAACGACTTCAGCGGCATCTACACCGACCTGCGGTGCGCCGTCCTCGACTGCACCTCCTCGTCGAACGGCGAGCACGGCATCGTCGTGGTCACCTACGGCACGGTCCGCGGCAACACGTGCTCGTCGAACGGCGTCACGTCCGCCGACGGGGCCGGGATCTCGGCGGGCGGGCTCTACAGCCGCGTCGAGGGCAACGTCTGCACGGGGAACGACTGGGGAATCCGGTGCGTGAACTCGTCCAACTTCTTCACGCAGAACACGTGCGCCGACAACACGGCCGCCAACTGGAACATGGCCGCCGGGAACAAGTGCCTGGTAGTGGCCGGCGTGAGCGGAGGCGCGTTCGTCGGAAACTCCGGCGGCGTCAGCCCTGGCTCGACCGACCCCAACGCCAACTTCTCGTACTGATCCCCCACACACCAATCCCGCGACGCCCCGCGGCCCGCGCCCCGGGGAGTCCGCACGGAGCCATCCCATGAAGAACCTCTTGGCAGTTTCTCTGGTGCTCGGAGCCGCCGCCGCGGCCCGGGGCCAGACGAGCAACGTCGAACAGGACCACAAGCACGCCTGGGGCGAGAACATCGGCTTCACGAATTGGCGCGACGCGGACTCCGCTTCGGCGGGCGTTCACGTCTACCCCACGCACCTTCAGGGGGCGATCTGGGGCGAGAACGTCGGCTGGATCCTCGTCGGCTCCGGACCGGCCGACTCATACCAATACGCCAACGCAGACGCCGCGGACTACGGTGTCAACGTCTCCCCGAGCGGGAAGCTCTTCGGTTTCGGCTGGGGTGAGAACATCGGGTGGGTGAACTTCGGCGGCGGCGCCGAGGCCAGCCCCAGCCAGCCCGCGTACCTCGATTCGTCCACGTCGCCGCGCCGGCTTCACGGCTATATCTGGGGCGAGAACGTGGGCTGGATCAACCTCGACGACGCCGAAACCTACGTCGGCGTCCATTGCTTCGCGGACGTCATCGCCGACGGGTTCGTCACCGGAGAGGACTTCGATGCGTTCGTCGAAGCGTTCGAACTCGGCGACCCCGGGGCCGACCTCAATGGCGATTCGTTCGTGACCGGCGACGATTTCGACGCGTTCCTGAGCGCGTTCGAGTCCGGGTGCTGACTGGCTGAGTGATTGATCCGCACGGTGGATCGATGGCGCGGGGGCCGGGCTCCTGGAGAAGAGGGCCCCGTCCCCGCGCTTCTCGCGCTCGGTCATTCGATCACGTGCGCCGGGGGCGGCGTGTCGTCGGTGATCCGCTCGCGCGCGGGCTTGTCGCCGATCCCTTCGACGCTGAGCAGGTGCATTTCGTCGTTGATGCGGGCCTGGAGGTGCACGGGGCGGCCCCAGAGCACGCGCAGGTTGGTCAGGACTTCGGCGGCCTTGGCCGTGTCCACTTCAAGGCCGGCGTGCTTGTGCGCCAGGTAAAGCTCGCCCCGGTTCAGGTAGTTGGCGTCGACCACATAGATGAACGGCTGGCCCATGTTGGTCAGGTGGTGCAGCAGCGTCATCTTCACGCGCTTGAAGTCGCGGCTGACGATCTTGATCTCGCCGGTCTGCGGGTCGCGCTTGTGCTGGTACATCCGGTGCCGCTCGACGAACTCCTCGGTGAGGAACTCGTCGATGAAGTTGACGTCGTTGTAGATCCGCCGGACCTCGAAGATCTTGTCCCTGCCGCGCATCGACCGGTCGTCGAAGGCTTCCTTTGCGCCGATCGTGTCCAGCCGCTCCCACTCCGGCCCGTGCTGGCCCGAGTTCCAGCGCCGCTCGATGTCCTTGAAGAGCTCGACCCCGATCTTGTAGGGGTTGAAGCCGCCGGGGGGCATGTGGACGACGCCCGAGTGCTGGTCGGCGTAGTGCACGATCTCGCGGGCCTCGAGGAAGTGCTGGGTCATGAGCTTGGAGTGCCAGTAGGTGGCCCAGCCCTCGTTCATGACCTTGGTCATCGCCTGGGGCGCGTAGTAGTACGCCTCGTCGCGGATGATCGACAGGATGTCCTGCTGCCAGTCGTCGAGCGGCGCGTGCCGCAGCAGGAAGAGCAGCACGTCCCGCGTGGGATGGCGGGGGAAGCGCCCGCGGTCGGCCTTCTGCTTTTCCTCGTGCTCCCGGCGCTGCTGGTCCATCGCGGCCTGCGGGTTGATGAACGGGTCCATGTAGCTCTTGGCCGGGAGCTTGTCGGGCTCGAAGGCCCGGGGGCGCTCGCGCTCCTGGTGCCGGCGAGACCCGCTGCCGGTGCTCCGCGGGTGGCCCGTGTCCTCGCGGGTGACGAACATCGAGTGCGGGTCGATCAGGTGCTCGATCGAGAGACAGGCGTCGATGAAAGACTCGACGGTTTCCTGGCCGTGGCGCTCGACGTGCCGGCGCACGCGGGTCGCGTGGTTGGCCATCTGGTCCATCATCTTGCGGTCGGTCTTGCTGAACCAGAAGTTGTTCTTGAAGAAGTCGGCGTGCCCGTAGACGTGGGCCATGACGAGCTTCTGGTCGGTGACGGCGTTGGACTCCTGGAGGTAGGCGTAGACCGGGTCGTTGTTGATGACCATCTCGTAGATGCGGCCCAGGCCGTAGGCGTCGCGCTTGGAGAGCTTTTCGTATTCCATCCCCCAGCGCCAATGGGGGTAGCGGACGGGGAATCCGCCGTAGGCCGCGACCTGGTTCATGGTGTCGAAGGGCAGGACCTCGAAGACGACCTCGTAGAAGTCGAGACCGTACTCGATCGCCTTGGCCTTGATGGCCTGCATGTGGGCGAGCAGCTCGGGCGAAAGGTCGGTGTGGGGGGTGGCGGGCATGGAAGAGTTATCGGCGAGATCCTGCTGGTAGATACGCCCAAGTGAGCGGTCGGGATCGGCTCTCGAGGGCGATCACCCCGCCATGAGGAGCAGGCCGATGAGAATTGCGTACGGGACCAGGACTTCACACCACAGAATGGCGCCCCAGCACGACATCTTCCATGCTTCCCCGGGATGTGAATCCAGTCGCGCCGATCCGATGCGCCAGAATCCGTACCAGACAGCTGTGATGGCCGCGTGAACCCCGACCCAGAAGACGGCAATGACCAAACTCCCGGCGACTCCGGCCGCGAGGAGCAACATGGCTGACAGAATTCCCTGAACGACGATCGTGCCTTGAAGGTGTGGAGGCAGGGGACGCGCCCGCCCCTTGATAAGCCGTCTGAGCGCCAGGGTCCGGCCGCACTCCGGACAGACGTTTCCCATCAGTGCTCGCAGGTTGTACCCGCACGCTGGACAGGAAACGTCGCGCCCGGCCAGATACTGCCGCAACGCTTCCGGTTCGGCTTGATCAGGTGCTGCAGGCAATGACGGCGCTCCCTCAATTCATCCACACCGCGATCCACGCGATGAACACACCGATCAGCGCCCACCCGGCGACGATCATCCATACCCGTTCGCGCGCCGTGAGCCGCCGGAACCAGATCCGTCCCGTCACACGCGTCATGGCGAACACCGCCGCGCCGAACACCAGCAGCGCGGTCCCCGGGACCACGTAGATCGCCGCGGCGTCGCGCCCGCCCGGCGATCCCCAGCGGAGCGTGCCGTAGATCACGAAGCACACGACGACCAGCGCCCCGCCCGCGCCGGTCATGAACCCCGAGAGCGCCGCGAGGTACCAGCCCAGGCGCGGCTCGAGCATGCCCACCTGCAGCGCGAGCGCCTCGTTGCACTCGGGGCAGCGGTCGCTCGCCAGACCGCGGAGGTTATAGCCGCAGGACGGGCAGGGGGAATCGCGCGCGGCGAGAAAGTCCCGCAGCAAACCGGTCTGGTCGGGCCCGTCGGGCATGGAGGCAGTCTACACGCGGATCGGCGGAGGTCGGCGACGGGGTTCATGGCGCGAGCGCGACGGCGATCGCCGTAAGCAACGTCGGGACAAGCACGCAAGCGCCGAGGATGATCTGGGACGTGCCGCGCCGCAGGCGCCCTACGGCGCGACGGAAGCCAGAGATCGACATCAGTCACGCGAGCGCCGCGAGGAGCGCCACTGGGAGCAACGCGACCCAGACGACCAACTCGGGCCTTGCGCGCGAGCTCCAACGTTCGCCCGCCATCGCTGCCGCGAGCACGAGCAGGCTGATCACCGCCGCCCCTCCGAGCGCGCCCAGAAGGGCGTACCCGGGTGTCCACGGCGGCACCCTTCTGATCGCGAACTTCCGCCCGCACTCCGGGCACTGATCGTTCGTCAGCCCTCGCAGGTTGTAGCCGCACCCCGGGCAGCGCGCGCTGTGCCTGGCGAGAAACCGCCTTACCTCACCGGGATCAAGGTCGCCGGCGGCGCCGCTCATGCCGGCGAGTGTACGAGCCCGTCGCGGGAACGTGCCTGCTCTCGCGGCGTGCGCGGCGCATGACCGATGCTACTCTGCGCCCTCACCGGAGAGCATCATGACGAGCAAGGGAAGTTCCCAGCGTTTCGGCACCCGCGCCATCCACGCCGGCCAGTGCCCCGACCCCACCACCGGCGCGATCATGACGCCGGTCTACTTCACCAGCACCTACGTGCAGGGCTCGCCGGGCAAGTTCAAGGACGGGTACGACTACTCGCGCTCGAAGAACCCGACGCGCACGGCGCTCGAGCAGAACGTTGCCGCGCTCGAAGGGGGCCGGCACGGCCTGGCGTTCTCGAGCGGCCTGGGCGCGATGGACTGCGTGATCCACCAGCTCTCCGCCGGCGATCACGTGATTCTTTCGGACGATGTCTACGGCGGCAGCTTCCGCCAGCTCGACAAGGTGTACAAGCAGCTCGGGATCGTCACGACGCGCGTGGACATGACCGACCTCAGCGCGATCGAGCGGGCCGTCACGCCGCGCACGAGGGTGATCTGGCTCGAAACGCCCAGCAACCCGATGCTGAAGATCATCGACATCCGCGGCGTTGCCGCGATCGCCCGGCGCGCGGGGAAGGGTCGCTATGAAGCTTCACCTCCGAGCTCGATCCCCGACGCCCGCCCGATCCGCCGCCCCTGGGTCATCGTGGACAACACCTTCGCGACGCCGATGCTCCAGTCCCCGCTCGCGCTCGGCGCCGACGTGGTGTGCCACTCCTCGACCAAGTACCTCGGCGGTCACTCGGACGTGGTGGGGGGGATGCTCATCGTGGACGACGACGAGATCGCGCGTCGGCTGCGCTTCGTTCAGAACGCCGTGGGGGCCGTGCCGAGCCCGATGGACTGCTTCCTGGTGCTCCGCTCGACCAAGACGTTGCACGTCCGCGTCGAGCGCCACTGCGAGAACGCGATGAAGATCGCGCGCTGGCTCGAGAAGAACCGCAAGGTCGAGCGGGTGATCTACCCCGGCCTCAGGAGCCACCCGCAGCACGCGCTTGCGCGCAAGCAGATGAGGGCGTACGGGGGCATGATCACCTGCGTGCTCCGCGGCGGATTGCCCAAGGCAAGACGATTCCTCGAGCGCGTCGAGCTCTTTTCCCTCGCCGAATCGCTCGGCGGCGTCGAGTCCCTCATCGAGCACCCCGCGATCATGACCCACGCGTCCGTGCCGGCCGAAGCACGCAAAAAGCTCGGGATCGTGGACGGGCTGGTGAGGCTCTCCGTGGGGATCGAGGATGTGAAGGACCAGATCGGGGACATTGAGCGGGCGTTGGGATAGGCGCTGGCGCACGCGTGGAGCCCCCGACGGAATTCGGGGGGTGAATGAACGCAGGTCGCCGCCTCGACCGCCCACTTCCGTCGGCGGCTCCACCTGCTTCCCGCGTGAACAATCCGCCATGCCCAAACTCCCCTGGATCGATCGCACGTTCTCCTTCCCTGACGATGTCCGCACCTACCCCGACGTCATCGAGCGATTCCGCGGCACTCCGGCCCGGATCGAAGATCGCGTCAGGAGCGTACCGCGCGAAGCGCTCACCAGAACCGACGGCGGCTGGACCATTCTCCAGAACATCGGCCACCTGCTCGACCTCGAGCCCCTCTGGGACGGGCGGCTCGACGACTACCTCGCCGGCAGGCCCGAGCTGCGCCCGGCCGACATGACCAACCTCAAGACCCGCGAGGCCGGGCACAACGAGAAGCAACTCGCCGATCTGCTCGCCGAGTTCCGGCGCGAGCGCACGCGGCAGGCGGTGAAGCTCGACACCCTTGCCGAGCCCGACTTCTCGCGCGTGAGCATTCACCCGCGCCTCAAGATGCCGCTGCGGCTCGTGGACGCCGTCGCGTTCGTGTGCGCGCACGACGACTACCACCTGGCCCGCATCGGCGAACTGATCCGCAAGTTCGGATGAACCCGAACCCGGCGCCTGACAGGCGCCGGATGATGCACCCACCGGACTGTCCGTGCGCCCGCCCGTTCTCAGGGGTGCCGCAGGACGCGGGAATCCAAACAGAGTCGCGCCACCTCAGTGCCCCCGCTGGTCGATCCCCGTCCGCTCGCTCACCGGGCTGAAGAGGTCGAGCACCTCCGTGTCTTGCAGGGCCAGCGCCGAGTGCGGAACGCCGCCCGGCAGGTGAAGCACCTCGCCCGGGCCCACTTCGAGCTCTTCCCGGTCCGAAGCACCCGGGTTTCCCAGCCCGAAGCGCAGCCGACCCGAGACGATGATCGAGATCTGCTCGTTGTCGTGGCTGTGCAGGGGCACATCGCAGCCCTTCTTCAGGACCACCCGCGAGACCATCATCCGCTCGCCGATGATCCGCTGGCGCTCGAGCAGCGGCATGGGAGTGTCGGTCGTGATGTCAGTCCAGCGGTGCAGGGCGGGGCGCCGGATCATTGGGGGCTCCTTCCTCACGGTCTGAGGGCGCAGCGCAGGTTCTCGGCCAGATCCTTCAGCGCCTGCGCGTCCGGTGGCTCGCCGATCGTCTCGCGGCTCCAGTGCCAGACAGTATCCCGGGGCTGCGGGTCGTCCGCGTGGCGCGGGATGACGTGCCAGTGCACGTGCGCGACCTGGTTCCCCAGGCATTCGTAGTTGATCCGCAGCGGACGGACGTCGGGGCCCGAGCCGCTGGGCGTGAAGACCCGCCGGATCGCCGCCGCAACCATCGCCACTTCGCCGAACACCGCCCTCTGGTTGTCGAGCGTGAGTTCCGCGAGGTGCTCAACGTGGTTGCGAAGTACGAGCACGCACCACCCTCGCGGGTTCTGGCGCTCGCCCAGGAACACGGCCGAGCGATCGAGGTCCGCGACAAACCGGGGGTTCGTCGCGCGATGCTCGATGCTTGTGCACAGAGGACACACCACGGGCAGTCCGTTTCGTCATGACAACTTCGTCATCAGCCTTACAGGTACGCCCCGCTCACCTCAATTACCTCTACAAGGTCCGTCGCACCGGGTTCACCACCAGGTTGTCCCTTCCCAGCACCAGCAGGTCCGCGATCTCGACGGCCTCGGCGAAGCTCTGCTTGGCCCGCTCGACGTCGACCGCGCCGGCGAGGATCTTCCCCTGCTCGAGGTGCTCGACGGTCGGCACGGCGTCGCCGCAGATGACGGTCGTCCGGCGCGGCTCGGCCACGATCAGCCCGCAGAGCCCCGGCGTGACGCCCGGCAGCGGGAACAGGTCGACGTTCCGGCCGAGCGAGTCGGGCGCGTTCTTGAACCGCGCCAGCATCGCCACGTCCTGCTCGAGCGACCGGCGCACCGGGTCGTCGGGGTCCTCGTGCGCCATCTCCTTCAGCCGGCGCGCGATCGTGACGCCCACGGTCTCGCGCTCGACCTCGTGGATCCACCATCGCGCATCGGTGAATGCGCCGACGGCGCGCCGGGCATCGGGCCGGAAACTCGTCAGGAACACATCGGTGATGCCGCGGGGCGTGAGGTTCGCCCGTTCGGCGAGGCGCGCGACGAGCGCCGGTTCGGGGAGACCCGGGTCAACCAGGATCGCCTTGGAATCGGTGCGCACCAGCGTCGTGGTGGCGTGGCCGGTGCGGACCTGTTCCCGCTCGCCCCAGAGCGGGTGGAATGCCAGCGTGCCGATGCTGATGACGCGGATGTCCATCGGGCGATGTTAGGTTGCCCGCGAAGGGCGCACGTCACGACTCGGCGTGTCCGCGGTCCACGCGCAACCTTTCCAGGGCCGGGTGCTTCAGCCTCTTCTTCTCGGCGAGCCGCTCGAGGACCAGGGGCGGCACCATGGCCTTGAGGGCGCCGAGGTCTTCGCCCAAAGCTGCGACCTGCTTGATGAGGCTCGAGCTCGTGTACGCGAAGCTCTGGCCCGCGACCACGAACGCGGTCTCAAGGCCGGCCACTTCGCGGTTGGTCACGGCCTGCTGGACCTCGTACTGAAGGTCTGAGAGGTTTCGTATGCCGCGGAGCAGGATCGTCGCTCCCGCCGAACGGGCGAAATCCACCGTCAGCCCCGAGAACCCCCGCACGCTGACGGGGGCGAGCGCCGGCTCCTTCTCAGCCAGTTCCGCGACCAGCCGCGTCGTCATCTCCAGGCGTTCCTCGGCCGAAAAGAGCGGGTCTTTCCCGGGGTGCCGGCCCACCGCGACGATCAGCTCGTCGAAGAGCCGCCTTCCACGGTCGATGACGTCCAAGTGCCCGTACGTCACGGGGTCGAACGAACCGGGGAACACGGCCAGGTGACGGCGGGACGGCATGCGCGGATTCTAGGGAAACGCGTAGCCCTGCGCCCCGGCCGCGGCGCGCGCGGCCCCCTCGCCGCCGCGGTTCCTCTAGAATCCTCCCCGTGCCGGAACGCCCGAAGGCCACACCCCCGATCGCGCCGCCCGAGCGGCGCACGCACTCGCACCGCGGCGTCGGTGTCTCGGGGGGCGTGGTGATCGGCACCGCGCTCGTCCTGGACACCGAGCACGGCCGCATCGCCCGGCGCTCGATCAAGCCGGAGCACGTCCGCGCGGAGCTGGCCCGCTTCGAGGAGGCCATCCGCGTTTCCATCGCCGAGCTCGGCGAGGTCTACAAGAAGGCCGAGAAGGAGATGGGGAAGGAGACCGCGGCGATCTTCCGCGTCCACGCCGCGATGCTCTCCGACAAGTCGCTCACCGGCAAGATGCGCCGGATGATCGAGTCCGAGATGGTCAGCGCCGAGTTCGCCGTGAGCCACCAGCTCGGGGAGAAGGCCGACCTGTTCCGGGCAAGCCGCGACCCGACCTTCAACACCAAGGCCAACGACATCGATGACCTCGCGGTCCGCGTGCTGCACCACCTGGTGGGCACGGGCCGCCAGCGGCTGCAGAGCATCGCGGCGGGGACGATCATCATCGCCCGGGACCTGACGCCCTCGCAGACCGCCGCGTTCGACCGCGCCAAGGTGATCGGCTTTGCGACCGATCTCGGCGGGCGAACCGGCCATACCGCGATCGTCGCCCGGGCCCTGGGGATCCCGGCGGTCATCGGCTGCCAGAACCTGACCGGCCCGTCCAACGACGGCGACACCGTCATCCTCGACGGCGAGAAGGGCGTCGTCATCGTCAACCCCACGCCCGAGCAGCTCGCCGAGTACCGGGGGTACATCGAGCAGACCCGGGTCTTCCGCCTCTCCCTCGACGAGCTTTCCGACATGCCGGCCGTCACGCTCGACGGGGCCCGCGTCGAGCTGCTGGGCAACATCGAGTTCCCGGAGGAGATCCCCGCGATCTTCGAGCACGGGGGCGAGGGCGTCGGGCTCTACCGAACGGAGTTCCTGTACCTGGCCCGCGACAGCGAGCCGAGCGAGAAGGATCACTTCAACGCGTACAAGCGCTGCATCGAACTGTGCAAGGGCAGGCCGCTGACGATCCGCACGGTGGACCTGGGCGCCGACAAGTACACGCAGAGCCGCGCCGACATCCCCGAGCGCAACCCCTTCCTGGGCTGCCGCAGCATCCGCTACTGCCTGCGCTCGCTCCCGATGTTCCGCAAGCAGCTGCGGGCGATCGTGCGGGCCTCGGCCTTCGGGCCCGTCCGCGTGATGTTCCCGCTGGTCACGACGACGAGCGAGTTCCGCAGCGCGAAGTTCCTCGTCAAGGAAGTCATGGAGGACCTCGCGGAGGACGGCGAGCAGTTCGACCCGGACATCAAGCTCGGCATGATGGTCGAGGTCCCTTCGGCCGCGATCATGGCCGACACCTTCGCGCGCGAGGTCGATTTCTTCTCGATCGGGACCAACGACCTGGTGCAGTACACGCTCGCCGTTGATCGAACCAACGAACGGATCGCCAGCCTGTACAACCCGGCCCACCCGGCGGTCGTGAAGCTCGTCCGCGACGTGGTCCGGACCGCCCGCCACCACAAGATCCCCGTCTCGTGCTGCGGCGAGTCGGCGGCCGAGCTCGAGTACGCGATGTTGCTGATCGGCCTCGGCCTGCGTACCCTTTCCGTGACCGCCTCCGCGATCCCGCGCCTCAAACGGATGATCCGGAGCGTGACCGTGGCTCAATGCGAGCGCGTCGCCAAGCAGGCGCTGTCGCTCGATTCGGACGTGCAGGTCTCCTCGTACCTGAGGGACCGGGCACGCAAGATCGTTCCCGAGGCGTTCGACGGGCGTTCCGCCGATTAGCCGAGGGAGAAAAAATCCGGTCGAGCGCCGGCGCCCCCGCCCGAACACGGGCTCAGCGGGGCGTCCAGAGCGCGGACCGTGACGCCCGCCAAGGCGCGCCGCCCCTCACGGGGCCCGGCGCCCGGCCCGGGCCTCCCGCCCGCCCTCTCTCCGGCGCCCGCCCTCCGCGTGCGAGCGCTCGCTCATCGTGTCCCCCGCGCCACAGCCCGATCCGTTCTCCGGCCCGTTCCCAGGAACGCGCGCCGGCCGCGATCGCCGCGCGCGGCACGCGTGACCACGAGCGCCCCACGCGAGCCCGTGCCAGAGAAAGGACTCGCCAAGCAATGCCCCACAGCCAGATGATCATTAACTACGTCCCCGGCGACGAGTGCCGCGTCGCCATCGTCGAGGACGGCAAGCTCGAAGAGCTCTACGCCGAGAAGTTCACCGCGGCGAGCCGCGTGGGCAACATCTACGTCGGGCGCGTCACCAACGTCGAGGCCTCGATCCAGGCCGCGTTCGTGGACTTCGGCGTGGAGGAGAACGGCTTCCTCCACTACAGCGACCTGCACCCGCGCTACTTCCCCGGCGAGGACGAGCAGGAAACCACCGAGCGCGTGGGCCACAAGACGCCGCGGCGCGAGCGCCCGCCCATCCAGCAGTGCCTCCGCCGGGGCGACGAGGTCACCGTCCAGGTCCTGAAGGAGGGCGTGGGTACCAAGGGCCCGACGCTCACCAGCTACCTCTCCATCCCCGGCCGCTTCCTGGTCATGATGCCCTTCATGGACAAGGTCGGCGTCTCCCGCAAGGTCGAGGACGAGGAGGAACGGCGCAAGATGCGCGAGATCCTCGACCAGTTGGACCTTCCCGACGGCTTCGGCTTTATCCTCCGCACCGCCGGCATGGACCGGAACAAGACCGAGCTCAAGCGGGACCTGGCGTACCTCCAGCGCCTCTGGAAGGACATGGACCGCCGGCTCAACACCGGCAGCAAGCCGCGCCTGCTTTACTCCGAGAGCGACCTGCTCGTCCGCTCCCTCCGCGACCAGCTCTCGACCGACATCAACGAGGTCGTCATCGACAACGAGCTGGCCCTCGAGCGAGCCAGCCGCTTCATGAAGATCGTCGCCCCGCGCTCCAGCACCCGGCTCCTGCACTACCCCGGCAAGACGCCCGTCTTCCACGCCTTCGGCATCGAGCAGCAGATCGCGACCATCCACGCCCGCGAGGTCCCGCTCCCCTCCGGCGGCCGGCTCGTGATCGATCAGACCGAGGCCCTGGTCGCCATCGACGTCAACAGCGGCAAGGCCCGCGACGCGCGCGACGCCGAGACCAACGCCTACCGCACCAACATCGAGGCCGTCGACGAGATCTGCCGCCAACTCCGCCTCCGCGACCTGGGCGGCATCGTCGTGAACGACCTGATCGACATGCGCCACGCCTCGCACCGCAAGGACATCGAGGCACGCTTCAAGGAACGGCTCAAGCGCGACAAGGCCCGCACCACCACCGCGCCCATCTCCCTCTTCGGCATCCTCGAGATGACCCGCCAGCGGATGCGCGGCAGCCACGAGAGCGTCCACTTCGTGGACTGCCCCACCTGCCGCGGGCGAGGGCTCGTCCAGCGGCCCGATTCGGTCGCCGCCGACGCGCTCCGCGACCTTGCCGCGATCCTCGACGCCGACCGCGTCGCCAAGGTCGAACTCGTCGTCGCTCCGCGCGTCGCGGGCGAGTTGCTCTCGAGCAAGCGCCGGGCGCTGAACCGCATCGAGCGGGCCAGCGGCAAGCACGTGGACGTCCGTGTCAGCGAGACGGTCCCGATCGACCGCGTCTCGTTCTACGCGTACGAGCAATCCGGCGCCGACATCGACGTCGCGAACCTCCCCACGCCGCGCAAGCCCGCCGATCTCGCCGAGTGGGCCTACCACCCCAAGGAGGGCGAAGAGGGCTGGGCCAGCGACCCGCAGGACGAGGCGGCCCTCGCGCGCCAGGCCGACAACGCCGAGCCCGAGGAGCACGCCGAGCCGCACCCGATCGAACTCCTCGAACCCGGCGCGGCACCGCTCGAAGAAGCCTCTGACGGCGCCGCTCTTTCCCCGGGCGGCGAGCAGGGCGGTCGCCGGCGCCGGCGCGGCAGGCGCGGCCGGCGCGGGCGCGGCGGCGAACCGCCCCGTCAGGGCGGACATGGGCGCCAGCAGCAGCCCGCCCCGCAGGATCAGCAGGAGCCGCGTGACGATGAGCCCGCGAGCGACCTTGGGTCCGTTTCCGGCGACAATCTGGACGCTTCAGCTGACTCGCCCGACGGCGCGGTCGAACTGGGCCCGGACGGGCAGCCCCGTCGCCGCCGTCGCCGCCGTCGGCGTCGCGGGCGCGGCAGGGGCCAGGGCGGTGCTCCCGGTGTCGCCGTGCCCGCTGACCAGCCCCACGATCACCCGGGCATGACCACGCCGGGCGACTTTGATGAAGCCGGGCCAGCCGTCGATCCGGTGGACACAGACCAGCCCGGCCCCGATGGCTATCGAAACCCGCTTCGAGAAGCGGGCGAGACCGCGGAGGAAGCCGACGACGAGGACAACCAGGCCAGCGAACCTGTCGAGCCGGGGCTCGACGGCCAAGTCTCTTCACAGGGCGAGCGCACCGGGCGTCGCCGCCGTCGGCGCCGCGGCAGGCGGGGCGGCGGTGGTGGCGGGGGCGGCGGTGGTGATGGGGGTGGGGGTGCAGGAGGCGAGCGCGGCGGTGGGCGGGGCGGCCACGAGCGATCCGGTGCCGGTTCGCCACCGCAGGGCCACCGCCAGGAACCTTCAAGCCCGCCCCCCGGCGGACCCGTCCCCGAGCCCAAGCCGGTCCGTTCGCTCTACGCCTCGGCCCGGCGCAAGCTCTCATCCAGCGAGCTGAACAAACGGCCGAAGCCGGAGTGAGACGAAAAGAGCCAGGCGAAAGAGCGCAAGTCCAGAGATTCCACCGCCCGCGCCCGAATCGTTCGGGTTCATTCGCGATTCCGCTTTGCGCTATCCCATGACCCGGCGCGTGATCATCCTTGGCTCGACCGGTTCGATCGGCACGCAGTCGCTCGAGGTCGTCGCTCATGTGAACGCGCTGCACGCCGCGGGACGGTCGCCGGTCTCGTTCGAGGTTGTCGGGCTTGCCGCGGGCGGGAGCAATCTGGGGCTGCTGGCCGAGCAGGCCCGCCGTTTCAACGTCGGCGCCGTCGCCTGCCCCGCGCCGATCGCGCACCTGCCCGCCCGCTGCCGCGTCTTCTCCGGGGCCGACGCGAGCGAGGCACTCGTCCGCGCGGTCGGGTGCGACATGGTCGTTGCCGCGATCGTCGGCAGCGCCGGGCTGCCCGCGACGCTCGCCGCCGTTAAGGATGGACGCGACGTCGCCCTCGCGAACAAGGAGGCCCTTGTTGCCGCCGGGGAACTCGTCGTGCCCCTGGCGCGCGGCACGGGGCGCGCGGTGCGCCTGCTCCCGGTGGACAGCGAGCATTCCGGGCTGTGGCAATGCCTGCTCTCGGGGTGCGCCCCAGCGGAAGAGGGGTCGTCGACGTGGTGCCCGCCGTGCGAGTGCCCGCCGGGCCTCCGGCGCGCCGTGCTCACCGCCTCGGGCGGCCCCTTCCGCACGTGGACGAAGGACCGCATCGCCCGGGCCACCCCCGCCGACGCCCTCAAGCACCCGACCTGGAGCATGGGCTCGAAGGTCACGATCGACTCGGCGTCGCTCATGAACAAGACGCTCGAGGTGATCGAGGCCCGCTGGCTCTTCGGCCTCCAGTCCGAGCGGATCGAGGTGCTCATCCACCCGCAGAGCATCGTCCACGCGATGGCCGAGTTCGAGGACGGTTCCGTGGTCTCGCAGTTGGCAGCGCCCGACATGCGCACGCCCATCCAGCGCGCGCTCTGCTTCCCGGAAACCGTGGAGGGCGCGGGCCGAACGCTCGACCTCGCGTCGCTCTCGACGCTCCACTTCGAGCCGCCGGACCTGGATCGCTTTCCCGCCCTGGGCCTGGCCCGCCCGGTCATCGAGCGAGGCGGCACCGCGGGCGCGATCCTCAACGCCGCCAACGAAGAGGCGGTCGGCGCGTTCCTGGCGTCGCGAGACCCGAACTCCGCGCCCGTGGCGTTCCCCCGCATCGCCGAGCTTGTGGCCGCGGCGCTCGACGAGATCCCGTCCCGACCTCTCCGCACGCTCGCCGACTGCTTCGACGCCGAGCGCGAGGCCCGCGAGTTCGTCCGCCGGAACCTGGGGCTCGCATGCGCCGCACGCGCCTGAGCGTCTTCTGGCTCGCTCGAAGGAAGAGCGCTTCGGCGCCGTCGCAGCCCGATCGCGCCACCGACCTCGACCGCCGCATGATGACCCGTGCGCTCGCGCTGGCACGCCGGGCCGAGAGACTCGGCGAAGTGCCCATCGGCGCCGTGGTGTACGACACCGCCACCGGCAACGTCCTCGGTGAGGGCTACAACCGGCGCGAGATCGACAAGGACCCCGCGTCGCACGCCGAACTCACCGCGGTTCGTGCCGCGGCAAGGAAAACAGGCGATTGGCGCCTGAACCATTGCTCGCTCGCCGTCACGCTCGAACCCTGCTGCATGTGCGCGGGGCTGATCGTGAACGCGCGGGTCGGGCGCCTCGTCTACGGCGCCGACGACCCCAAGGCCGGCGCTGTCCGCACGCTGTACACCATCACGAGCGACCCGCGACTCAATCACCGGCCCGAGATTGTCGGGGGCGTGATGGCCGAGCAGGCCGCGGCAATGCTCACCGGCTTCTTCAGATCGATCAGGGCGAAGAAGCATTCACCACAGAGACACAGAGGCACAGAGAAGACGTCAGAACGGCCATGAGCATGACACCGGGACGCCAGAAGTTGAATTGATCTCGAACGTCATCGAGTCCGGATGCGGTTGGCAAGTCTTTCCACGTTCCTTGCCTTGTCTTCTCTGTGCCTCTGTGTCTCTGTGGTGAACCCCTACTCCGGCCTCCGCGACGCCCACGCCGTCGCCTTCTCGAACATCCGCGCGATGCGAAGCAATCCCGCCTCCTCGAACGGCTGCCCGATCAATTGCACACCCAGCGGCAGGCTCTTCCCGCCCTCCTCCGCGAACCCCGCCGGCATCGACAGCCCCGGCAGCCCCGCCAGGTTCACCGCGACCGTGTACACGTCCTCGAGGTACATCGCCATCGGGTCGCCCGTCTTCTCGCCGATCCGGAACGCCGGCCCCGGCGTCGCGGGCATGAGCACCGCGTGGCAGCCGGCGCGGAACGCGGCATCGAAGTCGCGCTTCAGCCGACGCCGCACCTTCAACGCGGTCGTGTAGTACGCGTCGTAGTAGCCGCTGCTCAGGACGTGCGTCCCCAGCATGATCCGGCGCTGCACCTCGGCGCCGAAGCCCTCGGAGCGCGAGCGGCAGTACAGGTCCATCAGCCCCTGCCCGGCCTCGAGCTTCGCCCTCCTGCCGTAGCGGACCCCGTCGAACCGCGCCAGGTTCGACGACGCCTCCGCCGGCGCGACGATGTAATACGCCGCGATCGCTTCGTCGATCAGCGGCAGGTCGATCTCGACGATCCGCGCGCCGAGTTTCGTGTACGTCTCGATCGCCGCGCGGAAGGACGCCGTCACCGCCGGGTGGTTCGCTTCGCTGAACGCCTGGCGCGGCACGGCGAGCCGCGGTTCTTCGATGGCGTCGTCCAGCTCGTTGGTGAAGCTCGGCACCTCCACCGCCGCGGACGTCGCGTCGCGCGGGTCGATCCCGCAGACGACTTCGAGCACCGTCGCGGCGTCCGCGCACGAGCGAGCGAACGGCCCGATCTGGTCCAGGCTCGACGCGAAGGCGACCAGCCCGTACCGCGACACGCGCCCATAAGTGGGCTTGACGCCCAGCACCCCGCACAGCGCCGCCGGCTGCCGGATCGAGCCCCCCGTGTCCGACCCCAGCGCGATCGGCACCAGCCCCGCCGCGACCGCCGCCGCCGACCCGCCGCTCGAGCCCCCCGGCACGCGCGTCTCGTCCCACGGGTTCTTCACCGGCCCGAAGCACGAATGCTCGGTCGAGGAGCCCATGGCGAACTCGTCGAGGTTGGTCTTCCCGACGATCACCGCGCCGGCCTCGAGCAGGCGCGCAGCCGCCGTCGCGTCGAAGGGCGACTCGTAGTCTTCCAGCATCCGGCTCGCGCACGTCGTCCGCCCCTGCGCGGTGCAGATGTTGTCCTTGAGCGCGACCGGCACGCCCGCCAGCGGACCCACCGCTTCCCCCGCGACGATGCGGGCGTCGATCGCGCGGGCCCGCTCGAGCGCGGCATCGTGGAACACCTGCGTGAACGCGTTGAGGCGCGGGTTGGCCCCGTCGATCCGCGCGAGCGCCTCGCGCGCGACCTCCAGCGCCGACGTGGTGCCCCCGGCGACCGCCGCGCGGGTCTCGACCGCCGAGGGAACGCTCGCGCTCACGCCGCGCCCCCGCGGCCCGGCGCCGTCACGCCCCACCCCCGTCGTCGAGCACCTTCGGCACCTTCACGAACGGCGGCGAGGACTCCGGTGCCATCTTCATGAGCACCGCGTTCGGAAGTGTCTCCCCGACCTCGTCCTCGTCCATCCGGTTCGTGAAATCGCCGACGTTGGTCAAGGGTTCCACGCCTTCGAGGTCCACGCCCTTGAGCCGCTCCATGTACGTGATGATCGCCGAGAGCTGGCCTCGGTACGTCTCGACCTGCCCGTCCGTCGGCGCCAGGCGCGCGAGGCGTGCGATCTTGTGCACGTAGTCGGATGAGAGCTCGTGGTGGCCGGGATCGGGCATCGGGGGAGTGTAGCGATCGCGGCAGGTGTATCAGATCGGCACGCACGGGCATATCCTCAATTGTGGATCCGAGGCGATGTCGAATGAAGCTCTGGAGGTGGATTCAGAGCCCCGTCGCAACGCTGGTTCTGGGCGGACTGCTCGCGGGAAGTGCATCGATCGTCGATCAACAGGCACAGCGGCTTCCCGATCCGCTCTATCTGTTCTCAACCGCAGTGCTGACGGCTGGAAAGGCGCCCGGCGCGGGCGAGCTTCTGCTCGCGATTCAACACGAAAGCGGCATTGAGATCATGGACCCCAACAACGAGAGTTGGGACAGGGCCACTCGCGTCCTTGCTCGCGATGAATCCAAGGCGTTTCACGTGGTGTGGTTGCCCGGATATCCAGATTGCCGCGGCGTCTATGCGAACACGTGGCAGGGCCGCGCGTGGGGTATTTGGATTGAGCCCGTCGCATTCGCCACGGCCGCCACTCCCGAAGTCCAGAGGGAGATTCGTCAGTCGGTGATTGCGTGGGACAGAGGATCGCGCACGCCGCGCTCCGCGGCCCTCTCCGATCGCGACATTGACGAACTTGTCCGCACCGGTTCCGCGCGTCTCGGAACCCGGGCGTGGCTTGGATATCTCCATAACGCTTTCGCGATCGTCGTGCTTGTGCTCTTTCTTTCCTCGTTGCAATGGGTGGGTCGGATCCCGGCGTACCTCTCCGCCACCCGCCGCCAGCGCCGCCTGGCCCGCGGCCGATGTCCGCACTGCAACTACTCGATCGTCGGGCTCCCCGAACCCGTTTGCCCTGAATGCGGCATGGCCTGGAACCTCACCGCCGAGGACGACCTGCCGCCCGGTGCGCCGGGCTCCGCGTGACCGGGCGATACGCGTCGGCATTGTTCACGCGTCGGCCGCAGCCCCCGGCGACCCGACCACGCACCCGGGCAGTTCGACCGTCATCGTCGTCCCCTCCTTCCACACGCTCTCGACGCCGATCGTCCCCCCGAGCGTCCGCACCGCGTGCTTCACGATGGCCAGCCCGAGCCCCGTGCCGCGCCCCTGTGCATCGCCCGTCCGCGCCGGGTCGCCCTGGTAGAACCGCTCGAAGATGCGCTGCTGCTGCGCCAGCGGGATGCCCATGCCCCGGTCGATGACCCGCAGCCGCAGCGTGCCCAGCGCGCCGGGCGCCGGAGACTCCTCGCCCTCTGCGGAGCGCCCGTCATCGGCGCCCGCGGGCTCTCCGCCCGCCGCCTCCGCCACCACCCGCACCGCCGTCCTCTCGTACGCGAACTTCACCGCGTTCTCGATCAGGTTCCGCAGGATCGCCCGCAGCAGGCGCGGATCGCTCTCCAGGCGTGCCACGCCCGGCTCGATCTCGGCCTCGATCGTCACGCGCTTCCGCGAAGCGCTCCCCTCGAGCAGCCCCGCGACGGCGCGGACCAGCTCGGCGAGGTCCACCGGGCCGATCTCGGCCGGCGCCTCGGGGGACTCGAGCCTCGACAGGTCCAGGAGGTCGCGCGTCAGGTCTTCAAGCCGCTCGGCGTTGCTGGCGATCATCCGCACAAGGCGTGCCCGCATTTCCGCGTCCTCTTCCCCCAGTTCCTGCAGTGTCTCGACCGCGCCGCGGATCGACGCCAGCGGCGTGCGCAGCTCGTGGCTGGCGTTGGCTACGAAGTCCGTCTTCAGCTGCGCCGCGCGCGACAGCTCGGTGATGTCGCGCAGCGTGAGCACCACCACCGCGCCGGCCCCGCCGCCCTCGCGCACCTCCGCCCGCCCCGCCAGGACCTGGTACGTCCGCGCCACGCCCTCGCGCGCGATCCGCACCTGACCGCGGTGCATCCCCCCATCCCGTGCCGCGTCGTGCGCCGCCAGCAACTCACCCTGGCTGAAGAAGTCCTCCAGCTCGCGCCCGACGACCTCGTCCGGTCGACGCTCGAGGAACTCGCACGCCGCGCGGTTGCAGAACACGATCGCCCCGGAAGTCGACGTGACGAACACCGGAGCATCGGTCGCGTCCGTGATCGCTTCGCGCAGCGCCGTCCCGGAGCGCATGGCCCGCACACGCTCGACGACCTCGCGTGTCCACGGCTCGAGCGCGGAGTCGGCGGCGGGAGCGACGATCCCCGCCGCTTCACCCACGGCCCTGACCGCCGCGCCGGCGCGCCCCGACGCCCCGCGGTCGGAGCCCAGCCGCCATCCCGCAAACAGCGCGGCCGCGGCGGTTCCGCAGACCGCGCCGGTGATCGTCCACGGCCCGGCCCCGGCGCCCGCGCTCACCGCGCACACGACCGCGGGGGCCATCACGACCGCCGCCCACGCCGCGTTGCGACTTGTGTTCCGTTCGCCCGTCATGGCCGGGCGATCCTATTCTCGGCGCCGTCACGGACCGCCGGGCTCAGCCGCCGCCCGGCCCGCCCTCGGGGCTCGGCGTGGCCCGGTACCCCACGCCGCGAACCGTCCGGATGAGCCCCGCGTGGTCCCCGAGCCGCTTTCGGATCGAGGTCACGTGCACGTCGATCGTCCGCTCGGTCACCGTCACACCCGGGCCCATGGCCTTGGACATCAGCGCCGCCCGCGAGAGCACGCGACCCTCCGCCTGCACCAGCGCGCTCAGGATGCGGAACTCCGTCAGCGTGAACCGCACCGGCTCGCCGTCCACCGACGCCTCGTGCGTGTCGGTGTTGAGCGTCAGGGCGCCCAGCCGCAGTTCCTTCTGGCCGCCCGTCGGGCGCGACGCCCGTCGCAGCAGCGCGGCGATCCGCGCGGCGAGCACTTTGACCGAGAAGGGCTTGGTCACGTAGTCGTCGGCGCCCGCCGCGAGCCCCACGACCTCGTCGGCCTCCTGGCTCTTGGCGGTCAGCATGATGATCGGAACGTGGGCGGTCTCGGGGTTCGACCGAACCTGCGACGCGACCGCCGTGCCCGGCATCTCCGGGAGCATGACGTCGAGGACGATCAGATCCGGCACCCGGGCCGCGATCGCCGCCATCGCCTCCCGCCCCGTCGCCGCGGTCCGCACCTGGTACCCGGCGCGCTTCAGGTTGAAGCTCAACAGGTCGAGCAGGTCGCGCTCGTCGTCGACGACAAGAACCTGGCGCGCCGCGCCGTCCCGGGTCGGCCCGGCCTGTCCTGCTTCGGCGGCCTCCCCAGCGCCCGGCGCCGAAGCGATGCGCACCGCCGGACGGGTCGGCCTCTCTAACGAGGGATTCATCAAGGAGAGCGTCGTCATGCTGCAAAACGCTAGCGGGCGGGGAAGGCGGGTGCTACGGGTATCCGATTCGGGTTGCGCTAAACATAAAGTACTGGTTTTGTTCGCATATTTTTCTTTGAGAATCTCATGCGGACGGTTCGCGCGCGTCGAAAAAGGGATGGAAGTGAGTTTGCGTTGACTAATCGCACGGCCTATTCTCAGCGGCGTTATGGGCTCCCCAGCCGCGGGGCCGGAGCGCTCAGACCAATGGCTTTCGTCCCGGGTGTCGGGGCGCGGGCCGGCTCGGAGAGGTGTCCGCTCGCGGCGCTTCGATGAGTTTCGGACCGGTTCGCGGAGGCGGACCGGTACTCGTGACCGAGAGTCCCGTCGCCGGGCATCGTGACCGGCGGCGAGGACAAGACAGGAGGTCGGGCCGCGACGGAGGCAATCGCGAGCCCCGATTCACGCAGCAAGGAGTTTCGCAATGAGTCAGACCAGAGTCCTCGTCCTGCTCGCCGGCGCTGCGATCAGCGCCACCGCCCTGGCCGGCAACCCCGACCAGGACCGGGCCTACGCCGCCGAACTCAAGGCCGACGCGCTCAACAAGAGCAGCGCGCTCGAGTCCAGCGGCCTCGGCACCCTGGCCGAAGGCGACAGCAAGGTCGTCCTCGGGGGCTTCACCCAGTTCCGCTACTACCTGAACTTCCGTGAGGATCCGGGCAACGTCGGCCTTCCGCACGACAGCGGCTTCACCAACGGCTTCGAGGCCACCCGCACCCGCCTGCAGGCCACCGGCAACGTCCTCAGCAAGGACTTCACCTTCAAGGTTGAAGGCCAGTTCAGCGGGGATAACGGCTCGTTCACGCTCCTCGACGCCTTCGCGCGCTGGTCCTTCGAGGACTCGAACGCCGTCGTGATCGGTCAGTGGCAGAACCCCCTCTGGCGTGAGTGGGCCCTGGCGCCCCACGGCCAGCTCGCCGCCGACTACTCGACGGTCACCGCCGTGTACGCCCCCGGCTACACCCAGGGCGTCGGCTTCAACCACCGCTCCGACCAGTGGAACGTGCTGGTCTCGGTGAACGACGGCCTCAACGCCGGCAACACCCCCTACACCACCCCGGCGGCCCAGCTCGGCGGCCCCGGCGGCGCGGGCGTGTTCGGCACCAACGAGGCCGACATCGGCGTCTCCGGCCGCTTCGAGTTCAAGGGCGGCGGCGACTGGAAGCTCTTCGACGACTTCAGCGGCTGGCGCGGCCAGGACACCGCGTGGCTCGTGGGCCTCGGCGGTCACTGGGAGAAGGACGGCAACACCGCCTCCACCGGCACCAGCTGGCAGGGCCAGCAGGTCCGCCTCGCCCTTGACGGCCAGATCGAGGGCAACGGCTGGAACGTCTACGCCATGGCGCTCTGGGCCCGCACCGACCCGGATTCGGGTTCGCAGTCGGTCGACGACTTCGCCGGCATCATCCAGGGCGGCTACATGTTCACCGACAACGTCGAAGGCTTCATCGGCTGGAACGGCATCTTCACCGACGACGACTGGGGCGCGGGAGTCGACGAGGACTTCCACACCATCATGGGCGGCGTGAACTTCTACCCCTTCGCCAAGAGCAGCGCCGTCAAGTTCACCACCGACCTCCAGTGGTGGTTCAACAAGACCACCGAGACCGCTCCGGTCGAGGCCGTGGCGCTGACCAACAACGTCCTGGGTCTGCGTTCCTCGAACGAGGACAACCAGGTCGCGGTCCGCTTCCAGCTCCAGGTCACCTTCTGACCTCCCTGCTCTGACACCCGGGCCTCCCCGGGCTCGGAGCAACGCTTCGAATCGGTTTGACTCGACCGGCCGTCCCCCGCGGGGCGGCCGGTTTTTTCTTGAGTCTCTTGTGGATCCAATGGTCCATTGGGCTTCCGATTTTTTGTACGGCACTCCTCAATGAAACAGGAAATATGCTGCTGAGAGCGTAGTATTGACGAACAAAGGATCGTCAAGTACACTGATCCTCGTTTCAAGGAGAAGACCATGCAGCGTGTGAGTGTGATCGCGGCCGTGGCGGGAAGTGCGGTGTGCATGGGTGCCGCTTCGGCCGGTGGACCTGACCAGGATCGGGCCTACGCGGCAGAGCTCAGGGCCGACGCCGCGGCCAAGTCGAGCGCGCTGGAAGCCGACAGCTTGGGGACCATGGCCGAAGGTGACAGCAAGGTCGTCCTCGGCGGCTTCACCCAGTTCCGCTACTACTTGAACTTCCGCGATGACCCGACCGGCCCCAACGCCGGCGGTGGTCATGACAGCGGTTTCACCAACGGCTTCGAGGCGACACGCACCCGCCTGCAGGCCACAGGCCATGTGATGAGCAAGGACTTCACCTACAAGGTCGAGGGCCAGTTCAGCGGGGATGACGGTTCGTTCGCGCTCCTCGATGCCTTTGCCGCGTGGTCGTTCGAGGGCAGCGGCACCGTGATCATCGGGCAGTTCCTGAACCCTCTCTGGCGCGAGGCGGCCCTTTCGCCCCGCGGCGAGCTCGGCGCCGACTTCTCGGTGGTCACCGGCGTTTACGGCCCCGGGTACACCCAGGGCGTCGCGTACAACTACCGCTCCGATGCGATCAACGTGCTGGTCGCCTTCGACGACGGATTCCGCGCGGGCAACACGCCGTACACCACGCCCGCCGGCTTCGGCGCACCCGGCGAAGCCGACTGGGGCCTCACCGGCCGCTTCGAGTACAAGGGCGGCGGCGACTGGAACCACTTCGACGATTTCAGCGGCTGGCGCGGCCAGGACACCGGCTGGCTCCTCGGCCTGGGCGCGCACTGGCAGCACGACGGCAACACCGCCTCCACGGGCACGTCACCGCAGGGCCAGGTCGCAGAGGTCGCGCTCGACGGGCAGATCGAGGGCAACGGCTGGAACGCTTACGCCTGCATCCTGTGGGCGCACTTCGATCCCGATTCGAGCGGCCAGTCGATCGACGACTTTGCCGCGATCCTGCAGGGCGGCTACATGTTCACCGACAACATGGAAGGGTTCATCGGGTGGAACGCCGTGTTCCCCGACGACGACTGGGGTTCGGGCGTTTCCGAGGACTTCCACACGCTGACGGGCGGCATGAACTTCTACCCGTTCGCCAACAGCAGCGCCGTGAAGTTCACCACCGACCTCCAGTGGTTCTTCAACAAGACCACCGAGACCGCGCCCGTGCAGGCGCTGGCGTCGACCACCAACCCCATCGGCCTGCAGTCCAGCAGCGAGGACAATCAGGTCGCCCTGCGCTTCCAGTTGCAGGTTTCGTTCTGAGACCGACTCACGCGATCGTCTGACTCGACCGGCCGCTCCGCCTCCGCGGGGCGGCCGGTTGCTTTCATGAGGACCGTGAGCCCTCCCTCACGGGCCGTCCCCGCTTCCGGCTTGTCTTATCCACGGGTTTTCCACAAGCGCACGTGGACGGCCATCGCCTGTCATAATGCGTTCCGCGGTCCGTGCGATTCAAGCGCTCGAGCGCGTTCGGCCGAGCAGTAGGGGGACCGAATTCGAAATGCCACACTAAGGAGCGGCTGATGCGCCCATCCGGAATGCTCTTCATCGTTGCAGGGTCCCTCGTTGCTTCAACGGCCGTCGCGGCAGAGCCGACCGACGACCGCGCCTACGCCGCGGAGCTCAAGGCCGATGCCGCGGCACGCTCCAGCGCGCTCGAGGAGAGCGGCGTTCTCGCGGAGGGCGACTCGTCCGTCAAGCTCGGCGGCTGGTTCCAGTTCCGCTACTACCTGAACTTCCGCGAGGACCCGGGCGACGGCGGCTCCTTCCACGACAGCGGGTTCACCAACGGATTCGAGTCCACGAAGACCCGCCTCCTGGCCACCGGCAACGTGCTGGACAAGGCGCTCACGTTCCGCGTCGAGGGCGAGTTCTCCAAGAACGGCGGCACGTTCGGCCTCCTCGACGCGTACGTCAACTACGCCTACGAGAACGGCTGGAGCGCCCGCGTCGGCCAGTTCAAGCTCCCCCTGCTCCGCCAGGAACTCGTCTCCGACACCGCCCAGCTTGGCACCGGCCGCACGCTCACCAACGACATCTTCTCCCAGCGCCGCAGCCAGGGCATCCAGGGGCAGTGGAACAACGAGGCTTGGATGGTCCGCGTCGCCCTCTCCGACGGCCTGAGCACCCAGAACACGCCCTACACCTCGCCGGCCGAGGGCGACATCGCGGTCACGGGGCGCGTGGACTGGCGCGGCGGGGCGGACAGCTGGTCGCGGTTCGACACCTTCCACTCCTGGCAGGGCTCGGAGAACGCCTGGCTCGCCGGCGCCGCCCTCCACTGGCAGCACAACGGCAACACAGCCTCGACCGGCAGCCCCGTCCAGCAGAGCATCATCCAGTACACCGCCGACTTCGGCTTCGAGGGCGACGGCTGGAACGCCTACGCCGCGCTCATCGGCCGCCACATCGACGCCGACGGCCCGGGCGAGAGCCTCGACGACTTTGGCGCCAACATCCAGGGCGGTGTCTTCGTCCACCAGAACGCCGAGGTCTTCGGCGCCTGGGACGCGGTCTTCCCCGATTCGGACTACGGCTCCTCCATGGACACCGACTTCCACACCGCCACCGCCGGCGTCAACGTCTATCCCTTCGAGAAGTCCAACGCCGTCAAGTTCACCGGCCAGGTCTCCTGGTTCATCAACGCCCCCGCCGAGAACGCCCTGGTCGCACCGGCGTCGAGCAGCAACAACGTCGGCCTCCGCCCCAGCGGCGAGGACAACCAGTTCGCGGTGATCTTCCAGCTCCAGGTCGTCTTCTGACGCCGCGCCCGGTCGCGACTCCGAACCACTCGAACGCGGGCGCTTACGGCCCGCGTTTTTCATTGGCGGCCCGCGCGCTCGCTTACCGAGCCCGCCCCGCCGCGCGCTCGAGTTCGACACGCGCACGCAGGCCGTCGTCCTCGAACGTGAGGCCGAAATCGGCCGCGTCGAGCGACTCGATCGCCGCCGGCAGTGCCGGCCCTTGCCGCGGGTCGCCCGGGTGCCCATAGGTCGCCGACGCCATCGTCCCGAACGCCTCGTTCCACTCGTACCCCTCACCCGCCGGACCGGCCAGCCGCGTGCCGAAGAGCGTCCGGTGAACCCGCGCCGGGTCTCGGCCCGGGAACATCCGGCGCCACTCGTTCAGGATCGCGAGGTTCGACCACGCCCGTCGCGTCGTGCGTGCCGCCAGCTCCGCGCGCCCGGCGCCCAGCACCACGGCGAGCCCTTCGCGCGAGAGGCGCAGGCACACGCTCGACCCGGGCCACCCCGCGCCGTTCGCACCCTCGCCGGCCTTGTGCTTCTGCCGCCCGAGCGCGCGCTTGAGCAGGTCCTCGTCGAGCGTCGCGATCAGCGCCCGCGGCGTCGGCGCGTAGTACACGCACACCCGATCGAACCCGCCGCCCCGGGACTGCTCGCGGGCGGTGGGGGAGAGCCCGACCTTCACGTACGGCGCGCCGTCGTGCTCGCGGGTCTCCCACGCCAGCATCCCGGGCGAGGTCTGATCGATGAAACCCCGCACCGCGCCCAGGAACGCCGTCAGCTTCAGCGCGCTGGCGACTTCCGCGTGGAGGGCCACCGGCATCCGCCACGCTTCCTCTTCGACGAACCGGTCGCTGTCCTCCGCCGCGTTGAGCTCGGCCCAGTACGGGCCGGGATCGGCGTACAACGCGACCGACGAGCCCAGCCACGACAAGGGTTCGATCTCGACCTGCGGCGCCATCATCCGCGCCATCCCCGCGTAGTTCTGGAGCACCGGCGACCGCGGGTTGACCGCGAACACGAGGTGCGCGATCGTCGCGTGCGGGTCGCCCGCGTCCGGCGCGATCGACGCGCCCTGCGAGATCCCCACCCACCGCCGGTAGTCGTTGTTCCCGATCAGAGGCATCACCAACAGGTCCGCTCCGATCCGGTCGTCGGAAAGCTCCAGCGACAGCGCGATCGGGTCGAAGGCCCAGCTCCAGTTCCGCTGATACCCGTCCCGCCACCGCTCGTACGACGTGACCTCGTCGCGCGGCGCTTCCACGATCCCGAGCTCGCGGATCGGCGTCAGGAACTGAACGCTCCCGTACACCGACGAGGACACCCCCTCCGGCCCGAGCGTCAGCGTCCCGATCGTCCGCATCGGCGTTTCGGCTCGAACCTCGCGGGGCGAATCGACGCCCTCCACGATCTCGAGCGCGTGCGCCGCCGTCACGTCCGCCAGGATCGCCGCGGCACGGAGCCGTCGCGACGCCCCGATCCGCCACTCGGCGCCGCACCAGCGCCGGATCGTCGCGTCGCTGAGGAAGATGAACGCCGTTTCGCCGTCACGCCCCGCCGCGTACCGCGCGCGGAAGAACGCGAACTCGTCCGTCGAGCCCAGCGCCGTGGCCCTTCCCTCCAGGACCGCGCCGAGCCGCTCGAG
>CAZCPB010000007.1:0-30709 GCA_964500365.1 uncultured Phycisphaeraceae bacterium
GGCTGGGCCTGAGCCTGTTCAACTGGTCGGGCTCGGGCGTGCCGCGGTTCGTGGGGCTGGAGAACTTCCGCGGCCTGGCGTCGGACCCCCGGTTCACGCCGGCGCTCCGGAACACACTTGTCTTCGTCGTAGGGACGGTGCCGGTGACGGTGGCGGGCGGTTTCTTCCTGGCGGCGGCGGTGCACGCCCGGTGGTTCGTGGGCAAGACCGTCGTGCGCACCGCCCTCTTCCTGCCGACCGTGGTCTCGATCATCGCGATCGGGTTCGTGTGGCGGTGGATGCTCGACTCGCAGGGCGGGTTGATCCCGGAATTGCTGAAGGCGCTGGGCGTGGCCCGCCCGCCGGACTTTCTGCAGGGCGGGCCCGTGCTGGCGTTCGGCGGGGGCGCGGAGCGCCGGGTGTTCCTGCCGTGGCTGGAGTGGCCGCTGCTGTCGATCATCGCCGTGCAGATCTGGCGGGGCCTGGGGTTCGCGATGGTGCTGTACCTGGCGGCGCTGTCGGCGGTGAACGAATCGCTCTACGAGGCGGCGGAGGTGGACGGGGCCTCCCGAGGGCGCGTGCTGCGGCACATCACTTGGCCGTCGGTCGCGCCGATGACGGCGTTCCTCCTGGTGACGGGCGTCATCGGGGCGCTGCAGGTCTTCGACATCGTCTGGGCCATGACCAGCGGCACCGAGACCAGCGCGACCAGCGTGCTCAACCTGTACGTGTACCGGGAATTCCAGCAGTCGCGCCTCGGATACGCGGCAGTGCTGGGCGTCGTCATCTTCGGGCTGACGGCCGCGGCGACGGCGGGACAGCTCGTGATGCTGCGGAGGCGAACGGCGTGAAGAAGAGAGGATGCACCACAGTGACACAGAGGCACTGAGAGAACGGGAAGCGGATGAAGATGGAAAGGGAGGCCGCGTTGGGTCGTACAACGATCGAGATGATTGTGCGGGGCGAGCGATGTGAGCGATCGAATGGATCGATCCATTTCTGCCGTTCCTCCGTGCCTCTGTGTCGCTGTGGCGAATCTGCTTCCGGAAATTCATGACGCACCGAAGAGCGCCCAATCTGTTCGCTCAGTTTGCCGCGCACGCGATGGTGTACGGCGTCGCGCTCACGATGCTCCTGCCGTTCCTCTGGATGGTCCTCACCTCGCTCAAGACGGATCAGGAGGCCCTGGGCGCCTCGTTCGCGGTCTTGCCCCGGGGCTGGCCGTGGGAATGGCGCTGGGCGAACTACCTGAGCGCGGCCCGAGAGGTGTCGCTGGGCGAGTTCTATCTCAACAGTCTCCTCGCGGCAGCGCTCACGACCGTGCTGGCGGGGGCGCACAACGCGCTGGCCGGGTTCGCCTTCGCGAAGCTGCGCTTCGCGGGCGAGCGCGTGCTCTTCTGGGCGGTGCTGGCGACGATGATGCTGCCCGTGCAGGTGTCGTTCATCTTCGCGTACATCATCGCGGGCCGGATCGGCTTCGTGGACAACATGCAGGCATTGGTCGTTCCGTTCCTGGCCTCGGGCTTCGGGATCTACTACATGCGCCAGGCGATCGCGTCGGTGCCCGACTCCCTGCTCGAGGCCGGGCGGCTCGACGGGATGACGGACTTCGAGCTCTTCTGGACGATCGTGCGCCCGACGGTGTGGCCCGCGATCGCGGCGCTGGGCGTGTTCACGTTCGTCGCGTCGTGGAACGCGTTCTTCTGGCCGCTCATCGTGATCGACAGCCGCGAGATGAAGACGCTGCCGCTGGCGGTGGCGGAACTGGCCTCGGGCCTCCTCGTGCAGAGCTGGCCGGTGCGCATGGCCGCGGCAACGATCCTGACGCTGCCCCTGGTGGTGGTGTTCGTGGTGTTCCAGAGGGCGTTCGTGCGGGGCGTGGCGTTGACGGGGGTGAAGGAGTAGAAAAGAGAACGCGGAGGGGTGGAGGAGCGGAGAAACGCGGAGCAGAAGCCGTGAAAAAGGGTTCGGACAGATTGAACGCGAAGGACCTGGCGTGATGGCCGCTGGATCGAGCCCAGATTCCTCCGCCTCCGCGGCTCCCCGCGCACTCCGCCCCTCCGCGTTCTCTTTCCGCCTTCGTCCGCCGCGTGCATCGGGGTGGATCGTCGCGCTCCTGCTCCTGGGCACGCTCGCGGTGCTGGTGTGGCCTTCGCGCGCGGCGCTGTCGGGCAGGACGACGATCAATTTCACGGTGTGGGGGATGCCGTTCGAGGATGCGCTCTTCCGCGACCGGTACACGCGACAGTGGGAGGCGCTGAACCCGCACCTGTCAGTCAATTACCAGCGGTACAACGACCAGCTCCTGATGAAGTACAACGCGTGGCACGTGCGCGGGTTGGGGTCCGAGGTCATGCGGCTGCGGGTCACCGACCTGCACGGGATGGTCGAGCGCGGGATGCTCGAACCTCTCGACGGGTACGAGGACCTCTCGCGGCGCGCATGGTTCCCGATCCGCGGCCATGTCTATGCCGTTCCCGAGGACAACGCGCAGTTCGGCATGTTCCTGAACCTCGACATCATCGAGGCTCACAATCGAGCGCACCCGGAAGAGCCGATCGCTATCCCGACGCCGCGGCGTGATCGTCAACCGGGCGAGCCGACATGGAACGAGTGGACGTGGGACGATCTGCGTCGCGCCGCGCGCCTGCTCACCGAGCGCGACGGGGACGGGCGGGTGACCCGCGCGGGCTTCGACTTCACCGTCTGGTCGTGGCCGTTCATCAGTTTCTTTGCACAGGCCGGCGGCCACCTGTGGCAGGGCGACGAACTCCTGACGTGCACCATGGACTCGGACGCGGGCGTCGAGGCGCTGGAGTTCATGCGGACGCTGCAGCGCGAGGACCGCTCCTTCATGCCCAACCTCTCGGGCTTCCTCTCAGGCACCGGGCCGGACGTGCTCTTCGCGCAGGGCAGGACCGCCATTCTTCTCGACGGCTCGTGGCGCATCCCCACGATGGAGCGCACCGCGCCCGCTCTGAACTTCTGTGTCGTGCCCGTGCCGCGCGGCAAGAAGAGAGCCGTGGTTGCCGGGTGTGTCTGCTGGGGAATCTCGTCAAAGGCCAGGCACAAGGACGAGGGCGCTCGGATGATCCGGTACCTGACCGACCCGCCCCAGGCGCTCGCGTACTGGGACATGCTGCGCGTCGCGCCGCCCGCCGACCCCGCGGTGTTGTTCACGCCGGGCTTCCGGTCGACGCGCGGCGTGGTGGATGCGAACGGGGACGTGATCGTCCCGCCCATGTCCCCCGGGATGTTCGAGAAACGTGCCGCGTGGCTGCAGTACGGCGTGGAGTCGCAGGAGGGCAAAGAGCCGCCGCCCTCGTTCATCCCGACGGGTCTTTATCAGACCGAGCTCGAAGAAGAAATCCAGCGCATGCTCAACCGCTACCTCAACGAATCCAACCAGGATTCCGCGATCGACGTGCTCCGCGAGGCCGTCCGCAACGTCCACGCCGTCATCGACCGCGACCGCGCTGCACGGGGCCTGCCGCCCGTCCAGCGGGCTCAAACCCCCGGCCCCTGACGGCCGAAGATGGCGGCGTCATGGGCCGCCGGGGGCGTTATAATGAACCGTTACGCCAAGGACGCCTCCGAAAGGGCAAGGCCATGTCCACGCCCGCCACGCTCGAACCCCCGTGTACCGACGCCGCGAAGCAGTACCCCAGGCTCGCGGAGTTGATCTCATACCTCGAATCGCTGGGCACCCGAGCCAACCTCGGCGTGCTCGACCGCCTGCTCAGCGGCCTGTGCATCGGCCGCGCCGACATCGCCCCCGCGTGCCTCTTCGGGCAGAAGTCCTACAAGCGCAACACGATCGCCCGGGGCGACTGGTACGAACTGCTCGCCCTCTGCTGGCGCAGCGGCCATTGCACCCCCATCCACGACCACCGCGGGTCGAGCTGCGCGTTCCGCGTGATCGAGGGTCGCGGCACGGAGATCCAGTACCGCATGTCTCCCGCCGGCATCGTCTGCCCCGTGAAGGCCGTCGAGATGCCCCCCGGCTACGTCTGCGCCGCCCACGATGAGGACATCCACCAGGTCGCCAACTTCCAGCCCCCGGGCGCGGACCTCGTGACGCTCCACATCTACTCGCCGCCGATCAAGTCGATGAACACGTACGAGATGGCGGCGGTGTGCAAGGGCGAGAACGATACGGCGGAGTGCTGAGGCGATCAGGTTTGAGGTTCGGCCGTATGTACAAGCACGTGCTCGATGAGATCAGCTTCGCCCTCGCCGAACTTGTCGCCAAGGGCCTCCCCGAGCATCCGGAATGGATCGACGTGGCCCGGGGCAATCTGGATCGCTGGGAGCGACGCAACGCCGACGCGCCCGGCTTGGTCCACTGTTACCGCGAATGGCGCGCGATCCTCGAGCTTCCCGTTCCCGAGGTATGCCGCGTCCTGACGCTCCGCGACGATGAGGGGCAGAGGCTCCGGCAGAGCAACCCCTTCGCGGGGGTCATACCTCAGTCGGTCGTGCTCGACATCAAGCGGCGATACAAGGATGCAGCGCGCGCAGCTTGACCAAGGATTTCGCGTTCATCGGGGAGCTGTTCCGGCACGGCCTGGCCAGCCCTGCGGCGGTCGCCGGCCGCTTGGCACAGACGCCGCTCGAGCCTGAACTGCGAGCCTTGTGCAACGCCCGTCTCGCTCGGCTTTCGGCCTCGTAGCCTGCGCGCTCCCTGCTACGCTTCGCGCTCGTGCAAACACGGACCGTTTGCCGATATTCGCCCCGCCATGCCCCTGACCATGCCCACCACCGCCCAGACCATCACGCCCGCCGCCCCGGTCACCGACCACGGCGCCTGGTGCCTCGACCCGACCCTCACCTTCCTCAACCACGGCTCCTACGGCTGCTGCCTCCGCGAGGTGCTCGCCGCCCAGGCCGACCTCCGCGCCCGCATGGAGCGCGACCCCGCCCGCTTCTTCAAGGTCGACCTCGAGCGCCTCATGGACGGCGTCCGCGAGCGCCTCGGCGAGTTCCTCAACTGCCCGCCCGAGGACCTCGCCCCCCTCGCGAACGCCACCATCGCCCTGGCCACCATCCTCCACAACACGCCCTTCCGCGCGGGCGACGAGGTCCTGGTCACCGACCACGAGTACTCCTCGGGCATCAACGAGCTCGAGCGCCTGGCGCCGCGACTGGGCATCCGCGTCGTCCGCGCCCGCGTCCCCTTCCCGATCAGCGGGCCCGACAGGGTCGTCGAGTCCGTCCTCGGCGCCGTCACCCCCCGCACGCGCCTCGTCCTCCTCAGCCACCTCACCAGCGCCACCTCCCTCATCTTCCCCGTCGAGAAGATCGTCCCCGAGCTGAACCGCCGCGGCATCGACGTCATCGTCGACGGCGCCCACTCCCCCGGCCAGATCCCCGTCAACATCCGCGCCCTCGACCCGACCTACTACGTCTGCAGCCTGCACAAGTGGGTCAGCGCCCCCAAGGGCACGGCCTTCATGTACGTCCGCCCCGACCGCCAGGAGGGCTTCCGCACCGTCGTTCTTTCCAGCCGCGCCGACAAGGTCCGGCCCGAGCGCGCCCTCTACCTCCGCGACTTCGACTACATGGGCACCGCCGACTACACAGGGATCCTCGCGATCCCCGCGGCGATCGACGCGATGGCCGGGCTCGTCCCCGGCGGCTGGCCCGAGCTCATGCGCCGCAACCACGCCCTCGCGCTGCGCGCCCGCGACCTCGTCTGCCGCGCCCTCGGCGTCGCGCCGCCGGCGCCCGACTCCATGATCGGCACGATGGCCTCGATCATCCTGCCGCCGGCCGACCCCGCGTCCGCCGCGCGTCCCACGGTGTACGACGACCCGCTCCAGGATGCGCTGATGGAGCGCCACCGCATCCAGGTCCCCGTCTGGCCCTTCGGCGGCGCGCACGGCACGCCGCCGCTCCGGCTGCTCCGGGTCTCGGCGCAGGTGTACAACTGGCCCGAGCAGTACCGGCGCCTGGGGGACGCGCTCATCCAGGAACTCGCCGCCGAGCGGGGCTACCGCAAGACGGCCTGATCTTTCAGCCTGATCCCCGGCCCGGTCCCCGATCAGTCGGCCTTCGCGGGGACCTCGGTAATCTCCCCCTGCCCGGGCGCGCCCTGCAGCACGTCCACGCGAATCGGGTTGATCACGTTCAGGTTGAGCGAACGGTCCATGGTCTGCTCGCCGACCACCCCCACGACCATCCCCAGCTTGCTCTTGAGCTGGAGCTCGGCCTTGGGCGCGATGTAGCCGATCGTCGGCGGGGCCGTCGAGCCCACCGACTGCAGCCGGTACATGAGGGGCAAGCGCGTCCCGTCGTAGACCGTGCTCGGGACCAGCAGCCCGATGATCGTGTACACCCGCTGGCGCTCGAGCTCGGCGATCCGGACCCGCAGCCGGTCGTTCCCCTCGTCGATCGACCGCTTGGCCCGCTCGATCTCGGCCAGCTGGTCGCGGATGTCCATCCGGAGCTTCACAAAGTCGCGCCGCCGCTCGAGCTGCGCCCGGCGGAACTGCAGCTTCGGGTCGCTGCCGGTCTGCTCGGCGGCGCGCCTGAGCTCGGCGTACAGCGCGTCGAGCTCGGCGGTGGCCTCCGGTTGCGTCCGGATCTCCTGGAAGGTCGCTTCGAGCTGTTCGAGCGTGCCCACCCGGCGCTGCTCCGGGTTCGCGGGCGCGATCTCGACGGGCCTGTCCGGCGCCTCCTGGCTGATCGTGACCGGGGCCGTCTCGGCCGGCTTGGGTTCCTCCTTCGGAACCGGCGGCGACCCCGGCGGCACCATCGGCTCGAGCACGCCCGTGTCGGTCTTGGCCGGGGTCTGGGGCTCGGTCTTCGGCGCGGGGTCCTCGCCCGCGGCACGCTTCAGGAACTTGGCCTCGACGTACCCCTGGGCGTTCGCCGGCGCCACGACCTTGTACCCGGCGACCTTGTCACCGTCCTTGATCGCCTCGATCAGCTTGAGCGAAGAGCCCTCGGGCAGCGGCTCGCTCATCAGCGCCTTCCAGCTCGCCGTCGGGGACGTGCCCCCCGTGACGTTGTACGCCCACAGCGCGCTCGGCCTGGTCAGCCGCACCGATCCCGACGCCTGGTCGAGCCGCCCGTCTTCCTCCTTTACCAGCGCCGGCGTCCCCGCGGGATACTCGATGCGCAGCCACGTCCCCTCCTCACCCGTGACCTTGACGCTCTGGCCCTTCGACAGTTCGGCGACCTTGTAGTAGAACCCGCTCCCGCAGCGCACCGTCACGCCGTCCATGGTCGCCGTGGCCGTGTACGGCGCGACGTCCTTGACCTGGGCGAGCGTGGTGGGTGAAAACGCCGAGAGGGCCGCCGCACCGGAAAGGCCCGCAACCGGCACGCCCGTCAACGCGAACATCGGGGCGAAAACCAGGCCGCGCAAAGGGCGCCGAGCGCTGAGCATGTGGAACCTCCGTGTACCCCGCCGCGCCGGGCGCCGTACCGTGGCGCTCGTGCGGGGCCTGTCCCCGCTCCGGCTGGCGCGCCGACAGTGTACGCCGCGGCGCGCCGGCCGCAACCGGCCCCGCGCTCCCGGCCCCGTGCTGTGCTTTGACGGTCCAACCCCGCCCGGATACGGTGTGCTCCCGATGTTCCCCCGTACAAGGTCCCGCAGGATGCGCCCGTCGGCGGTCGCCCTCGCGCTGCTCGCCGCGGCGGGCGGGTGCGAGACCCCCGTCGGGGAGTCCGCCGAGCGCACGCTCCGCCAGAGCGTGCTCGACAGTGTCCGGCGCGAGGCCTCCGACCCGGCGAGGCACGCCGGCGACCGCGTGACCGACCGCATCGCCGCATCCGAGCTTCTCGGGATCAAGCCCGAGCTGCTCCCGGAGCTCCACGCGATGGCCGGGCCCGAGGCCACCGAGCCCACGCAGCTCGACCTCGGCGAGGGCATCATCGGCTACGTCGTCAAGTCGCGCCGCGTAAGCCTGGAGCACGCCGTGCGCTCCGCCGCCGAGAACAACCTGGAAGTCCAGTTCGCCCGCCTGGCCCCAGCCGTCAGCGAGGCCCAGCTGGTCGCGGCGGAGGCGGCCTTCGACTGGACCTTCTTCTCGAACCTCACGTACTCCAACACCGACGAGCCCCGAATCCAGACGAGCCAGAGCGGGTTCAGCTTCACCATTCCGGCCGTCGCCCAGCAGCAGGTGCTGACCAACATGGGGCTCCGCCGCCCGCTCGTCACCGGCGGCCAGGTCACGATCCAGGGGGAGTTCAACAGCACCGACGACACCACGATCGGCCAGGTCTCGCGCCCCGACGTCGCCTACCAGACCGGCCTGACGCTCCAGATCGACCAGCCCCTGCTCCGCGGCGCCGGCTCCGACGTCGCCCTCGCCGAGGTCCGCCTCACCCGCAACGCCGAGCGCAACTCCGTCGCGGCCCTGCGGCGCGACCTGATCAGGGCGATCACCGACACCGAGCGCACCTACTGGCAGCTCGTGCTCGCGTACCGCCAGCTCCAGATCCAGCAGCGGCTGCTCGAGCGCGGCATCGAAACCCGCGACAAGATCGAGGCACGCGAGAACATCGACGCCACGCCCGCCCAGATCAGCGCGACCAAGGGGCGCGTCGAGCGCCGCCGGGCCGACATGCTCCGCGCCCAGACGCAGCTCCGCCAGACCAGCGACCGCCTCAAGTCGCTCATGAACGACGCCGACACGCCGGTCGCCTCCGAGGTGCTCCTCGTCCCCGCCGACGACGCCCTCGACGAGCCGTTCACGTTCAACCTGCTCGACTGCCTCCGGGCCGCCGTCACCGAGCGCCCCGAGATAGAGCAGGCGATCCTCTCGATCGACGACACGTCGATCCGGCGCGTCGTGGCCGACAACGCGCGCCTCCCCAGGCTCGACCTGCGCATGCAGGTCGAGTTCCAGGCCCTCGACAACCCCGGCTGGCAGGCCGTGCAGAACACCTTCGACGGCCAGTTCGTCAACTACCTCGTCGGCCTGGTCTTCGAGCAGCCGATCGGCAACCGCCGGGCCGAGGCCCAGTTCCGCCAGCGCACCCTCGAGCGCATGCAGGCGATCGTCTCGTACCGCAACTCCGTGCAGCAGGTCCTCCTCGAGGTCATCACCGCGCTCCGCAACGTGACGACCAACTACCGCCTGATCGAGCAGACCCGCGCCAGCCGCATCGCCACCACCGACGAACTCCGCGCCCTCAACGTCGAGACCGAACGCCTCCGCGGCCTGACGGTCGAACGCCTGAGCCTCGCCCTCGACACCCAGGAGCGACTCGCCAACGCCGAGCGCGAGGAGGCGCAGGCGATCACCGACTACAACGCCGCCATCGCCGACCTGTACGCCTCCATCGGCCGGACCCTTCAGCGCAACCGCATCGACTTCAGGGTGCCGACGCCGGCCGAGGCCGACGCCGAGCGCTGGCCCCCGAACAAGCCGCGCCCGGAGCCCCTGGCCCCGCCCGCCGCGGGCGCGCGCACCCCCGAGTGATCGCGCCCGCGCGCTCGACCCCCGCCAATGACGGGCCCCGTTCGGAACAGAGCCCCGGATGACCCCCCCAGCTGACCCCCCGGATGACCCCGACAAGCCCGGATCAAAGCCTCGTATCCGGGTCCATCTGGGTCATCTGGGGCTGGGCCGCGCTGCTTGACGTGAATCTGTTCTAGAAGTTCGCCGCTCCAACAATCGCCCCATGACCGCCGGCCCCGAGGAAATCGCAGCCGCCGTCGCGCGCCTCCGCGCGGGCGGTCTGGTCGCCTTCCCCACCGAGACCGTCTACGGCCTGGGCGCGCTCGCCCTCGACCCCGCCGCCGTGGCGCGGGTCTTCGCGCTCAAGGGCCGGCCGGCGCACAACCCGCTCATCGTCCACGTCTCTGGGGAAGACATGGCCCGGCGCATCGTCGCCGATTGGCCGCGCGAAGCCTCGCTGCTCGCCCGCGCGTTCTGGCCCGGGCCACTCACGCTCGTCCTGCCGCGCTCCCCCGAGGTCCCGCCCGCCGTCACCGCCGGCGGCCCGAACGTGGCGGTGCGTTGCCCCGACCACCCCCTCACCCTCGCGTTGATCAGCGCCCTTGGACAGCCCCTCGTCGGCCCGAGCGCCAACCCCTCCGGGCGCGTCTCGCCCACCTCCGCCGAACACGTCCGCGAGGCCTTCACGCCGGACGATGTCTTCGTGCTTGACGGCGGTCCCTGCTCGCGCGGCATCGAATCCACGGTGCTCTCGCTCGCCGCGACCCCCGCCCGGGTCCTGCGGCCCGGCGTGATCGGCGCCGCGGAGATCGCCGGCGTCATCGCACGCGAGGTGCACGGGCTGGACACGGAAGCCCCCGGCGCCGGGCCGCTGGATTCACCCGGCCGACTCGCCGCGCACTACGCGCCCGCCGCCGAAGCCCGGCTCGTCACGCGCGACGAGCTCGAACGCCTGCTCCGCGAACCGGGCCGGCGGATCGCCGTCCTCTCGCACGAGCCGCTCGAAGCGCCCGCGCCGCACCGCGTCGAGCCCATGCCCCGCGACGCCCGCGCCTACGCCGCAGCCCTGTACTCGGCCCTCCGCCGCGCCGATGCCGGCGCCCCCGACCTCATCGCCGTGCTCGCGCCGCGGGCCGACGGCCCGGACGCTCACGTCTGGGAGGCGGTCCTCGACCGGCTGCGGCGCGCCGCCACCAGGCCGTGAGCGAACCTCGCTTCACGCCCCGCCGCGGTGCTCGATGCTCGCGCCCGTCGCGTCGTCGTCGAGCGTTCGGGCGCCCGCGAACCGGGTCAACGCGTCGAACAGGCGCGACACGTCCTCGAACGGCGAGCCGGCACCCGCCAGCGCGCCCGCCAGCCGCTCGGCGCCGAGCTGCTCGCCGCCGGGCCCGCGCTGCTCGACCAGGCCGTCGGTGAAGAGCACGACGCGATCGCCGGGCGAAAGCTGAACCTCTTCCGCGCGGTACTCGTAGTCCGGATCGACGCCCATGGGAATCCCGGTTTCGCTCGCGATCGTCCCGGGGCGCGATGCCGCGCCGGCCGGGCGCACCACCGCGTACCCGTGCCCCGCGTCCACGTACCGCAGGCGCCCCGACCGCTCGAACACGCCGAGCCACAGCGACACGAACCGCCCGCCGAAGGAGCGCGTCGCCAGGAACCGGTTCACGCCGGCGACCGCGCTCGCGGGGTCGCGCGTCCCCGCGATCAGCGCGTTGAGGTGCGACTGCACCAGCGCCATCACCATCGCCGCGCCCACCCCGTGCCCCGCCACGTCGCCGATGAACACCGCCGCCGCGTCCGGCCCCAGCGGGATCACGTCGAACAGGTCCCCCGCGACGAACACGCCGGGCCTCATCTCCATCGCGTAGCGCGCAAAGCCCAGGTCCCCCTCGACCGCCGGCAGCATGAAACGCTGCGCCTCGTGCGCCGCGGCAAGGTCCTCGGCGATCTCCCGCTGCCGCCGCTCCAGCTCCGCCCGCTTCAGGTTCGCCAGCGCCAGGCCGTACGCCGTCGCGACCGCCTCGCAGAACCCGGCGGCGTCCTGCTGCACCTGCGACTCCCCGCCCCGCGCGTCCAGGTACAGGTACCCCGCCGTCGCCTCGCCGAGTTTCACCGGCACGCACAGCGCCGAGTGGATCCCCATCTCCGCGATGCTGTGGCTCTGCAGCCGCTGGGTCTCGCGCGACAGCATCGCGGATTCGCCCGTCGCCGCGGCAAGGATCAGCGCCCGGCTGAACCGGAACTCCGTGGCGTCCGATTCGTTGGCGCGCTGCGAGACGACGACGGTCACCTCGCGCCCCTCGGCCAGCGGGCTCAGGATCGCCCCGCGCGTGTACCCGCTACCGCGCAGCGCCGACGAGAGCGCTTCGCGCGCAAGCCGCTCGTCGCTGATCGCGGATTGCATCCGCGCGATGCAGTCGGTGAGGAGCTTGAGCCGCTTGGCGGGGCCGGGCATCGGGCCCGGAGCCACCCGCTCGACCCGCTGCCCGGCGGACGAGCCCTCGTCCACCGTCACCACTGTGGACGGCGCTTCGCCCCCGATCCACGCGCGGAACGCCAGCGGGCCGATCGCCACGAGATCACCAGACACCACGCGCGTCGGCGCCAGCTTCTCCAGCCGCACGCCGTTCAGGTACGTGCCCCGCGAACTCCCCTGGTCGGCAATGAACCACTGCCCCTGGCGCGCCACCAGCGTCGCGTGCCGGCGCGACACGCCCTCGTGCAGCAGGCACACGTCCGATTCGGCCGCGCGGCCGATGAGCGCATCCTTCGTCCCCGCGAGCCTGTACTGCGCCCCGTTCATCGCCTGGAGCGTCAGGTCCGGGCCGGGTGAGGATTGGTGGGTTTCGCCCATACTCAAGCGGGCATCCTATCGAGTCGACCGGACTCGATGTTACGGCGCGTGCCGTTCCACGTGGCACGTTCGGGTTACCCTATGATTGTTCATGCTCGATTGGAGCCAATGTCCTGCGGTCGAGCGCAACCCCGCGAAGGTGAGCGGTGCGTGGCTGTTCACGGGAACCCGGGTTCCGGTGCGAGCGTTGTTCGAGAATCTTGAGGGTGGGGCCACGGTCAAGGAATTCCTCGAATGGTTTCCCGGCGTCACTCAGGAACAGGTTCAAGCCGTCCTCGAACACGCGCGCCGGAGTCTGGCGGCCTGAGCGACTCTCTTCGGTAGCCGCGCGCATGGGCTGATCACAACCGATCAGAATCTGCCCTTCCAGCAGAATCTGTCGCAGCGGAAGCTATGGATCATGATTCTGCCAACCACCAACTGGTTGCGCTTGCGTCCACACGCCGCCGACATTGCTCGTCAGGTTGACTCCATGGCGCTCGGAGATTTCCGGCGCTTCGACATGCCCGCGTGATCCGTTGGCTTACCGCGGCCATCGCCCGTCCATCGCCGGAAGCGCGGCAAGCCGCTCGCTCGGCAGCGACTGATACCAGTACGCCACGCTCGCGATGTCGTCGGTCAGCGGCTGGTACTTCCCGCTCTGCACCCACCACCCAAGAGCCTGCACCGAAACCCGCAGGTCGCGTTGATACCGCACCGGATCCATGATGTGCCAGCGGTACAGGTTGTGCTGCGGCGGGCGCGGCCCGATCTTCTGAGGGCTGCCGTGCACCGCCTGCGTGTACCCGAGGAACGGCGTCGAGTACGTCGTCGGCGTCAGGTCGCTCGCGTGGTCCATCACGAACCCCCAGGCGCCGCCGAAGTAGTCCTCGGTGCCCGTGCCGCAGATGGTGGGGGAGTCGTGCGGGTCGCCGTCGATGAAGAACTTGACTTCCCCCTCGCCCCACCACCCGGTCGAGAGCTGCGCCCACACCACGCTCGTCCCCACGTAGTGCCCGCGCCCCTTCACGCCGTCGAGGATCACGTGCTCGGGCTTCTCGCGCGTGGTCATCGATCGCCGCCACGACGCGTGGAAATACGCCGCGTCGTCGGGCACGTCCTGGAGCGCGTAGGTGATCTGGTAAAAGAACTCGTTGACCGGCTTGGGCCCGTCGTTGGTGATCGTGATGCGCACGCGCCCGCGGAAGGGCATCGGCCAGTAGCAGTTCATGCCACCCTTGGGGTTCACCGCGACCGGCAGCGAATTCACGAGCGCCAGCCCGTCGAGCCCGTTGGCGAAAAAATCACCGAGCGGGCACTCGACCGACGCGTGCGTCTGGTCGTCGTAGTACACCCGCAGCGCCAGGCAGCGGTGCACGTCCGTCAGCACCGTGCACCAGATGTGCTGCACGACCCCCGGCCCCTTGATGTCCGCCAGCGTCACGGTCTGACCCGGCTGAAGGTCACGCAGGCAGGGCCGCACCTTCCAGCCCTTGCCCATCTCGCTCGCTGCCGGCGTCGTGCCCGGATCCCCGGGCGACGCCTGCGCGCCGCCGGACTTACGGCCGTCGGGGTTCTCAGCCGAGATCGACCGGGTTTGCGCGTTCGAGAGTCGGGAGAGATCGGCGAGCGACGACAGAAATGACGACATGCGCGCCAGTCTACAGAACCCGGGGACTCCAGTCCCTGGGGCCGTTCGCCCGACTGCGCCATGAGAACCACCACACCGCGCTGCCGCGCTCTTCACATCCAATGCCGAACAACGACGGAAGGCCGGGAGCGGGCGTGGTTGATGGGCCCAACGCCTGATCACCGCCGCGGCCGCGCCTTAGCCCGCTTCAGCGGGCTTGCTCGCTCGTAGGCCACCGCTTCAGCGGTGGTATACAGGCGACCATCTCCAGCTTCCCATGCACTCGGTCTTCAGCCCGTTTCAACGGGCTTCCCCGGACCGCGGCTTGAGCCGGGCGATGCATCCGCGGCCTGTGTGGTACGCAGCGACGATGGCGCCAAACCCTCATCCTCTTGGCCGCGCACCGCGCCGAATCCCTTCTCCGCCCGTGATCGAGCGTGCCGCGCCCCGCACGGTCACGGTACCCACGCGCCGTCGCCCGTCCTCTCTCCGCTCCCTGACCGTCGCGGCTCTGTTTCTGCTCTGTGCCCCTCTGTGCCCTCTGTGGTGAATCCCCTCTCCCTCACACCACGACCACCTCGAATCCATCAATCCCCCGGTCCGAGCGTCCTTCGATACGCAGCGCCCCGTCCTTGAACACGAACCTCGTCAACTCCCCGTCCACCGCCCCGTCCCCCGCGTCCTCGTACACCACCCCCTCTGCGCGCCCCCGTGCGTCCGGGCACACGACCAGCGTCAGCCTGTCCAACGGCTTCTCACCAACGAACTGCATCCCCGGCCCCGTCGGCACGACCGCCCCTGGGCGAACGAACAGCGCCGGCAGATCCGGGGCCGACTCCGGTGCAGGCTCGAACCGGCGCCAGTCGGCGAACACGCTCCCGCGCGGCGGACCATCGGCGGCCCCGCGCGTTTTCATCACGCTCGCCACGACCAGCACATCCCCTCCCAGCAGGAACGCATCGTCCACCGTCCGCAGCGTCGCATCGCACGGGTCGGCAAAGAACACCGGCCGCGCGATCGGCATCCCCGTCGTGTGGGCCTCCCAGAACAGCGTGTACAGGTACGGCACCAGCCGGTAGCGCCGCTCGAGCGCCCCGCGGCAGGCCCGCTCGCACTCCTCGCCGAACGACCACGGCTCGTGGTCGCGCGAACCCTTGATCGAGTGCCCGCGCGCGAAAGGCAGCAGCGCCCCGATCCCCATCCATCGCGCGAACAGCTCCGGCGTCGCGTTCCCCTCGAAGCCGCCGATGTCCGGCCCGCTGAACGGCTGCCCCGAGAGCCCGAGGTTCAGCACCATCGGGATCGACCAGCGCAGGTGCGCCCACGTGCTGCCGTTGTCCCCCGTCCACGTCGCCGCGTAGCGCTGACCGCCGAGGAAGTTGCTCCGCGTCAGCACGAAGGGCCGCGCCCCGGGCCTCGCCCGCGCGATCCCCTCGCGCGTCGCCCTCGCCATCAGCATCCCGTAGATGTTGTGGAAGCGGGCGTGCACGCCCGGCCCGCCGAATTCGGCGTCGGCGTCGTGCCGGTTCGTCACGGGCATGGTCTTGCCCGGCCCGTCGAACACCGCCGGCTCGTTCATGTCGTTCCACACGCCGTCGACGCCGTGCGCGAGAAAGTCGCCGTACAGCCCCGCCCACCACTCGCGCGTCCGCGCGCGGGTGAAGTCGGGGAACGCGCACGCCCCGGGCCACACCGCGCCGTGGTACTCATCCAGGCGCGCGCGCATCACAAAGTGCCCGCCCTCGTGCCCGTCGTCGTACACCCCGTACCCCGGATCGACCTTGATCCCCGGGTCGATCATCCACACCGCTTTGAACCCCATCCCGTGCAGGTCGTTGTTCAGGCGCGCCGCGTCGGGAAACTTCGCCGCGTCGAACGTGAAGCAGCGGAACTCGTCCATGTAGTCGATGTCGAGCCAGATCACGTCGCACGGCACGCGCCGCCGCCGGAACTCCTCACCCAGCGCCCGCACCCGCGCCTCCGGCTCGTAGCTCCACCGGCACTGCTGGTACCCCAGCGCCCACTTCGGCGGCATCGGCATGAAACCCGTCAACGCGGCGATCTGCTTCACGACGTCCTGCGGCGAATCGCCCTCGATCACGATCACCGCGGGCGAGTGCCCCTCGCACTCGAACAGGATGCCCCGGTCGGTGGTCACGCGGCAGCGATAGGTCGTCTCGACCATCACGCCGTACGCGGTGCCGTCGCGCCGCACCGCCAGCACCCACGGGTGCGACTGGTAGAGCGACGGGCTGCGGTGGTCGTACCCCGAGCAGTCGGTGTTCCAGCAGGTGACCGACCGGCCCGAGCGCTCGAGCGGCCCGCACACCTCGCCCGTACCGTAGTAACTCGTCCCCGGCTCCCCTTCGATCAGCACGAGCCGCCGGCGCCCCGCGTCCGCGAAGAGCGGGCGCGCGCCGATCCCGGCCGCCGCGCTGCCGATCGCGACCGGCTCGCGCATCAGCGCGGGGAACGGCGGCAGCGGCTGGGCCCGGTGCGCCGGGTCGCGCGACCGCGCGGCCCGCTCGCCGATGAGCGATGCCTCACCGTCGGCGCGGAACCGGACCGCCCGGCCGTGGACCACGCGGGTGAACTGGCGAACGCTCGACATACCTCAGGGTGCTCCCCTCAGCGCCCACGGGCGCGACACGACTCGAACCCCACGGCGACGGTAGACTGCTGAAAGCCGCCCCGCCCCGATTCCCAAGAACATCGGCGCCCCAAGACCCGAGGAGGATTCATGAACGCCAGCCATACCGACGCGCTCCGCCAACCGCCGCGCCGCGAAATCTTCCGCCGCGCCCTCGCCGTCTTGGGCGCGGGCCTCCTGTCTCTCCCCGCGCTGGGCTGCGGCCTGCTGGATCCGCCCGTCGAGGGGCGGCGCACCAGCACCATCGCCCACGTCGCCGGCTCGTCGCTCTCGGTCGAGAGCAGCAACGGCGCGATCAGCGTCGAGACCGACAGCAGCGCCAAGGAAGTCACCGTGGTCGCCAAGGTCCGCGCCCGCACGCAGGAGCGGCTCGATGCAACCAGGGTCCTCGCCGAGCGCGCCGAGGACGGCCCGCTCAAGATCTACGTCCAGTGGCCGGACGACCGGCGCGAGGGCAACGAGGGGTGCAGCTTCGAGATCACGCTCCCCGACGTGCGCGGCGTGACGCTCCGCAGCTCCAACGGCGCGCTCTCGCTCAAGGGCGCCGCCGGTACCGCCGAGCTTCGCACCTCGAACGGGCGCATCACGATCCGCGAGCACGACGGCGACGCCAGGCTCAAGTCAAGCAACGGCGCCATCGTCGGTGAGGCGGTCTCGGGCTCCGCCGTCGCCGAGACCTCCAACGGCAAGATCACTTTCGCGCTCACCTCCGCGTCCGCGGGCCCGGTCGAGCTCGAGTCCTCCAACGGCGCGATCGAGCTCACCGTCGGCCACGCCTTCGCGGGCGAGCTGACCATCAAGACCAGCAACGGCTCCCTCGCGCTCCCCGACAGCGGCGCCGTGAAGATCCTCGACCGCCAGAAGCGCAGCGCCACGCTGGCCTTCGGCGAGGGCGGCAAGCCCTCGAAGATCCGCACCAGCAACGGGAGCGTGACCGTCAAGATGGTGGACTGATACGGCGGGTCGTTACCGCGCCGGGATCCAACGGGAGATGTCGAGCGCGGGCGTCGCGGGCCGGATCATCGACCTCGCCGCCTCCAGCATCCGGCCCAGCACGTACCGGCCCGCGGCCGTCGAGTGGTCGAGCGTGCTCACCAGCAGCGCGCCCGAGCCCACACGCGCCGCGAACGCCATCTCGACCGGGCGCGGCAGGCCCGAATCGTGCGTCTGCACCAGCCGCACGATCGGCTCGATCGCGCCCCCGATCTTCAGTTCTTCCGCCGCGACCCCGCGCGTGCTCCGCTGCGTCAGGTCGTGCCGCAGAAGGTCGCACACCCACTCGCCGTCGGTGACGCCGAACATCGGGCTCTCGGGCACGAGCGGCACGCCCGCGTAGAGATTGACGAAGCGCGACGGGATCGACCCCGCATGGCGCGACGCCAGCAGCACGACCCGACCGCCGCGGTTGAGATACTCGGCGATCGGCGCCGTCAGCCGGTGCGTGAGCAGGACGGAGACTTCGGACGGCACGCTCCCGTCGGGATCGATCGCGCGGAGGCCGGGCGCGAGTTCGCGCGTGTCAGGAAGGCGCGGCGACCACGCGCGGCACGCCAGGCCCCACCCGCTGCTGTACGCGCGCTCCTCGAACTCGGGCTCGCGCTCGGCCGCGGTGAACTCGAGGCCGCCGAGCCGTGCCGCGCCGTGCGGAGCGTCCCGGGGCTCGGGGAGGATCCACAGGTCCCACGCGTTCGACGGCGATCCCTCGGCCCGCGCTTCCAGTCGCAGTCGGCGCGGCTCTTCGACCCGCGGCAGTTCGAGCACCGCGCCCGCGAAGACCACCTCGCCCCGGCCTGCCGCGAGCGGGATCGCGCCCGCCTCGCGGCCCTCGCCGGCGCCGACCAGCAGCGAGACCTCGCCCGCGAAGTCGGCGCGCGAGAAGTTCGAGACGCCGACCTCGGCCACCAGCGGCGTCCCGCCCGCGAAGCCCCCCAGCCACTCGGGCGTGCGCAGCAGCAGCGCGCGGTCCGAGAGGTAGGCCCGCGTCTCGCCCGGCTCGAACCGCCAGCGCTCGTAGTCGTCCTTGAATCCGCAGCGGCAGACCGGCACATCGCGGACATGGTTCATCACCCAGCCCGCGTTGGCGGGGTCGGCGCGGAGCATCTCGCACTGGCTCCTTCGGAGCTGGCGCGCCCAGCGGTCGGCGCGCCTCCTGAACCGCGCCAGCGCCTGCACGCCGCGATCGGAGGCCAGTCGTTCCTCGAACGCGGCGCACTCCTCGAACCCGCGCGTGAAGAACCACGGGCGGCCGGACGCGGCGTGTTCCACCAGAAAGCGCTTACCGAGATCGATGTCCGGCCAGTGGTTGGCGATGATCGTCTCGCCCATGACAAAGGGCTTCGGCGGGAGTCCCGCCGTGGCGGCGCGGATGTCCTCGAGAAAGCCCGCCCAGCGCCCGGTGCTGTCGTAAACGTGCTCGTCGTGGAGGTCGGTCTTCTGCGGGTCGGTCCAGGCCAGGAACGCCGTCTGGGTCTGCAGGAGCCGGTCTGAAAGCGTTTCCTTCGCCCGGTTCCACCACGCCGCGGCAAACTCAGGGTCAAGGGCCTCGTGCTCGCAGGTCGCGCTCACCAGGACCACGCTGGGGTGGCGGGCGTCGCGCCGCATGAAGCGCGCAAAATGGCGGACATATTCCACGTGGAACAGGGGGTCGAGCCGGGCCTTCCAGAGGGGGTGTTCCTGCCAGATCAGCATTCCCGTCTCGTCGGCGATTTCGTAGAAATGCTCGGGCATGTAGACCATGCAGAGACAGACGCAGTTGAAGCCCAGGGCCCGGAGGCGGGCGAACTCCTCGCGGACCTGGGCCGGCGGCGGGGCGGGGGCGATGTGGTACGGCTCGTGGCCCCAGTGCAGGACGCCCCGGAGCAGCAGGGGAGAGCCGTTCAGGAGAATCCGCCGGTTGTCCGGGCCGCCGGTCTCGATGGTCCGGAAGCCGAACCGCAGTTCGTGGTGCTCGAAAACGCCGGCGCGTCCGGCGACCGCGTCGCCGATGTCGAGTTTCAGCGTGTAAAGAGCGGGCGAGTCCGGCGACCAGAGCGCCGGGGTCTCGTCGAGGTCTTCGTCGAACTCGAAGAGCGTCTGCCCGGCCTGGCCCTCCCAGAGTCCGCCGCCGATGTGGTCGCCGTCGGGGTCAAAGACGGAACACGTCACGACCGGGGCGGGCGGGGCGGTTCCTGCCGGCAGGTGCCCGGGCTGGGCGAGTTCCACGTGGAAACGGACGCGTCGAGATTTCGGGTCGGCGAGAACGCGGACGCCGTCGGGCACGGCACAGTTGACGCCGGTCCTGCGGAGGCTCACCCCGCACCAGATCCCCGCGTGCTGGGCGCTGAGGACATCGTGGAAGCCCTTGGCGACGTGCCCGTTCTCGGTGACGGTGCCGCTGACCGGCCGCGGGGCGTGGACCTGATCGACGCGGACGATGAGCGTCGGCTCGGAAGATTTTCCCGCGCGGAGCGCCTCGGTGATGTCGAAGTCGAACGGCAGGTAGTCGCCGACGTGCCGGCCGACCTCGACGCCGTTGACCCACGCGCGGCAGTCGGTCGCGACGCTGTCGAAGCGAAGTCGAACCCGCGTGAGTTCGTCGGTCGCCCAGTCGAGGACTTCGCGCGGCAGGGTTCGGCGGTACCACGCGACGCCATTGGCGGCCATGCCCAGGACGCTCTGCCACGCGCTCGGGACCTGGATGACGCGCCAGCCTTCTTCGGGCGGGCTGGTCGGCCAGCGCCACACGAGCCCGGCGTTGAAGGGGTCGTGCCGGATCTGCCAGGTGCCGTTGAGGTCGAGGCGTTCCATGGCGGGTCTCAGGGTGCCGCGCTGATTGTTCGCAGGAGCGCGGCGACTTCCTCGCGCCGGGGGAGCGAGGGGATGGCGCCGGGGCGTGTCGTGGCCAGGGCGCCGGCGGCGCAGGCCCAGCACATGGCGTCGGCGATGCCCGCGTCGTCGAGCATCGAGGCGGCCTGGTGAACAGCCCAGCGCGTCGCCAGCGCGCCGACGAATGCGTCGCCGGCCCCGACGGAATCGATCGCGCTGACGGCGAACGCGGCGACGTGGCGGGTCGAAGCGCGCCGCACGATCGTCGCGCCCTGCGGGCCGCGCGTCACCACGACGGTGGGAACCCCAATGGCGTCGAGGTCTCGCCCGCGGGCGACGGCGTCGGCCTCGACGCGGTTGACGACGAGCACGTCGACCAGGGCGAGGAGGTCGATCGGGAGCGGGCGGGCCGGCGCGGCGTTGAGCACGACGGTGACGCCGTTGTCTTTGGCGATCCCGGCGGCGCGGGCCGCGGCGTCGATCGGGCATTCGAGCTGCATGACGAGTACGTCAGCGGCGACGATGAGCCGACGGCGGGCGTCGATGTCGGCGGGCGTGAGCGCGGCGTTGGCGCCGGGGGCGACGACGATGGTGTTCTCGCCGCGGGAGGGCGACGCCGGTGGGCGCGTCCGCGTCGCGGACGCCCGCGAGATCGACGCCCTCGCGCTCGAGCGCCGCGCGGAGCGCGGCGCCGTGAGCGTCGGGGCCGACGGCGCCGATCATGGAGACCGCAGCGCCGAGGCGTGCCGCGGCGACGGCCTGGTTGGCGCCCTTCCCGCCGGGTGAAGTGGTGAACGGGCCGCCCAGGATCGTCTCGCCGGGAGCGGGGAGGCGGGGCGAGCGAACGACGAGGTCAGTGTTGAGGGAACCGACGACGCAGAGTCGTGGGCGTGGGTCGGTCACGCCGTGAGTGTATCGAGCGAGAGCGCCGGCCCGGTCGGGCGCTGACGCTTCTCGCTCCGGAGCTACAGGATCTCGATGATCTCGAACCGCTTCACCCCGCGCGGCGCGTTGACGCGGATGGTGTCTCCGACGCGGGACTTGAGCAGGGCCTCGCCCATGGGGCTGGTGACGGTGACCTCGACGTAGTCGGCGGGCGGGGGGTTGGAGGCCTCGCCCACGAGCTTGAAGAGGTCGGTGTCGTTGTCGTCGACATCGCGGAGCCGCACGGTCGAGCCGACGACGACGAGTCCCTCGACGGCCTTGGCCATGCCCTCGTCGATGACGGTCATGTTGGCCAGGCGCTGCTCGAGGCGGCGGATCTCGGCCTCGTCGATTCCCTGCTGCTCGCGGGCGGCGTGGTAGTCGCCGTTCTCGCGGAGGTCGCCGTGGGCGCGGGCCTCGGCGATGCGCTGGGTGATGACGGGGCGGTTGGCGATGAGATCGGCCAGGCGCTTTTCGACGGTTTCACGATCGGCCTTGGTGACCAGCTCCATGGTGTCGCTCCCGTGCGGCGGCGTCACGCCCCCGGTCTCGGCCGATCCCGAGCCGGTCACGACCGTGTCCGCGCTGTGTAGGGGGTTGCTCTCCGATGTTTGTATGCCATCCGGTCCGCCGGGGCCAGTGGGAGGCGGGAGGGAACGGGCGTAGCGGCGTCGGAGCCCGGAGCCGGCCACCCACGCCAGGACGGCGAGCGCCGAGGTGACGCCGACCGCCCGCCAGTGCACGGGGAGCGCGGCGGCGGCCTGCCCGGACCAAGGGCGCGGCGAGGTGATCTCGAGCATCGCGGTGACGGGCGAGGCGAGCATGGCGAGGTTCGCATCGCGCGTGGTCCCCGGTGCGCCGGTCGGGGCGGGCGCTCCGAGCCCCAGGAGCGGGCCGGCGGAAACAAGCGCGACGATCGCCAGCGTCCACAGCGCGCGGGGGGCGGCTGCGGTCCGCCCTGCGCGTGAGGATTCGATCAGGCCGACGTGGGCGAGCGCGGCGCTGAGCACCGCGCCGACCAGCAAGGTCCACGCGGCGAGGATCGCGGAGCAGGCGCCGATGACTTCGAGCGGCCAGGCGGCGAGAAAGAACATGGCCTGCGGCCAGAGCACGGCCTGGGCGGGCGTGATGAGCACGGCGATGTCCTTGGCGACCGCGGCGCCGACGGGGCGGGGGGCGAGGGGCTGGCTGAGGCGGAGCATCGGCCACAGGAGGCACAGGCCCGCGCCCATGACGGCGAAGAGCGATTGTGCCGCGGGCCGGTAGGCGTCGTGCCCGGTGGCGCCCTGGGTGACGAGCGTCACCAGCGTGACGGCGCTGGCGACGGCGAGAAAGCTGGTCCACAGAAAGGCGAGGGGCCGGGGCTCGGTGCGGCGGTGGGCCCAGCGGTCGGGCTTGGCGCGGGGCGCCGGCGCTGGGGGGGAAGCAGCTTGCGGCGCCTCGGACATCGCGTGATGATTGGCGGGGATTACGGCGCCTGGCGCGAGGCCGAGACGTTGATCTCGAGGGGCTGCACGCCCCAGATCTCGACGTGCGTCCGCCCGGCGTCGATCGACCCGAAGCTGCGGTTGAACTGGTCGAGGTGCGCGATCTTGGCGGCGGTCGCGATGTCGCCGAGGCGCGGCTCGTCGGGGCGGCCGCCCCAGACGACGCGCCCGCCGCGGCGGGTGATGATGGCCAGCTCACGGACGGCGTTGAACCCCGCGACGTCGATGGCGGCGACCTGGGCGCTCCAGGTCTGCTTTGAGAGCAGGGCGAGGAGTTCGAGGCCGGCGCGGAGGTCCTCGCCGGGCCAGGGAGCGGTGAAGTCGCGCAGGCCTGCGGCGTCGGTCGGGGGCGCGGCGGCGACGCCCACGAGCACGGTCTGTCCGCGCGACCGGGCGAATTCTGCGGCGGGGTACTCGACGGGCATGGGCATGGCGGACCAGGAGACGAGCTGGTCCTTGCTGCCGTTGCGGACGACGGCGGCGGGGATGCGCCACTGGCCGGCAACGTGGATCTCACCCTCGGCGCGGCGGGTGATTACCGGCGTGCCCTCGAACCAGCCGCTGGTGCGCATCGACTCGGCGATGGCCATGAGGGTGTCGCGCTGGAAGGCGCCGGTCGGTCCCTCGCCGGGGTCGATGGCGGCGGTGGCGCGCTGGAGGATCTGCTCCTGGAAGCTCTCGTCGAGCCAGGTGGTGACGGTGCCGTCGGGCGCCTGCCACGTCGGCCAGGCGATGGTGACGGTGGGGGGCTTGATGCCGGTGACCTTGGCGGCGCGGGCTTCGAGGGGCCCGAGCCCCGCGGTTAGGCCGGCGAGGAGGCCGAGGACGAGGAAGGCGGTCAACGTGGTCGAGACGGCGCCGGCGGCGCGGGACCAGTCGGCGCTGCTCTTGGGGCGGGGCATTCGGTCGATCTCCCTGCGGTTTCAGAGGATGCAAAGCGGGAAAGGCAGACACAGATGACCCAGATGCGCCCAGGCAAAGCACTTGGCGGTTGCCGGGCGGAGGGGAGTCGCGCGGGCCGTTACGTGGGCCTTCCGTGCGCGGGCAAACCCACCCCCAGGCCCCCTCCCTCTGGGAGGGGGGAGGGCGTTTACTTCTTCTTTTTCGGCCGCGAGGGGCTTCCGCCATCGCGGATTGCGAGGTCCACGAGTGTGGCGCAGAGGGTGGGCATCTCGGTGCCGACGTGGCGCGCGGCCATGGGGAACAGCGAATGAGAGGTGAACCCGGGCATGGTGTTGACTTCGAGGAGCCAGGCGCGGGCGTCGGCGTCGAGCAGGAAGTCGACGCGGCAGAGGTGGCGGACGCCCAGGGCCCGGGCCATCGTCAGGGCGCGGTCGCGGATGGTGTCGGCGACGCCGGGGGGCAGGTCCGGGGGGGCGACGGTGTACCTGGTGTCGTCGCGGTTGTACTTGGCTTCGTAGTCGTAGAAGCCCGCGGCGGGCTCGATGCGGATCGGGGGGAGGGCGGCCTGGCGGTCGCCGCCGGGGTCGAGGACGCCGACGGTGAGCTCGGCGCCCTTGATGAGCCGCTCGACCATGTAGGCGCGGCCGGGGAGGGCGCGCATGTCGCCGGCGACGGCGGCGCGGGCCTTGTCCCATTCGGACTGCTTGCGGCAGAGGTGGACGCCGACGCTCGAGCCCTCGTGGACGGGCTTGAGCACGGCGGGGAGGCCGATGAACGAGCGTTCGTCGCGGACATCGAAGATGCCGCTCTCGGCGGTGGGCACGCCGGCCGCGACGGCGGCGAGCTTGGTCGCGACCTTGTCCATGGCGCGGCGCGAGGCGGCGGGCCCGGAGCCGACGTAGGGTCGGCCGTCTTCCTCGAGCAGGTCCTGCAGTGGGCCGCCCTCGCCGAAGCCGCCGTGGAGGACGGGGAAGAGCGCCTCGGCGGGGATCGACTTGAGGTCGGCGGCGGTGACGCGGGCGACCTCGTGGAAAGAGACATCGAAGCGGCCGCTTTCCATGAGCGCGGCGGCGATGGCGCGCGAGCTGTTGAGGCTGACCTCGCGCTCGGAGTCGGGCCCGCCGCCCAGGACCGCGACGCGGAGCCGGTCGCCGTTGCGCCTGGGACTCACGCGGCGCGCCTCCAGACGACGACCTCGTTCTCGAGGATCACGCCGAAGCGGTCCAGGACACGCCGGCGGACCTCGTCCATCAGTTCGATCACGTCGCGGGCGCGCCCACCGTCGCGGGCGGCGAGGAAGTTGGCGTGCCGGTCGCTGACGAACGCGGTCCTCAGGGTGAGGCCCTTGCACCCGCCGCGGTCGATGAGCATGCCGGCGCTGACGCGCTGGCCGGCGGCGCCGATGCCCTCCACGTCGGCGGCGAGGGTGGGGTTCTTGAAGGCGCAGCCGGCGCAGTTCTCGGCCATGGGCTGGGTGCGCTTCTTGTAGGCCATGACCTCCTTGTGCTTCTCGCGGAGGGCGGCGGGGTCGGCGTCGCTGAGGCGGAGCTCGGCGCTCGTGATGATCAGGGCGTTGAGACCGGAGTGGCGGTAGGAGAAGCCGATGTCCGGCCGTTCGAGCGTGACTTCGCGCGCGTGCCGGTCGAGGGCGTGGACGCGGGCGACGGCGTCGGCGATCTGGCCGTAGGCGCCGCCGGCGTTCATCACGAGCGCGCCGCCGATCGAGGCGGGGATGCCGCCGAGCCCTTCGAGGCCGGCGAGGCCCTCGCGGACGCAGAGGTTGATGAGCCGGGGGAGGTTCACGCCGGCGCCGACGCGGACGAGCCCGGCGCGGCGGTCGATCTCGGTGCGCGTGAACTCGCCCGCGAGGGCGACGACGAGTTCGCCGACGCCGTCGTCATCGACAAGGAGATTGGCGCCGTCGCCGAGCACGCGGAGGTCCGGGTCGGCGCGGAGGCAGTCGGCGAGTTGAGCGGTCGTGGCCGGGCGGGCGAGCCGGTCGGCGCCGCCCCCGACCTTGAACCAGGTCGGGATCGGCGCGTCGGGTTCGACGGCGAGTGGCGCGCGGGTCGATGTGTCGGCGGCGGCGCTCACGGGTGCTCAGGGGGCGGGCGGCTTGCCGTTGGGCACGCGGGCCGCGGCGCGGGCCGCGGGGCGTGGCGCCTCATTCTTGGCCGTCCGGAGGTATCCGTGGGCGACCTCGTACACGGGCCCCGCGCCCATGACGACCAGGAGGTCGCCGGGCTGGCAGAGGTTTTCGAGCTGCTCGACGATGGCCTCGAAGGGGTAGAGGTGCATGGCGCGGGCGCCGCGCTGGCGGAGGCGGTCCACGAGGTCGGAGGCGGTGACCTTCTGGCGTTCCTCGATCGAGTCGCGCACGAAGTAGATGTGCGGGACGATGACGATGTCGGCCGAGCCGAACGCGGCGGCGAACTCTTCGAGGAGGTGGCGCGTGCGGGAGTGCTGGTGGGGCTGGAAGACGCAGATGAGCCGCCCGCCGCGTTCTTCGGGGCGTTCGAACTCGCGGAGCGCGCGGAGGGTGGTCTCGACCTCGGTGGGGTGGTGGCCGTAGTCGTCGTAGACGCGGACGGAGCCGCCGAGCGGGTGGGGGCGCTCGCCGAGGAGCTGGGCGCGCCGGTCCACGCCGCGGAACTCGGCGAGGGAACGGGCGACGGCCTGGGCCTCGGCCCCGACCATGGTCGAGAGGGCGAGGGCGACGCAGGCGTTGAAGGCGTTGTGGGCTCCGGGGAGGCGCATGGTCCAGCGGGCGACGGGGTGCCCGGCGTGGGTGAGGGTGACCAGACGCGAGGAGGGTTCGTAGCCGATGACCCAGTCGGCTTCGGGGTTGAAGCCGATGGTCTCGACCTTGCACGCGAGGCCCGCCGTGACTTCGCGCCGGTGGGCGCCGTCGTGGGAAATCAAGAGGCGTCCGCCGTGGTCGGCGTCGGGGAGGCGGGAGGCGAACTCGCGGAAGGCTTCGATCACGGCCTCGAGGCTGCCGTAGACGTCGAGGTGGTCGGCCTCGACGGAGCTGATCGAGGCGACGGTGGGGTGCAGGTGGTGGAAGGAGCGGTTGAACTCGCAGGCCTCGGCGACGAGCAGGCCGGGGCGGCCGAGCCACTGGCCCGCGGGGATCGCCTGGGAGCCGAGGCGGAAGCCGGCGGGCTGGCCCGGGCCCTTGAAGCTGCCGGCGACGAGTTGCGCGCAGGTGGCGCCGACGATGACGGTGGGGTCGAGGCCGGCGTCGGTGAGGGCGGCGCCGATCATGGCCGTCGTGGTGGACTTGCCGTGGGTTCCGGCGATGGCGATGCCGGTGCGTCCGAGCATGCACTTGCCGAGGGCCTCGGCGTAGGACAGGACTGGTATGCCGCGACGCTCGGCCTCGAGCAGTTGCGGGTGGGTTGGCTTGATGGCCGCCGACGCGACGACGAGGTCGCAGGCGTCGGGCAGCCATGGATGGGACTGGTCGAAGCCGACCTCGAACTCGGCGGCGATGAGTGCCGCGGTAGTTTCGGAGGGGGCCGAATCGGACCCTGACACGAGGGCGCCGCGGGCGCGGAGCATGCGGGCGAGGCCCGACATGCCGCATCCGCCGATGCCGATCAGGTAGGCGGATCGGCCGGCGACATCGAAGCCCGGCGAGGCGCGCTTTGGTCCGGGGGACATGGACAAGGGTATCGGATTGACGGGGGGAAATGCTGGAGTCGGGAGGGGCGGCAGCGCGGCGGGGCGAACGCGGCGCCGCGGGACATCGGACCGTGGATCGGCGGCGCCTGGGTGTGTTGCTACCCTGCGTGCCATGTCCGCGCTGCCGTACAAGCTTGCGTGTCTGTGCGATCTCCGCGACAAGGACGGGCGCATCCTGCTCCTTCACCGCAACAAGGCGCCGAATCGCGGCATGTATTCGCCGATCGGGGGGAAGCTGGACGTCGAGCTGGGGGAGTCGCCGGCGCAGTGCGCGGCGCGCGAGATCAGGGAAGAGGCTGGGCTGGACGTGCCCCTCGAGCGGCTGCACCTGATCGGGATGGTGAGCGAGCAGGCGTACGAGGGGCACGGGCACTGGCTGATGTTCGTGTACAGCGTGCTGGGGCCGGTGTGGGTTGCGCCGCACGAGATGCCGGAGGGGCGGCTGGACTGGCACCATCCCTCGGAGATCGAGAAGCTCGACCTGCCGCGGAGCGACCGCGAGTGCATCTGGCCGCTTATCAACCGTCACCAGCCGCGGACGCCCGGCGGAAGGCCGGGGTTTTTCGCGGTGCACATCGACTGCCGCGACGGGAAGATGGTGTACGCGGTGGAGCAGGAGACTGGAGCGGCGTAAAGGCCAAGGGCGAAGAGCGAACATCGAACGGTGGAGTTCGACTCCGGGCTTGCCGGTTCTACGCTTGGTTCCATGTCACTCATCGTCACCGGGACCATCGGGATCGACACGGTTCACACGCCCACGGGGAAGGCCGAGCGGGTGCTGGGCGGGTCGTGCACGTACTTTGCTGCCGCGGCGAGCTTTTACGGGCCGGTGCGGATGGTCGCGGCGGTGGGGGACGACTTTCCGGCGGAATTCCGCGCGGTGCTGGGGCACTTCAGGCAGGTGGACCTGGCGGGGCTGGAGACGCGCCGGGGATCAAAGACGTTCGCGTGGGGTGGCCGGTACGCGACAAACATGAACTCGCGGGAGACGCTGTTCACGGAGCTGGGCGTGGTGGCGGAGAAGCCGCCGGAGGTTCCGGCGGCGTACCGCGACTCGCGGTTCATTTTCCTGGCGAACTCGCACCCGGCGGTGCAGCTCGACCTGCTCAGCAACTTCCCGAGCCGCGCGCTGGCGGTGGCGGACACGATGGACCTGTGGATCAACACCGCGCGCAAGGAGCTGGATGCGCTGCTGAGGAAGGTGGACGGGTTGGTGCTGAACTACGACGAGGCCGAGCTGCTGACGGGCAAGGCCAATTCGGTGGCGGCGGCGCGGCACATCCTGGAGATGGGCCCGACGTTCGTGGTGGTGAAGAAGGGCGAGCACGGGTGCCTGCTGATTCACCGGGACGGGATCTGCGCGCTGCCGGCGTATCCTGCGGAGAACGTGGTGGACCCGACGGGTGCGGGGGACACGTTCGCGGGGGGGCTGATGGGGTCGCTTTCGGCGAGCGCGGGCTCGCAGGGGCAGTTCGGGGCAGGGCCGATGTCGTTCGTGTCGGTGCGGCGGGCGCTGGCGCACGGGACGGTGATCGCGAGCTTCAACATCGAGGCGTTCAGCCTGGACCGGCTGAAGACGCTGACGCGGCGCGAGGTGGATGCGCGGTACGAGGAGTATCTCGGGATGGTGCGGGTGTAGCCCGTTTGACCCCCTCCCCCCCTCCGCTAAACTTCCCGGTTCGATTTTGGAGCCGATCGCGACGGAAGCGGCTTGGGCCTGAAGGGCCGGGCATCGCCGAGGCGCGGTCAGGGGCCTTGCCGCGTGCGGCAGATTGGAAGGTCCAGCTCCGGCTCCCGCGATGGAATGCGGGGGCACCCGTGCCGCGGCACCGCTGGACTCCGCCTTTGGCGGGCCCTTCGGACCGCGACTGAGCGTGTCCGATCGGAGCACCGGCTTCCCGTTGACCGCGGGGGGCCCCAGCAGCGGAGGCCCTCGAGACCAGTCACTGGTCGCCATCACTGGTCGATGGTGTAACGGTAGCACAGCAGGTTTTGGTCCTGTTAGTCCAGGTTCGAATCCTGGTCGACCAGCTTTCTCCGTGGGGAGTGCTGGGTGCTGCGTGCCGGGTGCCGCGGTGTGGAGCGGCCACCCAGCAACTCCCATCGGCCCCAAGCAATGAAAGCGGTTGGCTCGGCGGGCTCCGGCAGGGAGCGGTTGTCGAGTCGAGCGCACCCAGCACCCAGCACTCAGAACGCCGCAGCATGTCTTCGCCATCAGCCATCATCCTCGCCGCGGGCAAGGGCACTCGGATGAAGTCCGACCTGCCGAAGGTCGTGCATCCCGTGGGCGGTCGGCCGATGGTGTGCGCGGTGGTTGATGCCTGCCGCGCCGCGGGGTGCGGCCGGATCGTGGCGGTGGTGGGGTACAAGCAGGAAATGGTGCGGGAGGCGCTTTCGGGGTACGCGGGCGTCGAGTTCGCGGTACAGGCCGAGCAGCTTGGGACGGGGCACGCGGTGATGATGGCCGAGCCGCTCTTCCGCGGCGCGGACGGCGAGGTCTTCGTGCTCGCGGGGGACGGGCCTTTGATCCGCGAGGCGACGCTGCGGAAGGTGATCGAGACGCACCGCGCGGCGCACGCCGCGTGCACGCTGGCGACCAGCGTGATCGACGATCCGACGGGGTACGGCCGGATCGCGCGGGACTCGGAGGGGCGGTTCCGGGCGATCGTCGAGCACAAGAACTGCGCGCCCGAGCAGCTGAAGATCCGCGAGGTGAACCCGAGCTACTACTGCTTCGGGGCGCGCGAGCTGTTCGAGAGCCTGAAGCGCGTGGGGCGGAACCCGGTCAGCAACGAGTACTACATCACGGACGTGCCCGAGCTGCTTTTGAAGGCGGGGCGGCGCGTGGAGGTGATCCCGGCGGTGCCGCCGGAGGACGTGCTCTCGATCAACACGCTCGAGGAGCTGGCGCGGGTGGACGCGATCTTCCGGTCGCGCGCGGCCGAGCCGGCGGGGAGGGTGGCGTGACGCTCAACCAGAACGGCACGTCGCTGCAGATCTTCTCGGGCCGCTCGTCGCGGGCGCTGGCCGAGAAGGTGTGCGCCCACCTGAAGATCCCTGTGGGTCAGGCGCGGACGACGGTGTTCCCCGACGGGGAGCTGATCGTCAAGCTCGAGGAGGACGTGCGGGGGCGGGACTGCTACGTGATCATCTCGACGTGCGAGCCGGTGAACGACAGCCTGATGGAGCTGCTCGTCTACATCGACTGCCTGCGGCGGGCGAGCGCGGCGCGGGTGACGGTGGTGATCCCGTACTTCGGGTACGGGCGGCAGGACCGCAAGGACGAGGGGCGCGTGCCGATCACGGCGAAGCTGGTCGCGAACCTGATCACGGCGGCGGGGGCCAACCGCGTGCTGGCGATCGACCTGCACGCGGCCCAGATCCAGGGGTTCTTCGACC